>JASLLZ010000044.1 GCA_030746775.1 Rhodospirillales bacterium | reverse complement strand
TCCAGACCATAAATATCTGGACGTCTATGAATCACATATTCAGTTCAATGTGAATCCTGAATGTCGATTGAACCTAAGAGAGCGCAACCTCGGCGAAGGCCCGGGGGCTTACTTCAGGGCTTCGGCTCGCGCGGTGACCACCTGATCGGCTTCTTTCCCGGCCAATTCCTGGAGATGGTCGAATTTGCAGTCGAAAGTGCCCACGCCCTGGGTGATGGAGCGCAGTTCGTTGATCAGATCGTGCATTTCGGACTGCGGCATCTGGACAGACACCTCATCCCATCCCTTCCATCCGTCCTTGGCGTCGAAGCCCAGGATCTGTCCGCGGCGCCCGCTGACCAGGCGTTGAATTCGCGATGTGAACTGATTGGGCACTGAAATGGTGGCCTGAAATATGGGCTCCAGCAGCACTGGATTGCACTTGGGCATGCCCTCGCGCATGGCCAACTGGCCCGCCGCCCTGAACGCCATGTCGGAACTGTCGACCGCATGGTGTTGGCCGTCGGTCAGGGTCACCGAGACGTCGACGACGTGGAAACCGAGCGGTCCACGGGTCAGGTAATCCTTAACCCCATGCTCGACGGCGGGAATGTACTGTCGCGGCACGACGCCGCCCGAGATCTTTTGTTCGAAGTTGAAACCCGACCCCCTGGGCAGTGGCTTGATGTCCAGATGCACGTCGCCGAACTGGCCGTGGCCGCCGCTTTGTTTCTTGTGCCGGGCATGCTGAGAGATCGTCTTGCGGATGGTCTCCTTGTACGGCACCTGGGGACGATGGGAAACTACCGCAAGATTGTTGCGATTGCGCAGGCGGTCGATGGTAATTTGCAAATGCACGTCCCCTAATCCACTAATCAACAACTCACCGGTGTCCGCGTCGGGTCCAAATGAGAGCGACGTGTCCTCCTCGACCAGCTTCGCCAGGGCGCCCGTGAGCTTCACCTCGTCGGAGCGCTGCTCGGCATGGATGGCAAGCGAATAAAGGGGCGCCAGGGGCTCCGGCCAATCGCTGGCCGTGGCGTCGCCCGCCGGGGACAACATATCGCCCGTGGTCACGCTTTCCATGCGCCCCAACCCGACCAAGGCGCCGGCGGCGGCCGTGTTTTGCTTCTCTTGCTTGCCACCCAGCAAACGAAAAACACCGCTGATCCGATCACCGTTCAGGGTGTTGGAATCTGCTATTTCGCCGGACAGAACGCGGGCCAGGGACAACTTTCCCGTATGGGCGGCATGCAGGGTCTTGAACACCTGGGCTCTGGGCTCACCACCAGCCGCGTCGACCCCAAGGCGTTCCGCCACCGCTTCATGGGTCGGCGTTTCGTGACGCAGGGCCTTGAGCAGGCGGCGCACCCCGTGGTCATGCGCCGCCGAGCCGAAGAAGACCGGGACGATAAGGCCCTGTTGCACGTCCCTGGTCAGATTGGAATAGGTCTCATCGACCGATGGATCGTCATCTTCAAGCAGCTGCTCGAGAAGCGTATCGTCGAAGTCGGCCAGGGTCTCCAGCATCTCGCTCCGGGCGGCCTCGTACTGTTCTTGCATCCCGTCCGGCATTTCCATGGGTTCGGATTGCTTGTCCAACTCCCATTTGAAAGCGCGTCCGCTGGCCAGTTCCACATGACCGATGACATGATCGTCTTCGCGAATGGGGATCTCGCGCAGCAACAAGGGCCGGGCCGAAACGCTCTTAAGGGACTCAAGAGTGTCCATAACGGGCGCGTCGGCGGTGTCGGTCTTATTGATAAAGATGAGGTGCGGGATTTGGCGCGCGCCAAGAAACCGCAACATGGGCGCGACACCCAATGCCTTGTCGACATCGGGGTCGCAGACCACCACCGTGATGTCCGCCACCATGGCCGCGTTGAAGGACTCCTGGGCCAGTTCGATGCTGCCCGGACAGTCGACGAAGGTCCATTCGTCGCCCAGGTATTCGGTAGCGGCGACATTCATTTCGGTGCTCATCTGGCGGGCTCGGGATTCGGTGCCCGAATCGCCGACCGAGTTGCCCTCGGTGACGCTGCCCTTTCGGTTGATCGCCCCGGTGGCATGGAGGATGCTTTCCAAGAGCGTCGTCTTGCCGCTCAGATACGATCCGACGAAAGCCGCGCACCGCGGCGTGGAAGGTTTTTTCTCGGCCACTGATTCCTCCTGGACTCCGGTGTTTCTTTTCTCTTCGGGCGTGATTGTTAGAGCATTTTCCGTTCACATGCGTTCACTGAAAATTCTCTAACTCCTTGTTCTAACCGCAAATACGTCGTCGCGGATGTAACCATCCGCTTGGGATTTGCTCTAGGTCAACGCCCCGCAGGCCCGCTGGATGCGCGAACAGGCTTCCTCCAGCAACTCGGTCGAGGTGGCGTAGGATATGCGGAAATGGGGCGAAAGTCCGAAGGCCGCCCCCTGGACGGCGGCAACGCCCTCGCTCTCCAGCATAAAGGTAACAAAATCCTCGTCGCTCTCCAGGGTCTTACCGTCCGGCGTGGTCTTGCCCAGGGTCCCGGCGCAGGACGGATAGACGTAGAAAGCCCCTTCCGGGGACGGACAGTCGAGCCCGTCGGCCTGGTTCAACATGGACACCACCAGATCGCGGCGATCCTTGAAGATAGCGTTGTGCTTGGCGATGAAGTCCTGCGGGCCGTTGAGCGCCGCCACCGTCGCCGCCTGAGTGATCGACGACGTGTGGGTGATGCTCTGCGACTGGATCTTGTTGATCGCATTGATGAGGTCCGCCGGCCCACCGCCATAGCCAAGGCGCCACCCGGTCATGCAGTAAGCCTTGGAAACGCCGTTCAGGGTCAGCGCGCGCTCATAAAGGCGGGGCTCGACCTGGGCCGGGGTGACGAACACGAAGTCGTCATAGACGACGTGTTCGTAAATGTCGTCGGTCATCACCCAGACATGGGGATGCTTGACCAACACGTCGGTCACCGCCTTCATCTCGCCCTCGGTATAGGCGGCGCCCGAGGGATTGGACGGTGAGTTCAAGATCAGCCACTTGGTCTTCGGCGTAATCGCCTTTTCCAGGTCCTCGGGCTTGAGCTTGAAACCGCTCTCGGCGGGGCACTCGACGATCACCGGCGTCCCTTCGGCGAGGAGCGTGATGTCGGGGTAGCTAACCCAATAGGGCGCCGGGATTATGACTTCGTCACCCGGCCCGACGGTCGCCATGATGGCGTTGTAGATGACGTGTTTGCCGCCGCAACCGACGGTGATCTGGTCGAGGCCGTAGTCGAGCCCGTTCTCGCGCTTGAATTTGTCGACGATGGCCTGGCGCAACGCCGGCGTGCCGGCCACCGGGGTATAGCGGGTCTCACCCCGGTCCATGGCCGCCTTGGCTTCGTCGCGGATGTGCCGGGGGGTGTCGAAGTCGGGCTCGCCGGCACCGAGGCCGATGACGTCACGGCCCTGGGCCGAGAGGTCGCGGGCCTTCTGGGTTACGGCGATGGTCGGCGATGGCTTGATGCGGCCCAGACGAGAGGCGATGAATGACATGGGCTGTTTGTCCCCTGCTCGGAGGTTTGATCGGCGCTAGGCTGAAATTACGACTCCGCCCCGGCGAACGCAAGCGCCCCTTTGAGGCCATGGGGATTCAAAAATTGATTGCCTCTTTTCGTTAAATGTTTTGCCTCATTTGTGAATCTCGCAAGGGTCTCCACCGGCATCGGTCAGCGAACCGGGGCGCGGCGGGGTGTCGGTCACTCAGGAAGCGGTTCCCTAATCCCGCCGGCGACCGTATATATTCGGGTTATGGAAAGCCAGGTCCTCTTCACGCCTCAAAAGCGCCCGCCGGTCGAGGACGATCGGCGCCTGGCGCTGGTCTCCGAGTTCGCTCCCGCCGGCGACCAGCCGGACGCCATCGCCGCCCTGGTGGCTGGCCTGGAGGCGGGCGAGCGCGACCAGGTTTTGTTGGGCGTCACCGGATCGGGCAAGACCTTCACCATGGCCCACGCCATCGAAAGCGTGCAGCGCCCGACCCTCGTTCTGGCCCCCAATAAGACCCTCGCCGCACAGCTCTATGGCGAAATGAAGACCTTCTTTCCCGACAACGCAGTCGAGTATTTCGTGTCCTATTACGACTACTACCAGCCCGAGGCCTATGTGCCGCGCTCCGACACCTACATTGAGAAAGACGCCTCGATCAACGAACAGATCGACCGCATGCGCCACGCCGCGACACGCGCCCTGATGGAGCGCGGCGACGTGGTCATCGTCGCCTCGGTTTCGTGCATTTACGGCATCGGCGCCGTCGAGACCTATGCCTACATGGTGGCGACCCTGGAGGTCGGCGGCCGGGTCGAGCGCGGCGCACTTTTGAAGCGTCTGGTCGAATTGCAATACCGGCGCAACGACGTTCACTTCGTGCGGGGCGCCTTTCGCGTCCAGGGCGACGTAATCGAAATCTTTCCATCGCACCTGGAGGACCGCGCCTGGCGGCTGTCGCTGTTCGGCGACGAGGTCGAGGCGATCTGGGAGATCGACCCACTGACCGGCGAAAAGACGGGGACGATGGGCTCGATTACCGTCTACGCCAACAGCCACTACGTGACGCCACGCCCTACATTGCAGCAGGCCTTTCCCGGCATCAAGGCGGAGTTGAAGGCGCGGGTGGCCGAGTTCACCGCCCAAGGCAAGTATCTGGAGGCCCAGCGTCTTCAGGAACGCACGACCTTCGATCTCGAGATGCTGGAGACCACCGGCCACTGCGGCGGCATCGAGAATTACTCGCGCTACCTCACCGGCCGCCGGCCGGGCGAGCCGCCGCCGACCTTGTTCGAATACCTGCCCGAGAACGCGCTGCTTATCGTCGACGAGAGCCACGTCACCGTGCCCCAGTTGGGCGGCATGTATCGGGGTGACTACAATCGCAAATCGACCCTCGCCGAATTCGGCTTCCGCCTGCCCAGCTGCGTCGACAACCGGCCGCTCAAGTTCGAGGAATGGGACGCCATGCGGCCCCAGACCGTCTATGTCTCGGCGACCCCGGGGCCGTGGGAGCTGGGGCGCACCGCCGGCGTCTTCGTCGAACAAGTGGTGCGCCCGACCGGCCTCATCGATCCCGAGTGCATCGTGCGCCCAGTCGAAACCCAGGTCGACGACTTGCTGGCCGAGGTCAAGGGCTGCGCGGCGCGGGCGCAACGGGTGTTGGTCACCACCCTGACCAAGCGCATGGCCGAGGACCTGACCGAATACATGCACGAGGCCGGCATCCGCGTGCGCTACCTTCATTCCGACATCGAGACCCTGGAACGCATTGAAATCATTCGCGATCTCCGGCTCGGCGCCTTCGACGTCCTGATCGGAATCAACCTGCTGCGCGAAGGGCTCGACATCCCGGAATGCGCCCTGGTTGCCATCCTGGATGCCGACAAGGAAGGCTTCCTGCGCTCCAAGACCAGCCTCGTACAGACCATCGGCAGGGCGGCGCGCAACATCGACGGCCGGGTCATCCTCTATGCCGACCGCATCACCGAGTCCTTGGAATACGCCATCGGCGAGACCAACCGCCGGCGCGAAAGGCAAACCGCCTACAACGCCGAGAACGGCATCACGCCGGAAAGCGTGCGCAAGTCCATCGCCGACGTCTTGGAATCGGTCTACGAACACGATTACGTCAGCGTCGACACCGGCGTCGGTGGCGCCCAGCACCTGGTCGGCCGCGACCTCAAGACCCACCTGGCGGAGTTGGAGACAAGCATGCGCGCCGCGGCATCCGAGCTGGAGTTCGAAGAAGCGGCCCGCCTGCGCGACGAGATCCGCCGCCTGGAAGCCATGGAACTGGGCCTTGGCGAGCCCGGCGTGGCGCCGCTGGCGGCGACCCGCGCCGGGCTTCCCGGACGTGAAAAAAGTAAGAAAAAGAGGAAAAAATACCGCCGCCGCGTGGGGCCGTGAACAAACGGCACATTCATATTTTGGGACTGGTCTGGCTCGCGATGTTTTCTCAGGCCCCAAGCGCCGCCGATCCCCTGCGCCCGCCCTTCGACGTCGCCGCCGCCCGCGCCCATCATGGCTCGGCACCTCGGGCCTTCACCTGCCCGGCGGTGCCGCCGCCCGTCAGCGATCTTACCTTCGGCGGCTTCTACGAAGCCGATAGCGGATCATCGGTGGTCGATGCCGAGGCTGAGCGGCGCTACAAGGAAGACGCCAAGCCGTTCGACGACTACCAAAAGAAAATCGCCAAAATGAGCGACCAATACGTTGCCGGCGACCCGCCCCAGGTAGCCGTGGCGCGGTGCGTTCTCACCTGGCTCGGAGATTGGGCGCGGGCGCGGGCAATTCTAGGCATAATGTCGGCCCAGGGTGGTTTCGTCCGCAAGTGGGGGCTCGGCGTCATCGCCGTCGCCTATCTCAAGGTACGCGGCGAACCGACCCTCGACGGAGGAAACAAGAAAGGGGTGAAAATATGGATACGCCGTCTCGCCCGGACGGTGCGGGCCGAATATTCCACCGGGACCGAGAGGTCGAGCCGGCGCAACAATCACCTTTACTGGGCCGCGTGGTCGGTAATGGCCGCCGCCGTGGCTCTCGACGATAGCGATTTATTCGACTGGTCGGTGGGCCGCTACCGCTTTGCCATTGACCAGATTGAGGACGATGGAACCTTGCCCCTGGAAATGGCGCGGCGCTCCAAGGCACTGCACTATCATCTTTATTCGATCCCGCCTCTGGTTTTGATCGCCGAGACCGGGGCGCGCAATGGCATCGACCTATATGCCGAACAGGGCGGCGCCCTGCACCGGCTGATAGGACGCACCGTCGCCGGTCTCGACGACCCGTCGTTCTTCGCCGCCCGATCGGGCTACGAACAGCGGTGGGGAGGCACGCTCAACGCCGCCAAACTGGCCTGGATGGAGCCCTATTACGCCCGTTTCAAGGACCCCGCAGTGGTCAAATGGATACGCAGGTTCCGGCCCCTTGGGCACACCCGTCAGGGCGGCGACCTGACGCTCTTGTTTGGAAGGAAGAAACTGGTGGTCGAGTGACGTTCCAGCGCCCCGTCTACTGGCCCAGCAGTTTCGGTCCGGCCATCCACTCGAGGTGCCAGCCGCCGCCGTTGTCGGAACGCTCCAGGCAGGCCATCGTGCCGGGCTCGAAGGCGACGCTGATGGCGTCTTCGGCACCGGCTAAAAGGCGCGACACCATGCGCCCCATGAACGGCATATGACCGACGACCATGGTGTCCTCGATCAGCGCGTCGGCGGCGGTGGCCAGAAGATCGGTCGAATCGTTTGGTCCCAGGCCCGCTTCGGCTTCCTCCACCACCTTGCCCGGCCCCACCACGTCGGCCAGCAGGACGGCGGTGTCCTGGGCTCGTTTCTTGCCGCTGTGGATGACGCGCACGACCTGGACGCCGCTGCGCGCCAAGAAAACCGCTAGGCGCTGAATGTCCTGGCGTCCCTTTTCGGTTAACGGCTGCTCTGGATTTTCTTGCGCCGGCGCCGCGGCGCCGTGGCGTACCAGATATAGCTTCATGCGCTTGCCTCCCGTCCCGCCTCCAGGGCCTCGGCGATTTTCAGGCCGCGTTCGGCGTCTTCTTTCTCTTTGTCGGTCTCGGCCGCGGCGACCTTCTCCCGCGCGTCCTTGAGGCGTTCCGTCACCATCTCGGCGGTGATCTCGGCGACGGGCAGGGCCTCTTCGGCCAAGACGACGCAACGGTTGTCCCCGACCTCGGCGAAGCCGCCCGCGACGAACAGGCGTTCGGACACCGCATCGTCCTCATAGACCGCCAAGGTGCCCGGCCTGAGGGTGGACAACAGCGGCGCGTGGCCGGGAAGAACGCCGAAATCGCCGTCGCCACCGGGCACGACGACCATGTCGGTCTCCGTCTCAAGCAACAGCCTGCTCGGCGTGACCAGTTCGAGTTTTACCTTATCGGCCATCGTCAGTCTCCCAAAGGGCGGCGCCTAGTGCATTTCCGTCTTGTTAATGTACGGCACCCGCCCGCTCCCCCTCCCGGCCACCCAATGCCATTGTACGCTGTGGGTGGCCGGGAGGGGGAGCGGGCGGGTGCCGAGCCATCATAAATCACCCTTTATGCCGCCTCCTCCGCCATCTTTTTGGCCTTTTCCACCGCTTCCTCGATGGTGCCCACCATGTAGAACGCGGCCTCGGGCAGGTGGTCGTACTCGCCCTCGCAGATGCCCTTGAAGCCCTTGATGGTGTCTTCCAGGCCGACCAGGACGCCGGGCGATCCGGTGAAGACCTCGGCGACGAAGAAGGGCTGGCTCAGGAAGCGCTGGAGCTTGCGCGCCCTGGCCACGGTCAGCTTGTCGTCCTCGCTCAGCTCGTCCATGCCCAGGATGGCAATGATGTCTTGCAAGGACTTATAGGTCTGCAGGATGCGCTGCACCTCGCGGGCGACCGTGTAATGCTCTTCGCCGACGATCCTGGGATCGAGGACGCGCGACGTCGAGTCCAACGGATCGACCGCCGGATAGATGCCAAGCTCGGCGATTTGGCGGCTCAGCACGGTGGTCGCGTCGAGATGGGCGAACGAGGTCGCCGGCGCCGGGTCTGTAAGGTCGTCGGCCGGCACATAGATCGCCTGCACCGAGGTGATCGAGCCCTGGCGGGTCGAGGTGATTCGTTCCTGCAAATTGCCCATGTCGGTGGCCAGGGTGGGCTGGTAGCCGACCGCCGAGGGAATGCGCCCCAAGAGCGCCGAGACCTCGGACCCGGCCTGGGTGAAGCGGAAGATATTGTCGATGAAGAGAAGCACGTCCTGGCCCTCTTCGTCGCGGAAGTATTCGGCCAGGGTCAGACCCGACAGGCCAACCCGCGCCCGGGCGCCGGGCGGTTCGTTCATCTGGCCGTAGACCAGGGCTGCCTTGGAACCGTCGCCGTCGAGCTGGATGACGCCGGAATCGATCATCTCGTGGTAGAGGTCGTTACCCTCGCGGGTGCGCTCGCCGACCCCGGCGAACACCGAATAGCCGCCGTGCGCCTTGGCGATGTTGTTGATCAGCTCCATGATGATCACGGTCTTGCCGACGCCGGCGCCGCCGAACAAACCGACCTTGCCGCCCTTCGGATAAGGTTCGATCAAGTCGATGACCTTGATGCCGGTGACCAGGATCTCGGTGTCCGTCGACTGATCCACGAACTCGGGCGCCGCGCGATGAATGGGCAGGCGCTTCTTGGTTTTTAGCGGACCCAGGTCGTCGATCGGCTCGCCGATGACGTTGACGATGCGGCCCAAGGTTTCCGGCCCCACGGGGACGGTAATGGGACCGCCGGTGTCCACCACTTCCTGGCTGCGGACCAAGCCGTCGGTAATGTCCATGGCGACCGTGCGTACCGTCGATTCACCCAGGTGCTGGGCTACCTCAAGAACCATTTTCTGGCCTTGGTTGTCGACGTGAAGGGCGTTGAGGATGGCCGGCAGATCGCCTTCGAACTGCACGTCGACGACGGCGCCCATGACCTGCGTTACGGTGCCGACGGTATTTTTCTCCATGGCTCGGGCTCCTATGGCGGGATTCGGTGTTGTTTGTTCCTACAGCGCCTCGGCGCCGGAGATGATCTCGATCAGTTCCCTGGTGATGTTGGCCTGGCGTGTCCTGTTATAGGTCAGCGTCAGGCTGTCGATCATGTCGCCCGCGTTGCGGGTGGCGTTGTCCATGGCGGTCATGCGCGCGCCCTGCTCCGAAGCATAGCTCTCGATCAGCGCCCGGTAAATCTGCACCGACAGATTGCGCGGCAGCAGCTCGTTCAAAATCTCGTCGTCCGTCGGCTCCAGGATATAGAGCGCCTTGAGGTCGTCGGGCGCATCCGTTTCCTCTTCGGCGGGCATCGGGAAGGGGATCACCCGCCTGGGCGTGACCTCTTGGCTGATGACCGACTTGAAGCGGTTGAAGACGACCGTGCAGACGTCGAATTCGCCATCGTCGAACATGGTGCCGAGGTTCTCCGCGATGGCGCGCGCGTCGGCGTAGTCGACGCCGCTGCGCATGAGATTCTCGTGAGTATCGATGATCTGCTCGCCAAACTCGCGTTTCAGTCCGTCGCGTCCCTTACGGCCGACGCACAGCACCTTCACCGTCTTGCCCTCGGCGACCAGGCCGTTGATGAGTTGGCGGCACTCGCGCACGATGTTGCCGTTGAAACCGCCGCACAATCCCCGGTCGGCGGTGACGACGACGATCAAATGGGTGTCGTCGGAGCCACTTCCGGCGAGCAGCCGGGGGGCGCCCTCAAGGGTCGGCAGACTGGCGGTCAAGGCCCCCAACATGCGCTCCATGCGCTCGGCATAGGGGCGCGCCTCCTCGGCCGCGGCCTGGGCGCGGCGCAGCTTCGACGCCGCCACCATCTTCATCGCCGAAGTGATCTTCTGCGTCGATTTGACGCTGGTGATGCGGACCCTCAGAACCTTCAGGTTGGCCATCGGTCGCTGATCCCGTCCTCAGGTGAAGGACTGCGCGAATTCGTCGAGGAAAGCGGTCAATTTTTGTTCCGATTCTTCCGACAGGTCCTTTTCCTGGCGAATAGCGTCCAGCAGGTCCTGTTCCTTTTCCCGAACCGCGTCCAACAACTGGGCCTCGAAGCGGGTGACGTCGGCGACCTCCACGGCGTCCAGGTATCCCCTGACGCCGGCGAAAAGGGCGACGACCTGTTCTTCCACGGGATAGGGGATGAATTGATCTTGCTTGAGGACCTCGGTCAAACGGGCGCCTCGCGCCAAAAGCTGCTGGGTCGAGGCGTCGAGGTCGGAGGCGAACTGGGCAAAGGCGGCCATTTCGCGATATTGCGCCAGTTCCAGCTTGATGCTCCCGGCGACCTTCTTCATGGCCTTCACCTGGGCCGCCGAGCCGACGCGGCTGACCGAAATGCCGACGTTCACCGCCGGACGGATGCCCTGGTAGAAAAGGTCGGTTTCAAGGAATATTTGGCCGTCGGTAATCGAGATGACATTGGTCGGGATATAGGCCGAGACGTCGTTGGCCTGGGTCTCGACCACCGGCAGGGCCGTCAACGACCCGCCACCGTGATCGTCGTTCATCTTGGCGGCGCGCTCCAACAGCCGCGAGTGCAGGTAGAAGACGTCGCCGGGATAGGCCTCGCGCCCCGGCGGCCGGCGCAGAAGCAGCGACATCTGACGGTACGATACCGCCTGCTTCGAAAGATCGTCGTAGAATATTACCGCGTGCATGCCGTTGTCGCGGAAGTACTCGCCCATAGTGCAGCCGGTGTAGGGTGCCAGGAACTGCATCGGCGCGGGTTCCGACGCGGTGGCGGCGATGACGGCGGAATACTCCATGGCGCCGTTGTCTTCCAGGACCTTGACGATCTGGGCAACGGTCGAGCGCTTCTGCCCGACGGCGACATAAATGCAGTAGAGCTTTTCCGACTCGTCCTTGGCCGCGGCGTTGATCCGCTTTTGGTTGAGGATGGTGTCGATGATGACGGCGGTCTTGCCGGTCTGGCGGTCCCCGATGATGAGTTCTCGCTGGCCGCGGCCGACCGGAATCAGGCTGTCGATGGCCTTGATACCCGTCTGCATGGGCTCATTCACCGAACGTCTGGGGATGATGCCGGGTGCCTTGACGTCGACCCGGCCGCGCTCGGCCGCGACGATGGCGCCGGCGCCGTCGATGGGATTGCCGAGCGCGTCCATCACCCGACCCAGGATACCCTTGCCCACCGGCACGTCGACGATGGAGCCGGTGCGCTTGACGGTGTCGCCTTCCTTGATGCTGCGGTCGTCGCCGAAGATCACGACGCCGACGTTATCGGTTTCCAGGTTCAGCGCCATGCCCCGGAAGCCGCCGGGAAACTCCACCATCTCGCCGGCCTGCACCTTGTCCAATCCGTGGACACGGGCGATGCCGTCGCCTACCGACAGCACCTGGCCGACCTCGGCGACCTCGGCCTCTGTGCCGAAATTAGCGATCTGTTCCTTTAGGATCGCCGAGATTTCCGCGGCACGGATTTCCATCACCCAATTCCCTTCATGGCCAAGCGTAGTTGTTGCAGTTTTGTGCTGAGCGAGCTGTCGATCATGCGTGAGCCAACCTTGACGATCAGGCCGCCGAGCAGCGTCTCATCGACCTGGGCGCTAACCGCGACCTTGGTGCCGATCGCCTTCTTCAAGGCCGCGACCAAGGATTTATGCTCGCCGTCGGTCAGTTCGACGGCCGATGTAACGTCGGCCGTAACTTCGCCCCGGCGCTGGGCGACCAGGGCGAGAAAAGCGGCGATCATGTCGGTAAGCGCGAACAGGCGGCGGTTACGCGCCACCATGCCGACGAAACGCTGGGTCAGCGCGTCCATGCCGGCCTTTTCCATGATCGCCGTCATGCCGCGAGTCTGGTCGTCGCGTGAAATCACCGGCGAACGCACCAGGCGGGTCAAATCGTCAGAACTCCCGATCATGGCGCCGAGGCGGCCCAGGTCCTCGACCACCCGGTCGAGCCCTTTGTCGGCTTCGGCCAATTCAAAAAGCGCCGCGGCGTATCGTCCCGCCAGTCCGCTCGCGTCTATGCTTTCGGATGACACTTGTGATCGTTCCTCGACTCGATTTCCGATGAAAAGGTCCTGAAGAAACGGAGGAGCGCTCGGCGCCCGCAATTACCAAAAAAGTATCTGTCTCCCCGCCACCACGGGGTAGGCCGAAAGACGCAGTGGTCTAGCATACTCGGTGGGGCCATGCAACCCGACCTTGGCCGCCGTAATTAGCGGAAAACGGCGGTTTACCAAGCCTCATGACTCCCCCAAGGCGAAGCCGCCGGAGCGCGCCGACGACCCTCGCCGGGCCTTGGCCCGGGCCGCGCCGAGGATGCCTCAAAGAAAGCTGTAAGGATCGACGTCGACGCGCACGCGTACACTGCGCGGCACCTGGGCGGCGTTCAGCCAGGCGCGCAGGGCCGCTTGCACGTTAACCTCGCGCCCGGCCTTGAGAAGCAGCCGGCGCCGGTGCCTGCCGCGCAACAGCGCCAGGGACGCCGGCGCCGGCCCCAGGACCTGGATGCCGTCGCTTCGGGGCGCGGCGCGGCCCAGCCGCCGCGCCACCTCGTTGACGGCACTTTCGTCGCGGCCCGAAACGACGATGGCCGCCAGACGGCCAAAGGGCGGCATGCCGGCATCCCGGCGGTCCTTGGCCTCGGCGTCGAGGAACGATTGGCGCTCACCCGATACCAGGGTCCGCATGACGGCGCTTTCGGGCATGTAGGTCTGCACCAGCACGCGGCCCGGACGCTCGGCCCGGCCGGCCCGGCCCGCCACCTGATAGAGAAGCTGATAGGTGCGCTCCGCCGCCCTTAGGTCGCCGCCCGCCAAACCCAGGTCCGCGTCGACCACGCCGACCAGGGTGAGCATGGGAAAATGATGGCCCTTGGCGACGATCTGGGTGCCGATCAGCACGTCGACGCGATGTTCCTCGATGCCGCGCACCAGGTCGGCGGCGGCTTTTGGGCCGGTCAGGGTATCGCTGGCGGCGACCGCCTGACGGGCGTCGGGAAACCATTCGCTTACCTCCTCGGCCAGGCGCTCGACGCCGGGTCCGCAGGCCGCCAGTGTGCCCTCGGCCTCGCACGACGGGCAGGCCCTGGGCAGGCGCGCAGTGTATCCGCAGTGGTGGCACTGCAAACGCTCGACCTTGCGGTGCTCGACCAGCCAGGCGGTACAGCGCGGACACTGCAGACGATGCCCGCAGGCGCGGCACAAAGTGAGCGGCGCGTAGCCGCGGCGATTGAGGAACAGCATCGCCTGTTCGCCGGCCTCGAGCGTTTCCCGGATCGCGTCGAGCAATGTCTGGGAAAGCCACCGTCCGGCGGACGGCGCCTCGCTCCGCATGTCGATCAGCGCCACGTCGGGCAAGCTGGCGCCGGCGTGGCGGTCGGGCAGGTGCAGCGTCCCATAGCGTCCGGCGCGGGCATTTTCGAAGCTCTCCAACGATGGCGTAGCGGACGCCAGGACCAACGGCACCTCGCCCAGCCTAGCCCGCACCACGGCCATGTCGCGGGCATTGTAGATGACCCCTTCCTCTTGCTTGAAAGCGGCATCGTGCTCTTCGTCGATGACGATCAGCCCGAGGTCGGGAAAGGGCAGGAAAAGCGCCGAACGCGCGCCCACCACGATCCGTTCCCGGCCTTCCGCGACGGCGCGCCAGGTGACGCGCCTCTGGGCCGGGGTGAGATCGGAATGCCACTCGGCGGGGGCGGCGCCAAAACGGGTGCGAAAACGACCCATCCACTGGGCGCCCAGGGCGATCTCGGGCAGCATCACGAGAACTTGGCGGCCCCGCCCGAGGGTCTCGGCGACGGCCTCGAAATAAACCTCGGTCTTGCCCGATCCGGGGACGCCGTCAAGAAGGGTAACGGCGAACGCGTCCGCCGCCGCCATGGCCTTCAGGGCACGCGCCGCCGTTGACTGATCGGCCGACAGGGTCGGCCCCGGATTGCGCCAGTCGGGCGCCGCCCGGGCCGTCCGGCGAGGCAGGCTGCGTTGGACGAGAACTCCGGCCCCGGCCAGGCCGCGCACCACCGATGGACCGACGCCGGCGGCGCGCGCCAGTTCGCTCGCCGGACGCGGCGGACCATCGCTCAGGACCCCGATTACCCTCTGGCGCGCCGGCGTAAGACGCACCTCGGGCGGCGTCTCGGCCAAGGCGTAGGCCGTCACCGGACGCGGCGGATGGAGGGCGGCCGGCACGCTCATCGCCATCTTCAGAACGGCGCCCGCCGGGCACAGCGTGTAGCGGGCCACCCATTCGACGAAACGCCGAGAGACCTTGGGCAGGGGCGGCGTATCCAAACGGGCCGCCACGTCTTTGGTCTTCCGCGCCGCCACCCGGCCCTCGCCGGCGCCCCACACGACGCCGGAAATTTGACGGCTGGCCAGGGGCACGGTGACGAAATCGCCCGCCGCCAGGGTCAGACCGGCGGGCACGCAATAATCATAGGCCGCGCCGAGCGGCAGCGGCAGCATGACGCTCACCCGCTCGCCGGCGACGAAGGAACCATGCTTGGATTTGGCAGGCGGACTGGGCATGGGCTATAGTCTAACAGGTCGCATGGGATTGGCTTGCCGGAAAGAGAACCGAATGACCGCCAAACACGATGACGCGAAGATAAAGGACGGGCCGGCGCCCGAGAGCGCCGAAGTCACCGGCGACCAGGTGACGGACTACCTGCGCCATCATCCGGATTTCCTCGCCGACAATCCGCGAATCGTGGAGAGTTTGACCCTGCCCGCGCGCTGGAGCGACGACAAAGTCGTCGATATCCAGCAGTTCGCCCTCGAACACCTGCGCGGCGAGATCGACAACCTGCGTTCCTGCGCCATGGACCTCATCGATACCAGCCGCGGTAACCTGTCCAGCCAGACCCACACCCACGGCGCCGTTCTTGCCTTGATAGGGGCCAAAACATTCGAACAATTGATGCGCGTGGTTAGCGATCAGATGCCGCTTCTGCTCGATATCGACGTCGTGACCGTCGGTTTCGAGCCGGGCCCGGCGCCACTCCCCGGCCTTGTCGCCGCCGAGGTTCGCGGCTTGCCCAAGGGCACCGTCGACGATTTGATGGGCAAGGGCCAGGACGTGGTCCTGCACCACGAAATGGCGGATGACGGCACCGTCTTCGCGGCCGGCGCCGGGCTGGTCCGCTCGGCGGCCCTGGCCCGGTTGCACCCCGCCACCGACCGGCCGGTCGGCCTCCTGGCCCTGGGATCGCGCGGCGACGGCGTTTTTCACACCGGTCAGGGGACCGACCTCGTGATCTTCCTGGCCCGCGTCCTGGAACGCTGCATCGAGCGCTGCCTGGAGGGCTGACCCCCTTCGTTCCCTGCCCCCACAACATCCGGCTGGAACCGGTCGCCCACAAGATATATGATCGACTATGGTCGACACCCACGAAATGTCGTCTTCCAGCGGAAAACAGTCCGAGCCCCTGGCCCTTGTCGCCGAGCCCGCCGTCGCCGCCGCCGCCGCCGAGTGGCGCGCTTGGCTGGCCCACGAGCGCCGCGCCTCGCCCCACACCCTCGATGCCTACGGCCGCGACCTGGCCGACTTCCTCGGCTTCCTGGCCCGCCACGCCGGCTATCCGGCGGGCCTCAGGGAGCTGGGCGATCTCTCTCGCCGCGATTTCCGCGCCTATCTTGCCGAACGTAACGGACGCGGGCTCAAGCGTGCCTCGACGGCGCGCGCGGTATCGACGTTGCGCGGCTTCTTCCGCTTTCTCGACCACGCCGAGCTGGTTCACAACGCCGCCGTCGCCCATCTGCGCGCGCCCAAGACGGCCAAGTCGGTGCCCAAGGCGCTGTCCGAGGACGAGGCCGTCGGCGTGGTGGCGGAGATCGGCCAACTGAGCGACGAGGCGTGGATCGCCAAACGCGACACGGCGTTGCTGATATTGCTTTACGGCTGTGGACTGCGCATCGGCGAGGCCCTGGCCCTCGACCGCGGCCAGGCGCCGACCGGCGAGACCCTGATCGTCACCGGCAAGGGCCGCAAGGAGCGTCTGGTGCCGATCCTGCCCGTCGTCGCCGAGGCGGTGCGCGACTACCTAGACCATTGCCCCCATGCGCTTGGCGAGGGCGATCCCCTGTTCGTCGGCGCCCGTGGTCGGCGCCTCAACCCCGGCGTGGCCCAGCGCCAGGTGCGCCGGCTCCGGGCGCTTTTGGGCCTGCCCGAGACGGCGACGCCGCATGCCCTGCGCCACAGCTTCGCCACCCATCTCCTGGCCGGCGGCGGCGACCTGCGCACCATCCAGGAGCTTCTCGGCCACGCCTCGCTAAGCACCACCCAGCGCTACACCGAGGTCGACCGGGCGCATCTGATGGCGGTCTACCGCGACGCCCACCCACGGGCGCGCGGCTGAGGGTTCTTACTTTCGCCCCAGGACGAAGAGCGCCAGGGGTCCCAGGGCGACGACGGCGCCCATGGAGGCGAAGGCGAGACCCCAGGCGAGCGCCGAGCCGGTGCCGCCGGCCAGGTCGAGCACCACGCCGACCGCCAGCGGGCCGAGAAAACCGGCGCCGAAACCGCACAGCGAATGCAGGGCCAGGGTGGCGCCGCGCCGTCCCGGCTCGGCGCTGAGCACGGTGCCCGATGTCAGCGCCGCCGAATCGGCAATCATGAGTGCGCCGTAGGCGATCGACAGGACCACCACCCAGCCATAAGGCAAGGGTGCCGCGAAACCGAAGCCGGCGGCGGCCACCGCCGAGGCCCCCATAAGCACCGAGACCACGCGCCGACGACCCAGGCGCAGGGCCAATTCCTGGCCGCCGATGCTGGTCACCACCGCCACCACACTGGCGATGGTGGCCACCGTGGTCGGCGCCGGCCATCCGCCTTGATCGTGAAAACTCAAGGCGAAGGCGAGGAACACAACGATCCACGAGCGGAAGGCGAAAAGCTCCCAGACGTGGGCCGCGTAGGCCAGGATGTAGCCCATGGCGAGGCGATTGCGCAGCACCGGGCGGAAGTCGAGAAGCCGGCCCGGCTCCGGCGCCCGCTCGGGCTTCCGGGGACGGAGCGCCACGGCGACGAGGATCAGGCCAAGCACCGTCGCCACCGCCGCCACGGCGAAGGCGGCGCGCCAGCCGAATATCCGACCGACCTCGCCCGCCATCAGAAACGAAAGCCCGGTGGCGAGGCCGAAGCTGGCGGTATAGAAGGCAAGGGCGCGCGCCTGCCCCGGCCCCTGGCAACGGTCGGTGAGGGCCCTGAGCCCCGGCATGAAGGTGCCGGCCAGCCCCATCCCGGCAAAGACGCGAAGGACCATGGCCGACCAGAAGCCCTCGGCGAAGAAGGCGAAGCCGGCGGCGGCGACGGCGGCCAGCGCGGCGCCGACCATATAGACGCTGCGTGCGTCGATGCGGTCGGTAAGACTGGTCAGCACCGGCACGGCGAGCGAGTAGCCGGCGAAGTAGATGCCGGCGATCCAACCCGCCTCGGTATTGCTGAGGCGCCATTCGGCGAAGAAGGTCGGCAGCAGGGCGGGAAAGGCGAAAACCCCCAGCATGGTCAGCACCTGGGCCAGGCAAAGAACCGCGGTCAGGGCGACGGCCCCGATCACGGGTGCGTTTCCCGACGCTCCGCCCCGCCCGCCAAAACGGCCAGCGCCAACGGTCCCAGCAGAACGCCGGCACCGATGGCGGCGAAGGCCAGGCCCCAGGCCAGGGGCGAGGTGCCGCCGCCGGCCAGATCAAGGACGACGCCAAAGACCAGGGGCGCCAGGAAGGCGCAAACAAACCCGAACGTCGAATGGACGGCCAGCGTCAGGCCGCGCCGGCCCGCCTCGGCGGCGCCCAGGGTGCCGCTGTTGATGACCCCGGCGTCGGCCTGGACAAGAACGGCGAAGAACCACAACAGGGCGACCACGGCAAGATACGGCAGGCCAGCCGAAAACCCCAGCGCGGCTCCGGTCACCGCCGAACAGACCATGACCCCCATGACCCATCGGCGAAAGCCGAAGCGGGTCGCCAGTTCGGCGCCGGCGATGCTGGAGAACATGGCGATGATGGCGCTCAGCATGGCAACCGTCGTCGGCGCCAGCCAACCCGCCTCGTCGCCGCCAAGCGTCAGGGCGAAGGCGAGGAAGGCCACGGTCCACGAGCGCAGGCTGGTCAATTCCCAGGTATGGGCCCCATAGGCCAGGATATAGGCCATGGCCCGGCGGTTGGCGAGCACCGGACGAGTATCGAGGAGACGGGTTTCTTCCTTTGCCGCCTGCGGACGGGCCGGCCTCAGCACGACCGCCACGATGACCAAGGCCAAGGCCGCCGCGATGGCCGCGACGGCGAACGACCAACGCCATCCAAAGGCCCGGGCCACCTGGCCGGCAACCAAGAACGATGTCGCCGTGCCCAGACTGAAGGTGCCGGTATAGAAGGCGACGGCGCGTGCCTGGTGGCGTCCATCGTAGCGGTCTGTCAGGGCGCGAAGGCCCGGCATGTAGGTGCCCGCCAGACCCATGCCGGCCATGGCACGGAAGACGAGCGCCGTCCAAAATCCCTCGGCGAACAGAGCGAAGCCGGCCGAACCGATGGCCGCCAGCGCGGCGCCAAACAGATAGATGAGGCGGGCGTCGACACGGTCGGTGAGGCTGACCAAGACGCCGACAACGGCGGCATTGGCGCCGAAATAGATGCCGGCGATCCAGCCCGCCTCGGTGTTGGAGAGGCCCCACTCGTCGAAGAAGACGGGCAGCAAGGCGGGAAAGGTGAAAACGCCGACCAGCGTCAGCACCTCGGCGACGCATATCATCGCGGTGAGGAAGACGCCGTTATGCGCCGCGCCTGGCATGACCAACGGGGCTCGACCGTTAAATGTGGATGGCCCGTCCGGCGACACCCAAAGCCGCCTCCTTGACTGCCTCGCCGAGGCCCGGATGGCCGTGGCAGGTGCGCGCCAGATCCTCCGCCGAGGCGCCGAATTCCATCGCCACCACCGCTTCCTGGATCAAATCACCGGCCGCCGGCCCGACGATGTGAACGCCGAGAATGCGGTCTGTCTCAGCGTCGGCCAGGACCTTGACGAAGCCGTCGGTGTCGGCATTGCAGCGCGCCCGCGAATTGGCGGTGAACGGAAATTTGCCCACCGCGTAGGCGACGCCGGCCTCCTTGAGTTGTTCCTCGGTCTTGCCCAGCGACGCCGCTTCGGGCCAGGTGTAGACGACGCCCGGGATGGCTTCGTAGTTCACGTGTCCCGACTGACCGGCCAGAATTTCGGCGACGGCGACGCCTTCGTCCTCGGCCTTGTGGGCCAGCATGGCGCCGCCGATTACGTCGCCGATGGCGAAGATACCGGCGACGTTGGTCTTAAAGCCGCCGTCGACCTTGACGAAGCCGCCATCGTCCAACGCCACCCCGGCCTTGTCCAAACCCAGGCCCTCGGTATAGGGGCGCCGCCCGACGGCGACCAAAACCACGTCGGCCTTGACGGTCTCCGCCTTGCCGCCGGCGACGGGCTCGACGGTGAGCGAGACCCCGGATTTTAAAGCCTTGGCGCCGGTCACCTTGGTCGATAGGCGCAGGGTCATGCCCTGCTTCTTGAAGACGCGCAGCATGGTCTTGGCGACCTCGCCGTCGGCACCGGGCAGGATATGGTCGAGGAATTCGATCACCGTGACCTGGGCGCCCAGGCGCCGCCACACCGATCCCATCTCCAGGCCGATAAAGCCAGCGCCGATGACGACCAGGGACTTCGGCACCTTGGCCAGCTTCAGAGCCCCGGTCGAGCTGACGATGCGATTCTCGTCGATGGCGACGCCGGCCAGGGGGGCGACGTCGGAGCCGGTGGCGATGAGGATGTTCTTGGCCTCCAGGGTCTGCTTGGCGCCGCCCTTGGGGGGCTTCACGGCGACCTTGCCGGCGCCGGCCAGGGTAGCGGCGCCGATGTGGTAGTCGACCTTGTTCTTTTTGAACAGGAACGCGATGCCCTTGGTCAGGTCGCCGATCACGGCGTCCTTGCGCTTCATCATGGTCGCCAGGTCGAGGCCGACGCTGCCCGCCTTGACGCCGTGCGCCGCCAGGTCGTGGCGCGCCACCTCATAGTGATGGGACGATTGCAAGAGCGCCTTCGACGGGATGCAGCCGACATTGAGGCAGGTGCCGCCGAGCGCGCCGCGCTTTTCCACGCAGGCCACCTTGAGGCCCAGTTGGGCGGCCCGAATGGCGGCGACATACCCGCCCGGGCCGCCGCCGATAACGACAAGATCGTAAGTCTTTTCACTCATGGGACGCATCCCCCGGCCGATAATTCAAAACTTAAGTAAACCACAGAGGCACAGAGACACAGAGGAAGAGAAGACAAATCTTGCGCGCCGAGCGCACGGGAGACCTTCTTTAATTCTCTGCTTCTCTGTGCCTCCGTGCCTCTGCGGTGAATCCTGCTTCTTCCCTCACATGTCCAGCATGATGCGGCTTGGGTCCTCGATACATTCCTTGACGCGGACCAGGAACGCGACCGCCTCGCGGCCGTCGACCATGCGGTGGTCGTAGCTCAAAGCCAGGTACATCATGGGCCGCGCCGCGATGGTGCCGTCGTCGAGGACGACGGGGCGTTTTTGGATCTTGTGCATGCCCAGGATGCCCGACTGCGGCGGGTTGAGGATGGGGGTCGAAAGGAGCGAGCCGAAGACGCCGCCGTTGGTGATGGTAAAGGTGCCGCCCTGCAACTCCTCGATAGCCAGCTTGCCGTCCCGCGCGCGTTGCCCCATATCGGTGATGGCCATTTCGATATCGGCGAAGCTCAGGGCATCGGCGTCGCGCAGCACCGGCACCACCAAGCCATGTTCGGTGCCGACGGCGACGCCGATGTCGTAGTGGTTCTTGTAAATGAAATCGGTGCCGTCGATCTCGGCATTGACCGCCGCCACCTCGCGCAGCGCCACGACGCAGGCCTTGACGAAAAACGACATGAAACCGATGCGGACCCCGTGCTTCTTCTCGAAGATGTCGCGGTATTGGGCGCGCACGTCGATGACGGCGCTCATGTCGGCCTCGTTGAAAGTGGTCAGCATGGCGGCCGTGTTCTGCGCCTCCTTAAGGCGTTCGGCCATGCGCTGGCGCAGGCGCGTCATGCGCACCCGTTCCTCGCTGGGGCCGATCGGCCGGGGCGGATACTGGGCCGCCGGCATGGCGGCGGCCGACTGGGCGGCGGGTTGAGCCGGCGGCGGCGGCGCGGCGGCGCCTGGTCCGCCGTCCTTGAGGAATGCCAAGACGTCGCCCTTGGTCAGTCTTCCGTCCTTGCCGCTTGCCGCGATCGCGGCCGGGTCGAGGTCGTTTTCCTCGACCAATTTACGCACCGCCGGCGACAACGGCTTGGCCTCGGCCGCCGGTGCCGGGGTCGGGGCGGGTGGGGCGGCGGCGGCCGGTTCGGCCGGCGGCGGCGATTTCTTGGCGGCGGGGGCGCCCTTGCCCTCGGCGATGGCGCCCAACAGCGCTCCGACCTCGACGTCGGCGCCTTCGGCGGCCGCGATCTCGCTCAGTGTCCCGGCGGCCGGGGCGGTGACCTCCAGGGTCACCTTATCGGTTTCCAACTCAACCAGCGCCTCGTCGGTGGCGACGGCGTCGCCGACCGCCTTGAACCATTTGGTGACCGTCGCCTCGGTGACCGATTCACCCAAGACGGGAACCTTGATCTCTGTCGCCATGCGGAGAACTCCTTAGTTTTTTTTCGGCCGCCGGAAGGGTTGCGGGATATCGTCGATTTTCGCCGTCAGGGCCCACTCGACCAATTCGGCTTGTTCCTTCTGATGGTTCGCCAAAAGCCCGGTCGCGGGCGAGGCCGAGGCCTTGCGCCCGGCATAGACGGGACGCTTGCCGCCTAGTTCGTCGAGGATATTCATCAGGCGCGGGTAGACGAAGGTCCAGGCGCCCATGTTGGCCGGGTCTTCCTGGCACCACACCACTTCGGCGCCCGCATAGCGCGCCAGTTGCCGCAAGACCCCCTGGCGCGGCCAAGGATAAAGCTGCTCGACGCGCACGATGGCGACGTCCTTGATGGCGCGCTCCCGGCGCCCGTCGACGAGGTCGTAATAGACCTTTCCCGAACACAGCACGACGCGGCGGATTTTCTTGTCGTGCACCAGGCGCTCGGCGTCGGCCAGCACGCGGTGGAAGCGCGTGTCGGGCCCCAAGTCGGCAAGTTTGGAAATCACCTTCTTGTGGCGCAGCAGAGACTTGGGCGCCATGACGACAAGGGGCTTGCGGAAGTTACGGCGCACTTGGCGGCGCAGGGCGTGGAAATAATTGGCCGGGGTCGTCATGTTGACGACCTGGAGATTGTCCTCGGCGCAGAGTTGGAGATAGCGCTCAAGGCGGGCCGAGGAATGCTCCGGCCCCTGGCCCTCGAAGCCGTGGGGCAATAGCATGACGACGCCCGACATGCGCAGCCACTTTGATTCGCCCGAGCCGACGAACTGATCGATGATCACCTGGGCGCCGTTGGCGAAGTCGCCGAACTGCCCCTCCCATAACACCAGGGCATTGGGATCGCTGAGGGTATAGCCGTACTCGAAGCCGAGCACCGAAAACTCCGACAGCGGGCTGTCGATGACTTCATAGCGGGCCTGGCCCCGGCGAACGTGGTTGAGCGCCACGTAGCGCTCCTCGTTGTCCTGGTCGACGAACACCGAATGACGTTGCGAAAACGTGCCGCGACCCGAATCCTGGCCCGACAGGCGCACCGGGGTGCCGTCGATGAGCAGCGTGCCGAAGGCCAGCGCCTCGGCCGTCGCCCAGTCGATACCCGCGCCGCTCTCGATCATCTTGCGCTTGGCCTCAAGCTGGCGCGTCAGCTTTGGATGAAGGGCGAAATTGGGGGGCGCCGTCGACAATGCCGTGCCCACCTCGCGCAGTGCCTCAAGGGGCGCCGCCGTATCGTCTTCGTGCAATTCTTCCTCGCCCGAGAATTGTATCAGGCCCTTCCAGCGTCCTTCCAGCCAGTCGGCCTTGTTGGGCTTGTAGCCCGCCGCCGTCTCGAAGTCCTGATCCAGGCGGGTGCGGAAGGCGGCGATGGCGGCGTCGCTCTCGGCCTCGGTGACGACGTCTTCGGCGATCAATCGGCGGGCGTATATGCCAAGGGTCGTCGGATGCTTGGCGATGGCGCGGTACATGATGGGCTGGGTGAAGGCCGGCTCGTCGCCCTCGTTATGGCCGAAGCGCCGATAGCAGAACATGTCGATGACCACGTCGCGCTTGAATTCCTGACGGTATTCGGTGGCGATGCGCGCCACGTGGACGACGGCCTCGGGATCGTCGCCGTTGACGTGGAAGATGGGGGCTTGGTTCATCTTGGCGACGTCGGACGGATAAGGCGACGAGCGCGAATAGGACGGGCTTGTGGTGAAGCCGATCTGGTTGTTGACGATGAAGTGGATGGTGCCGCCGGTCTGGTAGCCGCGAAGTTGGGAAAAACCAAGGGTCTCGGCGACCAAGCCTTGGCCGGCGAAGGCAGCATCGCCGTGCAACAATATTCCCATGACTTGGCTGTGGTCATCGTCGCCGATCAAAGTCTGCTTGGCTCGCACCTTGCCCAATACCACCGGGTTGACGGCCTCCAGATGCGACGGATTGGCGGTCAGCGACAAATGGATGGTGTTGCCGTCGAAGACGCGGTCGGAAGACGTTCCCAGATGGTATTTGACGTCGCCCGAGCCCTCGACATCGTCGGGATGGGCGGGAATGCCCTGAAATTCCGAAAATATGGCCGTATACGGCTTGCCCATGACGTTGGCCAGCACGTTGAGGCGGCCGCGGTGGGGCATGCCCAGAATCACTTCCCTGAGACCAAGCTGTGAGCCCCGTTTGAGAATCTCCTCAAGCGCCGGGATCAGGGATTCCCCGCCGTCGAGGCCGAAACGTTTGGTGCCAACGTGCTTGACGTGGAGGAAGTTCTCGAAGCCCTCGGCCTCGATCAATCGTTCGTGGATGGCGCGCTTGCCCATCAGCGAGAATTGGGTGCGGTTGTGGATGCTTTCGATGCGGCGCTGGGTCCAGGCCTTCTCGTCCGGTTCCTGGATATGCATGAACTCGACGCCGATGGTGCCGCAATAGGTTTCCTTGAGTACCCCCATGATTTCACCAAGGGTTGCCGTCTCCAACCCCAGCACGTTGTTGATGAAGATGGGACGGTCGCGATCGGCCTCGGTGAAGCCATAGCTCTTGGGGTCAAGCTCGGGATGGTGGGTGTTGCCCTCGAGGCCCAGGGGGTCGAAGTTGGCGACCAGGTGCCCGCGCACCCGATAGGATCGGATAAGCATCAAAGCGCGGATGGAATCGAGGGTCGCGGCGCGGACCTCCCGCGCCTCTGGCCGTTGGCCCAGGCCGGCGGCGGCGGCCGGCGGCAAACCCGGCGCCGCGTCCCCGTCGTCAAGTCCGATAATTTCCGACGGCGGCGGCGCCCAACTGGCGCCCCGCGCGCCGTTCCCCCGGTCGCCGTCGTCGTCGAGCTCCATGAAGAACGAAACCCAACTCGGGTCGACCGAATTGGGGTTTTCCAGGTAGCGTGAATAGAGCTCGGCGATGTAGGCCGCGTTGCTCCCGGTCAACATCGAATCGGGGGGTGCTGTCATGGTCCTGGTCGGGGCACCGTACGTCGGGGCGCCCTTTCTCCGCTGCCCTCGGGGTTCGTTTCAGCCTTTTACCACTTCTAACATGGTGCTTCCGATGGACGCCGGCGAGTCCGCAACATGGATGCCGGCGCCGCGCAGGGCCTCGATCTTGTCGCCCGCGCCACCCTTGCCGCCCGATATGATGGCCCCGGCGTGGCCCATGCGCCGGCCCGGCGGCGCCGTTAGGCCGGCGATGAAGCCGACGACGGGTTTCTTGGTCTTCGACGCCTTGATGAGATCGGCCGCCTCCTCTTCGGCGGTGCCGCCGATCTCTCCGATCAGAACGATGGATTCGGTTTCCTGGTCGCCGAGAAAGAGTTCCAGACAATCGACGAAGTCGGTGCCGTTCACCGGGTCGCCGCCGATACCGATACAGGTCGTCTGACCCAGTCCGACCGCCGTCGTCTGGGCCACCGCCTCATAGGTCAGGGTCCCCGAGCGCGACACGATCCCGACCGAACCTTGAACGTGGATGTGCCCCGGCATGATGCCGATTTTGCACGCATCCGGTGTAATGACGCCCGGGCAGTTGGGACCGACGAGACGCGTCTTCGAATCCTTGAGGACACGCTTGACGGAGACCATGTCGTGGACCGGAATGCCTTCGGTGATGCACACCACCAGCGGCAACTCGGCGTCGATGGCCTCTAGGATGGCGTCGGCCGCGAAGGGCGGCGGCACATAGATCACCGAGGCGTTGGCCCCGGTTTCGGCAACCGCCTCGGCAACGGTGTCGAACACGGGCAAGTCCAGATGCTTCGTGCCGCCCTTGCCCGGCGTCACGCCGCCGACCACCTTGGTGCCATAGGCGATGGCCTGCTCGGAATGGAAGGTCCCCTGGGCGCCGGTGAAGCCCTGGCATATCACCCTGGTCTCGGCATCGACAAGAACCGCCATCACTGGGTCTCCTTAACCGCGTCGACCACCTTCTTGGCGGCGTCGGCCAGGTCGTCGGCGGAAACGATGGGCAGGCCCGATTGGGCAAGTATCTTTTTGCCCAGGTCCACGTTGGTGCCCTCCAACCGCACCACCAGGGGCACGTTGAGGCTGACCTCGCGGGCCGCCGCGACGACGCCCTCGGCGATGACGTCGCAGCGCATGATGCCGCCGAAGATGTTGACCAGAATGCCTTCGACGTTGGCATCCGAGAGGATGAGCTTGAACGCCATCGTCACCCGTTCCTTGGTGGCGCCGCCGCCGACGTCGAGAAAGTTGGCGGGCGCGCCGCCGCACAGCTTGATGATATCCATTGTCGCCATGGCCAGGCCGGCGCCGTTGACCATGCAGCCGATGTTGCCGTCCAGCTTGATGTAGTTTAGGTCGTGGCGCGCCGCTTCCAGCTCGGCCGGGTCTTCTTCGTCCTCGTCGCGCAGTTCCTCCACGTCCTTGTGGCGGAAAAGCGCGTTGTCGTCGAAGTTCATCTTGGCGTCGAGCGCGATCAGATCGCCGGCCGCGGTAACGACCAGCGGGTTGATTTCGACGAGGCTGGCATCAAGCCCGACGGTGGCCTGGTAGACGGCATCGAAGAATTTAACCGCGGCGCCGATCTGCTTGCCTTCCAGGCCAAGGCCGAAGGCCAGCTTGCGGCCGTGGTAGGGCCGCATGCCGACGGCCGGATCGATACTGACCTTGAGGACCTTGTCGGGTGTCTTGGCGGCCACTTCTTCGATATCCATGCCACCTTCGGTCGAGGCCATCAAGGTGACTCGGGACGAGGCCCGGTCGACCAGCACGCTGAGATAAAGTTCGCGATCGATCTTGCAGCCGTCCTCGATATAAACGCGCTTGACCTCCTTGCCGGCGGGGCCCGTCTGGTGGGTGACGAGAGTCATGCCCAGCATCTTGTCGGCCTGGGTGCGTACCGACTTGACGGATTTCACCACCTTGACGCCGCCGCCCTTGCCGCGGCCGCCGGCGTGGATCTGTGCTTTGACCACCCAGGCTGGCCCGCCCAGCTCCTCGGCCACCGCCTCGGCCTCGGGCGCCGTATAGGCGACGGCGCCCTTGGGCACGGCAACGCCGTAGCGGCCGAGCAACTGCTTGGCCTGGTACTCGTGAATGTTCATCGTTTTAATTCCTCTCCGCTCGCCTCAGGGCCGCGGTTTGATAGATTTTTTTT
>JASLLZ010000043.1 GCA_030746775.1 Rhodospirillales bacterium | reverse complement strand
TTTTTTTTTGTGCGCCCCCGCCCCCCCCCCCCCCCCGCCCACCCTTTGTTAAAACGCCCTGGGGGGGCGGGGTGGGGGTGCGGGCCGGTGCCGATTCTTATCAACACAGAAATACACTAACTCAGGCACCAGGCAAGGATGCCTTTTTGGGCGTGCAGCCGGTTCTCGGCCTCGTCCCACACCACCGACCGCGGGCCGTCGATGACGGCGTCCGTCACCTCTTCTCCACGGTGGGCGGGCAGGCAATGCATGAAAAGGGCGTCGGGCTTGGCGCCGGCCATCATGGCATCGTCGACCTGGAAGGGGGTCAGCAGGTCTTGCCGCCGCCGGGCATCTTTTTGTCCCATCGACAGCCAGGTATCGGTAACCACGCAATCGGCCCCCGCCACCGCCTCGGCGGCATCGGCGGCCAGCCCCACGTCGGCGCCTTCGCGCCCCGCCCATTCGATGAGCGCCGGCGCCGGGTGCAAGGATTCGGGACAGGCCAGGCGCAAGGAAAAGTCGAAGCGCGCGGCGGCATGAATCCACGACGCGGCGACGTTGTTGCCGTCGCCGAGCCAGGCCACCCGGCGCCCGGCGATGGGGCCCCGGTGTTCCTCGTAGGTCATGACGTCGGCCATCAACTGACAGGGGTGGGAATCGTCGGTCAGGCCGTTGATCACCGGCACCGTCGCGTGCGACGCCAGCTCGGCCAGCTTGGCCGGGGCATCGGTGCGGATCATGATGACGTCGACATAGCGCGACAGCACGCGCGCCGTATCGGCAATGGTCTCGCCGCGGCCCAAATGGGTCTCGCTTTCGGGCAGCACCACCGACCGGCCGCCCAGTTGCTGCATTCCGACCTCGAAGGAGACGCGGGTGCGGGTCGAGGGTTTCTCCAAGATGATGGCCAGGGTCTTGCCGGCCAGGGGGGTCTCGGCCGGCGCCCGGCCGGCCTTGAAGGCCGAGCCGAGGTCGAGGATACGGCGCAAGGTCGCCCGGTCGAAGCCGTCAAGATCGAGAAAATGCCTGGGCGCGCTCACCGCTTCACGCTCCCTTCGATAACTCCGCGCAGGACGCCTCCAAGATACCGAGGGCCTCCTCGACGTGGCTTTCTTCGATGATCAGGGGGGGCAGGATGCGCACCACGTTGTCGCCGGCGACGACCGTGACCAGGCCGTTTTCGAAGAGCTTGGCCGACAGGTCCCCATTCGGGACCTCGCACTTGAGGCCCAGCATGAGGCCCTTGCCGCGCACTTCCGACAGCACCGTGGGGTGGTCCTTGACAAGGGTCTCGAGGCGGCCGTGCAACCCCTTGGCAATTTCCTGCACGCGGTCCAGGAAGCCATCGGCCAAGATGACGTCGAGCACGCTTCCCGCCACCGCCATGGCGAGCGGGTTGCCGCCGAAGGTGGAGCCGTGGCTGCCCGCCACCAGGGCCGATGCCGCCTTTTCGTTGGCCAGGCAGGCGCCGACCGGAAATCCGCCGCCAAGGCCCTTGGCGGCGGCCAGGATGTCGGGCTCGACGCCGGCCCATTCGTGGGCGAACAGCTTGCCGGTGCGCCCGATGCCGCATTGCACCTCGTCGAAAATGAGCAAAAGGCCGAACTCGTCGGCGGTCTGGCGCAGGCCGCGCAGGTATTCCGCCGAAGCGGGAATCATGCCGCCCTCGCCCTGCACCGGCTCGACCAGAACGGCGGCGGTTTCCGCGGTGATTGCGTTGCGCATCTCGTTGAGGTTGCCGAAGGCGACGTGGTCGAAACCCTCGACCGCCGGCGCGAAGCCCTTCAACAGCTTGTCCTGGCCGGCGGCGGCGATGGTCGCCATGGTCCGGCCGTGGAACGAGTTGGTGCAGGCGACGACCCGATAGCGGTCGGGATTGCCGGTTTCGTCATGGTACTTGCGGGCCATCTTGAGGCTGCATTCCATGGCCTCGGCGCCGGAATTGCAGAAAAACACCGAATCGGCGAACGTGTGGTCGACCAGGCGCTGGGCCAGACGCTCCTGGCCCAAGATGCGGTAGAGGTTGGACGTGTGCCAGATCTTGCCGGCCTGTTCGCGCAGGGCCGCGACGATACGCGGGTGGCAGTGGCCGAGCGAGATCACGGCGATGCCGGCGCCGAAGTCGAGATAGCGCCTCCCGTCCTGGTCGAAAAGATAGGCGCCCTCGCCCTTTTCGAAGGCGACGTCGACGCGGGCATAGGTCGGCATGACGGCGGGGATCACGGTGCTCTCCTTTAACGCGATGGCGGGCGGGCGGGACCGTCCGCCCGGTCGGGGAAAGCGGCAGAGTATCGGGATCGCGGCGCACCGTGTCAACGCGCATGCTGGCCCGGCGGCGGCGCCTGGGTTATACTTGGTCCGGTATCGCCAGTGGAGCCAGGAGATGAACAGCGTCCCGTTTCGATCCGCCGTCGCCGACCCATCGCCCCGGCCCCTGCGGCCGATCTCGGGCCCCGCCGTGTGGACGGGCGCCGAGATGGGACAATCGGAAGACTGGATCCACAGCCTTTCGACCCGTGAATCCGAAGAACTGGAGGCCGCCGCCCAAGAGACGGAGCGCGCCGGCCTGCCCCTGATCGGGATCGGCCGCGGCGACTTCGTCCTGCCCACCCTCGGTCCGGTCCTGGCCCGCATCCAAAACGACATTGTCGAGGGCCGGGGCTTTGTTCTTATCCGCGGCGTGCCGATCGAGGGCCGGGAGCGCGAGATCCAGGCGCGCATGTACTGGGGCATCGGGGCCCATCTCGGCGACGCCGTGTCGCAGAACGCCAAGGGCCACCTGCTCGGCCACATCAAGGACCTGGGCCGGCCCGAGGGGCCGTCGACGCGCCCCTATCAGACCACCATCGGGCTCCACTACCACACCGATTCGTGCGACATCGTCGGGCTGATGTGCCTGGCCCGCGCCAAATCCGGCGGCCTGAGCAGTATCGCCAGCGCCGGCGCCGTCTACAATGCTCTGCTGGCGGACCGCCCGGACCTGGCGGAAGCCCTCTGCGGCACCTTCTATTGCGACCGCAGGACCGAGGTGCCGGAGGGCAAGCTGCCCTATTACACGGTTTCGGTGTTCAATTTTCACGCCGGCGCCATGACCAGCGTCGGCATGCGCCACGACATCGAATCGGCGCAGCGCTTCGCCGACGTTCCCCGCCTTAGCGATGTTCAAAGAGAGGCCCTCGTCGCCATGGAAGAAACGGCCGAGGAGGTCAGCCTGAAAATGGACTTCCGGCCCGGCGACATCCAGTTCCTGCACAACCACACGGTCTATCACTCGCGCACCGCCTTCGAGGACCACCCCGAGCCCGAGCGCCGGCGTCATCTCCTGCGCCTGTGGCTGTCGGTGCCGGGCGGCCGGGAGCTGCCCCAATTCCTGGCCGAGCGCTGGGGTTCGATCGAACCCGGCACCGTGCGCGGCGGCATCATCGTCCCCGGCGCCACCCTCAACGCGCCGCTGCACGCCGGTTAGGGCACTTTCTCACGCCCCCGAACGTATGGGTTGGGGGTCATACGCAGCTTCGGTTCGCCGTGCGGCACCGTTTCTTGCAGTTCTTATCCTTGCCGCACCCCTTGGTGCAGTTCCTGTAGATTTTGGCGCAATCCTTGGCCGGTCCGGAGGAGCCGCCGATCAAGCCGCACTGGCGGGCACAGGCCGCCTTGCTGTCGGTGCCGTGTTTGTCCATGCAGTCGTTGTAACAGATGTGGGACTTGTTCTGCGCCAGCTCGACAGGGCCGGCGGCGGTGTCCGTCGCCGCGCCGGACCAGGCGGCGAACAGCACCGACGCGGCGAAGGAAAATAATAGCGCCAGACGTTTCATCACTCCGCTCCTTCAATATTCCGACCGTCCTTCCGCCGCCGGCGGAATTCGCTCTCATCGTAGGCCAATCCGCCGTTTCGAGAAAGTCGCAACCTCGCCAAACCGACAGACCCCGCGGTTGAGGTCCACTTTGAGGCGCTTGGAGACCTATCTTGGAAACGGGCCAATTGGGCACGGGAACGATCCGAAACGGACGCCGCTTCGAGGAGGCTGAAACGCGCTACCGCGTAATTTTCCGGCCCAGGCTATTCGAGCTTGGCCAGAAGGCCGTTCAGGGCGTTCGCTGTCATCGGCTTGACGATGTGGCCGAGGACATTGAGCTCACGGTAGTTGGCAAGGCTCTCGGCGACGGCGATGGTGTCCTTGTGGGTGCCGCTGACCAGTATAATGGCGCCGGGGTAATTGCGCTCAGCCAGGTGGCGGAGTAACTCCGGACCGCCCATTTCGGGCATGATGATGTCGACCAGCATGACGTCCGGCGGCGTCGATTTGACCAGATGCGCCAGCGCCTCGATCCCGTTATTGGCGGTGGCGACGTCCGTCACCCCCATCGCCCCGAGTGTCCGCTTCACGATGGTCCTGGAGAACGCCTCGTCCTCAATGACAAGAAACGAGAGCCGGGCGATATCGGCGGGTGCTTCTTTCAAACTTTTGCTTCGCTTGCGTATTGACCCCTATTGACGCCTGGCCAGCGGGCATGGGTTCACCAGGAACAAACCTACGCCCAAATCAAGACACACATTACCGCGAGATCGTGCTGTATTGTTGCACCAACCGCGATTGGATACCTCTGCCGATTTTCGTCAGATGTACTTCAGCTTTGTGGCGATCATAGCCAAAAGTGCACGGTCGCTGAAATGGTTTTCCCTCCGCCGCCTTCCGATAAACCTGTCATGGAGGGTCGGCGCCATGTTGGATGGGTGAAGTGGAGGCAGGAGTAACCGCGGGCGAAGCCTGCTACCTTCTTGGTTTCCACGCGTTCAAGCGCTTTTGTATCGCCGCGATTTGCTCCTTGGTCAAGCTCGTCACGACCTCTTCCAATCCCTTCACGGCGCCGCCATGATTTCCAGCCCTGGCGAGCCTCAACCAGAAATATGCCTCGATATCATCCTTTGGAATGCCCTGGCCTTTCAGGTAGCTATACCCTAAGCCGGATTGGGCGGGTGCGTGTCCCCGCAGGGCGCCCTTGCGATACCACTTCACCGCTTCGCCATAGTCTTGTCGCACCCCTTCGCCGTTTTCGTACTTGAGTCCGAGGGCGTATTGGGCCGGAGAAAACTCTTGCCGGGCAGCCTTGCGCCACCACATTATCGCCTCGGCGTCGCTGCGCTCGACCCCTTTGCCTTCGTCGTACATGACCCCGAGGTCATACTGGCCGTACTTGTTTCCCTGCAGGGCCGACCGGCGATACCACTTCACCGCCTCGGCGTGGTCTTGTGCCACCCCTTGGCCGTTTTTGTACATGTCCCCGAGCCCGGACTGGCCAACCGCGTGCCCTTGCTCGGCCGCCTTCCGCCACCACTTCGCTTCCAAGGCGTGGTCCTGCGGAACACCCAGGCCCATGCCGTACATAATTCCGAGACTCAACTGTGCTTCCGCGTGTCCCTGCTCGGCCAGGGAACGAAATTCACGAAGCGCGGCGGCGTAGTCGCCTTGATCGAAGGCGGCAAGGCCGGCGTCATAATCCGCCGACGCGGGCATCATGAAGCCGATCACGAACAATGCGGCAAGAATGATCCGTTTCACGGCCTCCCCCATGACCTGATCGTATGGATTGATCGCCCCACCTTCGGCACAAGCGTCGAAACGCATCGTTGCCCCGCCCCTCCACACCCGACGCCAGGAGCGCCAGCAACGCCAGCAACGGCTAGCTCCCAAGAGCCGCCTCATGACAGGCTCCCTCGTCGATCGAACATGTGGTCCGGGGCCCTGGCCTAGCGCGAGCGCGCCGCGCCGCGCCGCGCCGCGCCGAAGGTCTTGATATTGGCTTTCAACCCTGGGATCGCGTTCGGCACCTGTTTCGGGTTGAACTGTCCGGCTCGTATGCCCGGCGCGGGTTGATCGGCCTTGGCGGCGCGCTTTCTCGCTTTCCCCGCCGCTTTCGCCTTTGCCCGTTGGCGGGCCTTGGCTTTGGTCATGTATCCCTTGCCTTTCTAAACCAGGCCCCCAGCCGCCCAGGCGATTCCATCGCGAAGCGAACCGTCTCAAGCCGCCCGCAAAACGAATTCAACCCTAACCAATTCTTCCCGCCGTTGGAACAGTTCCGTCGCGACGGGGACATAATAACTTGAATACTGGGGGTCAAAGCCTCACATTTGAAGGCGAGCGGCCGGACCCCGTCCCCGGTACCCATGGGGTCTTCGGGAGGTATGGATGATCCTTCGTATGGTGGCCCTGGCGATGCTTCTCGGCGTGGTGTTGACGGCCGGGCCCGCCAAGGCATCGCCGTTTAACGCCGACGGCACCTACTTTACCACCCTGTGTTCGTCGAACGCGCTCTCGCACCGGGATTTGTGCCAGGCCTACGTGGTGACCATCAGCTATGGCACCGTGTTCAACCGGGTCGAGGGATACCGCGCCTGTCCGCCCAACGATTCCCTGGGCTGGCAGCACGTTGCCGAGAAGATCAAATCGTGGGCCTACAATCACCCCGAGCTGTGGCACCTGCCTTTGGTCCCCTTCGTCGCCCGCGGCCTGTCCAAGGTTTTTCCCTGCTGGGGCTGAGTAGAGCGGTTTCGCTCACGGCAGCGGACCCGAAGGTCCGCGCCTGCGCGGGCGCGCCGGACGACCGGCGGGCCGCGGTCGCGGCCTTGAGTTATTTATGACAATTACGATTGGGCTGGACCGTTTAGGCGACGCGCAGCTTGCGCGGTGTTTCGGTCAGGACCTCGACGCCGTCGTCGGTGACGCGCCAGGTTTCGCTGAGGCCGATGGCGCCGACGTCTTCCAACAGCACCCAGGGCACGGTGTGAAAAACCATGCCGGGGCTGAGCGGCCTGGGATCGCCGGGCTTGAGGTCGAAGATGTAGCCCTCGCCCCAGTTGGGCGGGAAACTGACGCCGACCGAATAGCCGGTGCGGTGCAGCCAGCGTTCGCCGAGACCGGCTTGCTCGACGATGCGCCGTCCGGCGCGGTCGACGTCCCCCGACGCGGCCCCCGGGCGCGCCGCGCCTAAGATGGCGTCAAGTGCGCGGACCATGACGTCGTGGGTCTTTTGCACCACCGCCGGCGGCTTGCCGACCGAGAAGGTGCGCATGATCGGGCCGCCATAGCGCTGAATGCTGGCCGAGCCCTCGAACCAGATGCTGTCGCCGGCCTTGAGAACAGTGCCCTCGAAGCTCGAACGCCGCGCCGGTTCGCGGATGCCGGCGTAGATATAGGGCTGGTTGCTGACCAGCCCGCTGCCGCCCTTCATCATTTCGTGGTACATGGCGCCGGCGATATCGTTCTCGGTGACGCCGGGGGCGATGCGGGCGATGCCGGCTTCCATGGCGCGCACCGAAAGCGCGCACGCCTGGCGAATGTATTCGATTTCCCGCGCCGACTTGACGACACGCCCGGCCTCGACGATGCCGCCGGCGCCGACCAGGGTCGCCTTTGGCAGCCCGGTCCGCAGGCCGTCGACGATATCGGCCGGAAGGTGCATGTCGGCGCCGTCGTAGCCGATACGCGCCGAGGCCGCGCCCATGGCCGCGATTTCCGAAAGCGTGGCCTCCAACATGCTCTCGGTATCGGCGACGGCGACGCCCGTGGTGATCCATGAGACGCCGCCGATGCCTTCGAAAAAGAGCTTGCGCAGGACGAACCTGGGGTCGCCGTCGAGGGGCACCAGCAGGGCCTGGTACATGGCGTTGCCGATGTTGTAGTAGCCGGTCAGATAGTTGATGTTCTCGGGGCTCGATACCAAAAGGATGTCGATCTTGGCCCGGCCCATGGCATCGCGGCAGGCGGACAGCCTGGCTGCGTATTCGTCGAGGGTGAAGGGCAGGTGGTCTGCGCTCATGGCGTCCTCCCGGGGGTGGCGAAGGGCATCCGTGTAGCATGGATCACGGCAGCGCCAAAGTCGCGGTGCTTGCCGTCGCTCCCTCCATGGCCTAGCGTTTCCCCCTATCAATCAAGGAGGGAACAAATGGGTTTGGAACCGATCAAACTGCGCGCCAAGCTGAACGAAGGACGCTTGGTTTGCGGCAGCGTCATCTATAGCTGGAGCCCGGCCATCATGGACCAGGCCGGGTTTGCCGGGCTCGACTTCATCCGCATCGATTCGGAACATACCTGGCGCCAGGACGGAGCCATGGAGGGCATGGTGCGCGCCGCCCTGGCCTGTGGCGTGGCGCCTGTGCTCAGGGTCGACCGGGATAATCCCTACCTGATCCGCAAGGCCCTGGAGATCGGCGCCGAAGGGATCATCGTGCCCGACGTGCACAGCGTCGAAGATGCCGAAGCCGTGGTCCGGGCGGCCAAGTTTCCGCCCCGCGGCATGCGCGGCTATGGCAGCAACTGCGTCGCCGGCGGCTGGGGCACCACGGCGGGCGCCGAATGGGTCGAGTGGAGCGACCGCGAGCCGATGATCGGCATCATGATCGAACACGTCGAGGCAATGGATCGCCTCGACGACATCTTCGCCGTCGATGGGGTCGACTTCGCGCTGTTCGGGCCGTCGGATTATTCCATGTCGCTCGGCGTCGGCACCGGGCTGGGGGTCGACGACGCGCGCATCGTCGATGCCGTTACCAAGACCTGCGCCGCCGCCGGAAAGGCGGGCAAGCACGTCATGCTGGGGGTCGGCATGGACGCCGCCACCGTCGGGCGCTACGCCGATATCGGCGTCACCATGATGGAAATGGGCAACGACGCGGCCCTGGTCCGCGCCGCGTGGACGGGGGCGGTAAAGACCGTCGCCGGGCTGCCGGGTCCGTCGTGACGCGGCACCGGGAGGCGTCCCGGCGGATGCTTTAGGAGGCTGCGGAAAAGACGATTTGTTGGCACCGGATGCTTCGAGACGGCGCTTCGCGCCTCCTCAGCATGAGGGTTAAAGGATTGAATCTCCTCATTCTGAACAGCGGGCGAGGCCCGCGTGTCGAAGGAGTGCCGCTAAAAACGCCGTTTTTCTGCGGCCTCTTATATGCCGTCGGCGACGAGCATGCGGAAATCGGCCGCGCCGAGGCGGAAATTCCGGGCTTCTTGGTATTCCGGCGAAGCGTACCACGCCTTGGCGTCCTCGACGGTGGGGAACTCCAAAATGACGATGCGTTGGGGCGAAAAATCGCCCTCCAAGGTAGCCGCGGTGGGGCCCCGCGCGATCGCCTTGCCGCCGTATTTTGCCGTCGCGGCCGGTGCCGCGGCGGCGTATTTCTCGTAGTTCTCCTGGTCGGACACGTCCAACATGGCAATCACGTAAGCACTCATTTGCGGTCCTTTTCCTTGTCGCTTGCGGTTGTGGGGGTAACCTTCGGGCCGGGAAGATCAATGCAAGGTAGCGTCGCCGGGGCGTTCATCCGATAACAGCTCCTCGGCCGCCTTGGCGACTTTCATCCACAGGGTCCGCCCCGCCATGTCGCCGGCCTCCATCAAGGTGTCGGCCTTGATGATGGCGCCGACGGGCGCCATTTCGCCGTACTTGCGGATCAAGAGATTGGCGGTTCGGTAGATGGAGGGATCGGAGGACATGGACTTAGTCGTCAGTTCGACGCGCTCTTGATGATTTCGATCATTTGCACGCCCAGCCGGTCCTCGATGACCACCACCTCGCCACGGGCGATCAGCTGGTTGTTGGCATGAACCTCGATCGGCTCGCCGACGGTGCGGTCCAACTCGACGACGGCGCCGCGGCCCAACTTGAGGATCTGGCTAACCTGCAGCTCCGCCGTGCCGAGGACGGCGATCACCTCGACGGGGAACTCGTAAGCCGCGTCGGAGGAATCGGTGCCCGAAGGTTCGCCGGCATTTTCTTGCTCGTTCTGGTCGGCCATATTCTCTCCTCGTTCGCTCCGTCCAACGGATGCAACACGATGCCGCACCGATTCTACCCTTGATCGGATGGGGGGTCCAACATTCCTTTGTCCGGTTCGACCCCGGCGGCGCCAATTGATTTGGCCCATTGACGGCGCCCCGTTTGTAACTAGGCTGGATATCGGAATTCAAGGTAGAGTGCGCCGATGAACGAAATCTGGAGAAAAATCGGCTGGTCGGCCCTCCTGGCCCTGGCCCTGGCGATCGTGATCATCCTCAGTTCAGGGCAACCCAAGGTTATTATGGGTGCCGCCATCACATTCGTCGTCTTGATGTTGGCCGTATGGATATTGCAGATCGGCAAACCCAAGCCGGTCAAGGGCAAACCCGAAGAAGTGATGGGAAATACCCGCCGATTCCTAAAAATCGTCGCCAAGGAAAACGACGACAAGACCATAGGCAAGATCCAGGCGCGGACCCAATAGACCATCGTCGACACCATTAAACTGGTCAAGAGCGGCAAGATGAAGACGACCAAACAGGCGGCTCAGTCGCTCGTCATCATCCAGCCCGAGGATTATAACAAGCCCAAGCAAATTCCCCAGATCGCCAATACGCTGGTTGCCTTCTATCTGCTCGCCGATTCCCAGGACACCGCGGTCGCCGACGATACCAAGACTCTCATCGACAACTTCATCGCCGGGGTCAAGGACGCGACTCTTTAGGGTGTTTGGAGATTGTTCGGCACCGGCCCGCGCGGCGGCATTCGTCAGACGGGGACTTGCGCCAGGACGGTGGAGCAAATCCCGAGCAAACGGAATCGTTTGCGACGACGTATTTGCGGTTAAGACAAGGTGTTAGAGAATTTTCGGTGAACGCATGTGAACGGGAAATGCTCTAGGTATTTTCGGGCGGCGGCTTTTCTTCGCCGACACCGGCCGCCTCCTTGGCTTCCTCGCCTTCCTTGGCTTCCTCGCCTTCCCAGCTCATCTTGGGCACGCCCCTGGGAGCGCGGGCCGCGAGCAAGCGTTCGACGTGGCTCAGGTTCTTTTCGGTGATGGAAATCATCCTCTTGGCGCCGTAGGTTTGGTAGAGGTCGTGCGCCTGGCGAAAGGCTTCGGCGGCGCCCTCCAGATGCAAGGCCTCGCCGCTCAGCTTGCCAAGCAGGAACATCGCCGATCCCAGATTGTTCTGGGTTGCCGCCCACAATAGCGGCGTTTCCTCGCGCGTCCTGACCTCAAGGGCGCCGCGGCAGGCCTCCGCCGCCTTCTCCAGGACCTCGACGTTGCGCAATTGGCCGCCCAGCATCTGGGCGACCTGGCCGAAATTGTTCATCACCTCGGCCCAGCGCGTCGGCAGCTCGGCGCGGGTGTACACCTGAAGCGCCGCCTGGAAGGCGCCCAGCGCGTGCTTGACCAACTCGGTATCGCCGGTCTTCAGGTCGAGCCTGTAGAGCACCATGCCGAGGCGGTTCTGCGTCGCCGCCCAGGGACGGGGGAACTGGGCCTTGGTCAGGACCTTCAATGCGGCGCGGTAACAATCGGCGCTGTTGCCCAGGATTTCGGCGTCCGCCATGCGCTCGGCAATGGCCTGCAGCACCATGCCCAGGTTGCGCTGAATCATGGCCCATTCCTCGGGCGCCGCGTCGCGGGTGATGATTTCCAGGCCGGAACGGTAATTCTGCGCTGCAATTCGATAAATCTCGGCGGCGCCGGTGTTGCGCGCCACCGTGGCCGCCACGTTGCCCGTGCACACCAGAATCGTCGCCCGCTCGCGGCTGGTCAGGTCGCGGGGCAATTCCTGGACCGCCGGAAGCGCCGCCTCCAGCGCCTTGGGCAAGGCCTGGCGAAGGGTCAGCGCCTTGCCGTCGCCGGCCGGAACGGTGGCCGCCAGGGCGGCGGCAAACAGGATGTCGGCGAACTCGGGGCCGAAGTTGACGGGCAGGTTGATGGGAACGATCGGGCCGAAGCTGCCGGCCAGATCCTCGTCCTCGGGTTCGGCGGGAACGAAACGCAGGTGCAGGCTTGTTCCCGATTCGTCGACGTCGCCCCAAATCATGAGGTCGGCCTTGTCCTTGGCCAGCAAGCGGCGGCCCTGGGCCGCCACGGCATTGATCTGACCGACCGGATCGACGGCGCCGCCGGATTACAAGGTTTCCTTCACAACGCGGACCTTCACGCGGCGGCGTTTTGCCAGGGCCTGGGCCACGTGGCGGGTCACCCGGGCATTGGCGTCGCCGGCCAGCGGCGCCACCCGGATCTCTATGCTCTGGGGCCGCACGTGACGCGCCCCGGTTCCCGGCCGCATGCCGAGAAGGCGGTCCAGGAACCCCGGTTTGACGCGCCGCTCCCGTGCCGGCGTCTCGATCGTCGGGCCCCTGACCAATAATTCGTTGGCGGTGCGCAGACGATCGACCAGCTTGCCCATGAAGCGGAACGCGGTGTCGGGCTCTTTCTTCAGCGATTCCAGGAACTCCTCGCGCGCGATGGCATTGACCGTGACGGTGCCGACGGCGCGCGCCGTGGCGCTGCGCGGGCTCTGATCGAAGATGCCCATCTCGCCGATCATCTCACCCGGCTTCAGAAGGGCCAGAATGATCGAGCCCTTGTCGCTCTTCTTGGTCAGTTCCACGTCGCCCTCGACGATGATAAAGGCCGAGCGGCTGGGTTCGCCTTCGCGAAAAATTATCTCGCCGTCCTGAAAATGCGTGTCGCTCTTTTTCAAGCGCAACCCCTAAGCTGTTGTCGGAAAGGCCGCCAATCGTCGCGGCGCGTCCCCACGGCATGTTGCCTTCCGCCGTCCACCGGGTCAACGCCGAGCCCCCTGGACAAACATATAGGGAGACGGCTACACAAAGTAACGGTTTGTTCCGTTTGAAACGAATGTCCGGGGGTCGTCTTGAAGTCAACGGTGGTGGCAATCGCCGGCGTGCTCGCCATCATTTCGGCGGCGGACGCGCAAGCGGGAACGTCGGGAGCGGTCTATGACATGGACCGTCTGCTGCGCCAGCCTCATCCGTTCGCCCGGCCGGCGCCGCCCTCCGCTCCGCCCGCCGCCCAGCCTGTGCGCCCGGCCCCCGTCGTACAACCGCCGCCCAGACCGGCGCCGGCCGCGCCGCCGCGCCGCGCCGTCCAGACCCAGGCGCCCGCCGCCGCATCCCCGTCGAAGCAGCGCCCGGCGGGCGACGGCGGCGGCGACATCGTCTCCGAGGTCCGCCTCGGCTTCCTGATCCACGACCAGGGCCCGGCCAGCCACAACAAGGAAGGCGGCTACGACGGCAACCTCGAAGTGCTGTTCACCTCGCCCGACTTCCTCGACATGGTCGGGGCGCCGCGCCCGCATTTCGGCGGCAGCGTCAATTCCCAGGGCGACACCAGCCAGGTCTATCTGGGCTTGACCTGGGAGTGGGAGTTTTTCGACGCGGCGTTTTTCAATTTCTCCTTCGGTGGCGCCTACCACACCGGCGAGAAGACCACCGACGACCGCGACAAAAAGGAACTGGGCTGCAAGGTGTTGTTCCGGGAATCGATCGATCTCGGCTATCGCTTCGCCGATCATCACGGCGTATCGGTGTTCCTCGACCACATCTCCAACGCCAAGCTGTGCAGCGAAAACGAGGGCCTGGAGAACGTCGGCCTGCGCTACGGCTACAAGTTCTGAGCATGGCCCTCGGGTGGCGGGACGCCGACGGCCTGGCCGACCTGTCCGGCGCCTATGCCCTCCTCATCGAGGTGTCCCGTCCTTTCGCGCCTCCCATCCGCCGTTTGGCCAAGCCGAGCTTGCCCGCCGGACGCTACCTCTACGTCGGTTCGGCCAATGGGCCCGGCGGCATCCGCGCCCGGGTGCGTCGCCACCTGAGGCGCGGGAAAAAGCGCCACTGGCACGTCGATCACTTGACCAAGGCCTTCGGCGTTTCCGCCGCCGTTACCGTGGCGGGTGGCGATGAGTGCGCCATCCTGGCATTGGCCCGGCGTTGGCCCGGCGTCGGCGTTCCCGTGCTCGGCTTCGGCAGTTCGGACTGTCGCCGCTGCCCGGCCCATCTGGTCTCCCTCCCCGATGCGCTGGAGATTGCCCCGGCCCTGGCGTCGCTCGGCCCGGGCGCCGGCGGGGTCATCCTGGCCTGACCCGGAGCGTTGTGGCAGACTGCGCCGCCGTAACGGGAGATGAAAGGGAGGCCGGGTGACCGATAGGGACGAAAACGGCATCGAACGCGTGGTCCTGGTCAGCGGCGCGGCGAGCGGTATCGGCGCCGCCGTGTGCCGCCGCGTCGCGGGTCCGGGAACGGCGCTTCTCATGCACACGCGCAAAAACCGCGAGGCCCTGGAGGCGGTCGCCGCCGAGGCGCGTCAGGCCGGCGCCGAGACCGAACTGGTTCAGGGCGACCTGGGCGAAACGGGCACCGGCGCCGATTTGGTGGCGGCGGCGCTGGCGCACTTCGGCCGCCTCGACCAGATCGTCAGCAACGCCGGAATGGCCGACCGCCGCCCCATCGGCGAGGTCGACGCCGAGACCCTGCGCCGCTCCATGGCCGCCATGCCCGAGGCCTTTTTCGAAATCGCGACGGCGGCCCTGGAGCCCTTGCGCGCCTCGCCCTGGGGCCGGGTCGTCGCCATCAGCTCATTCGTCGTCCACGTCCATGGCGTCATCGGCACGTCGTTTGCCGCCACCGCCGCCGCCAAGGCCGGGATCGAGAGCCTGGCCAGGAACTTGGCCCTGCAACTGGCGCCCGACGGAGTCAGCGTCAATTGCGTGGCGCCCGGCTTCACGCGCAAGGACCCCACCGGCCACGCGGCCCTGACGGGCGAGTTCTGGGACCGGGCGGCGGCCGCCAACCCGATGGGGCGCATCGCCCTTCCCAGCGACACGGCGGCGACGGTCAATTTCCTGTTGAGCCGCGAGGCCCAATACATCACCGGCCAGGTCATCCACGTCGACGGCGGCCTGACGCTCCTTTGAACGGCCTTATTCCGGCAGGGCGAACTCTCTTTTCGATTTGACTTCTGAGATGACGATGCTGGTCTGGATCTCGACGATGGCCGGGACGTCGGCCAGTTCATGGCGCAGAAGGGCCTCATAGTTCGACATGTCGGAAACGTGCATCGTCAACAGGTAATCGTAGGCGCCGGTGATGAGCTGGCATCGCAGGACCTTGTCCATGCGCCCGATCGCCTCTTCGAAAAGCCGGATGTTTTCGCGCGTCCGGCGTTCCAGCTTGATGAAGACGTAGAGGGAAAGGGAAAGGCCGCAGGCTTTCGGGTCGACCAGGGCGCCGTAACCCGTGATGACGCCCGCCTCTTCCAGTATGCGGATGCGCCGGCGGCACGGCGTCGGCGACAGGCCCACTTGCTCCGACAGGTCCTGGACCGCCATGCGGCCATCCCTTTGCAGGCTCTGGATGATCGCGCGGTCGATGTGATCCAAATTATGCATGGCCCCTATTTTAGCGGTTTCCGCTAATATATCAAGAATTCATCGCTTAATTAAGTTACAATAGCCCCTTAAATTGCGGTAAAATCTCTAATCGCTTTGTAAACCGGCAGGGACGCTCGAGGCCGGACATGCACACATGAAGAGGGTTTCCAATGACCAGGAACAGCCGCTTGGGGTTTGCCACCCGTGCCATTCATGCCGGTCAGCGGCCCGATCCCGTTACCGGCGCGATCATGACGCCGATCTATGCCTCTTCGACGTATGTGCAGCAAAGTCCGGGCGTTCATAAGGGGTATGAATACAGCCGGTCGCACAACCCGACCCGCAAGGCGCTCGAAGCCTGCGTGGCGGATCTGGAAAACGGCGCGCACGGATTTGCCTTTGCATCCGGCATGGCGGCATCGAACACGGTCTTGGACCTTTTGGACGCGGGCGACCATGTCGTTGCCGGCGACGATCTTTACGGCGGCACCTACAGGTTGTTCGAAAACGTCCGCAAGCGGTCTTCCGCTCTCGATTTCTCATTCCTCGATTTCTCCGATCTTGACGCCGTTGAGCGAGCCATCGGGCCGGAGACCAGAATGATCTGGGTTGAAACGCCGACAAACCCGCTGCTCAAGGTCATCGACCTTGACGGGGTTGCCAAAATCGCGCGCAAGAACGGGCTGATCAGCGTCTGCGACAACACATTCGCCAGCCCCTATGTACAACGTCCGCTGGATCACGGCATTGATATCGTCGTGCATTCGGCCACCAAGTATCTCAATGGTCATTCGGATATCGTTTCCGGTATCGCGGTCGTCTCGGGCGACAGCCCTTTCGATGATCTGAGCGAACGTATGTTCTATCTCTCCAACGCGGTGGGCGGCATTCTTGGGCCCAGCGATTCGTTCTGGGTATTGCGCACCCTCAAGACATTGCCGATGCGCATGAAACAGCATTGCGAAAGTGCCGCCCTGATCGCCCACTTCCTCGAACGCCACCCCGGCATCGACAAGGTTTATTACCCCGGCCTTGAATCGCATCCGCAGCATGGCATCGCGGCGCGCCAGATGAATGGTTTCGGGGGCATCGTGACCGCTGTCGTGAAGGGGGGGCTGGAACCCGCGCGCCGGTTCCTCGAGAGGTGTGAGCTGTTTTCGCTGGCCGAAAGCCTGGGCGGGGTCGAAAGCCTGATCGAACATCCGGCGATCATGACCCATGCTTCCATCCCCGCCGATATCAGGGCATCGATCGGCATTGACGACGGACTTGTCCGCCTGTCGGTCGGCGTCGAGGACATCGATGATCTGATCGGCGATCTTGAACACTCCTTGAATTGAACGACGCTCCGTCGGCCAAAAGACCGTCGTAATTTCACTCCCGGGCGGCTATCGTGGCGACGAAGGAGCACGACCGGCCATGACCACGACCTATCACAGCCACTCCTCCCATTGGGGGGCTTTCACCGCCGAGGTCGAGGACGGGCGCCTGGTCGGGGTGCGGCCGTTCGCCCACGACAGTCAATCCTCGGCCCTGATCGACGCCATGCCCGACGCCGTCCACGACCAGAGCCGGGTCCGGGCGCCGATGGTGCGCCAGGGCTATCTGCGCCATGGAGCGGACGCCGGCGGCGCCGGGCGCGGACGAGAGCCCTTCGTCGAGGTATCGTGGGAACGGGCCCTCGATCTGGTCTCGGGCGAGCTTGCGCGGGTCAAGGAAGAGCACGGCAACCAGGCCATCTTCGGCGGCTCCTACGGCTGGTCGAGCGCCGGGCGCCTGCATCATGCCCGCACCCAGGTGCGCCGCTTCCTTTACGGTTTCGGCGGCTGCACCGATCAGTTCACCAATTACAGCTATGGCGCCGCCATGGTCTTCCTGCCCCACATCGTCGGCGGTTTCCAATCGGCGTCGGGGCCGATAACCAGTTGGTCCAGCATCGTCGACAACACCCGCCTCTTCGTCGCCTTCGGCGGTATCAGCCTGAAGAACGGACAGGTCAATTCCGGCGGCATGGGGGACCATTCCTACGAGTCCTGGCTGCGCCGCGCCGTCGATGCCGGGGTGCGTTTCGTCAACATCAGCCCCCTCAGCGACGACGGCCCGGATGTTCTTAACGCCGAGTGGCTTGCCATCCGCCCCACCACCGATACCGCCCTGATGCTGGCCCTGGCCCATACCCTGGTCGCCGAGGGGCTGCATGACGAAAAGTTCCTGAATCGCTATTGCACCGGCGCCGAGCGCTTCATCCCTTACCTGTTGGGCGAGACCGACGGGGCGCCCAAGGACGCCGAGTGGGCGGCCGCCATCACCGGCATCGGCGCTGAGGCGATCCGCCATCTGGCACGCCAAATGGCGGCCCAGCGCACCATGGTGACCGCGACCTGGTCCCTACAGCGCAGCGACCATGGCGAGCAGACCTATTGGGCGCTCATCGCGCTGGCCGCGCTGTTGGGCCAGATCGGCCTGCCCGGCGGCGGTTTCGGCTTCGGCTACGGCTCCATCAACGGCATCGGCAACCGCGATACCATCGCCCCCATGCCCAGTCTGGGAACCGGTACGAACCCGCTTGGCTTGGCCATCCCGGTGGCCCGGATCACCGACATGTTGCTGGCGCCCGGCTCGACCATCGAATTCAACGGGGCGCCGATGACTCTGCCCGACATCCGCATGGTCTATTGGTGCGGCGGCAATCCGTTCCACCATCACCAGGACCTCAACCGGTTGATCGAGGGCTGGCGGCGGCCCGAAACCATCGTCGTGCATGAACCGTGGTGGACGGCGACGGCGCGCCACGCCGACATCGTCCTGCCGGCGACGACGACGCTGGAGCGCAACGACATCGGCTCGTCATCGCGCGACCGCTTCATCATCGCCATGCACAAGGCGGTGGAGCCCCTCGGCCAAGCGCGCAACGACTTCGACATATTTTCCGACCTGGCCGATCGCCTGGGCTTTCGCGCCGCCTATACCCAAGGCCTGGACGAGATGGCGTGGCTGCGCCGCCTCTATGACGAGTTTCGCGCCGGCGCCCTTTCCAACCGCTTCACCATGCCCGATTTCGATACCTTCTGGGACCAGGGCCATGTCGAGGTGCCGGAGGCCGACGAGGACACTGTCTTGTTTCAGAACTTCCGCCGCGATCCCGAGGGCCATAAACTCGATACCCCGTCGGGCAGGATCGAGATTTATTCCGAACGCATCGCCGGCTTCGGCTACGACGACTGCCCGCCCCATCCGACCTGGCTCGAGCCGGCCGAGTGGCTGGGCTCGGACAAGGCTCGGCGCCACCCGCTGCACCTGATCTCCAACCAGCCCAAGACGCGGCTGCACAGCCAGATGGACATGGGACCGGTCAGCCGGGCGGCCAAGATCAACGGCCGCGAGGTGCTCTACATTCACCCGCAAGACGCGGCGCCGCGCGGCATCGGGGCGGGCGACGTGGTGCGGGTCTTCAACGACCGCGGCGCCTGTTTGGCCGGGGCGGCGGTGGGCGCCGGCATCGCGCCCGGTGTCGTCCGCCTGCCGAGCGGCGCCTGGTACGACCCCGAGGACCCGAACCGCCCGGGCAGCCTCGACAAGCACGGCAATCCCAACGTCCTGACCCTGGACAAGGGCACGTCGCGCCTGGGCCAGGGGCCGAGCGCCATGACGACCCTGGTCGAGGTCGAGAAATGGGACGGCGAGGCGCCACCGATCACCGCCTTCACCCCGCCGGCGATGGGCGAGGCTTAGGGTTTTTTTTTGGTTTAGACGGCACCAGCCCGCACCCCGTCCCGGCCAGCCATGGCATTGCAAAAGCGGGATCGATTGCACCTAAATATTTCAGTCCGCTTTACCCCCGAAAGCGGACATTCGGAAGGTAGTCGCTAAACGTCCGCTGTTGACCCAAAGCGGACATTGCCCACCTCAATGTTCGTCATATTTCTGAGCAGATCTTTGCTGTTCATAGTGCACTAACGCCATTTCTCGTAACGTACGAGATACAGCAAGATCCCGGCGACAATAAACGCACTCAAAATCATGCTAAAAGCCGAAAATTCTGAAATAAACCTTCGTGACACATAACCTCCAATGAAGGCCCCTAAGGTGGTGACGATGAGGTGTCCAGCTAGGCGTCGATGATCGGTTTCCGCATAAATAGTGGCAAGCCATCCCACGACTTGTCCAACGCCGATCAAGATAAATATGTCTACTGCATACACCGGCCATTCCCCGAAACCGAAATGCGCGATTGTAGTGAATATATTATCGTAATATTACGCTGCAGGAAAAAGTGACATCATCATTAATTGTTTTCCAACGTATCTGATGTCCACTTTTGGCTATGAAGAGACCACCCGGTGGGCGTTGGTTTACATCCGCTTTGGGGCGCTTGGTTGACCTCATTGAGGGCAGGCGGTTAGGTCCGCTTTTGACCCATAGCTGACAGGCGTGCGTACTGAACATTGAACGCTTGGATGTCCGACCCCTGGTAACCTAGGGGTGGCCGCGACCGGGTGCGGGCTGGTAGCGCATCCACGCCAGTGGACAACACCCTAAGTCCGCCCCGCTTCGACGTAGTCGAGGGGCAGCGCCGTGGTGTACTTGATCCGCTCCATGGCGAAGCTGGAGCTCAGGTCGGCCAGATCGACCCGGTCGATGAGGCGCTTGTAAAAGCGGTCGTAGGCGGCGATGTCGGGGACGACGACCCTGAGCAGGTAATCGATCTCGCCGCTCAAACGATAGAACTCGACCACCTCGGGAAAGTCGGCGACGGCGGCGGCGAACTTGCCGAGCCAGGCCGAGCTGTGCTGGTTGGTGCGCACCGCGACGAAGACGGTGGCCCCCAGGTTGAGCCGGGCCGGGTCGAGAAGCGCGACGCGGGCTGAGATGACACCCTCGCTTTCGAGCTTCTGGATGCGGTTCCAGCACGGCGAGGTGGTCAGGCCGACCCGGTCCGCGATCTCGGAAACGACCAGGGTCGCGTCGTCCTGCAGGCAGGCGAGAATCTTTACGTCGATGGCATCCACGGCAATCCTCCATTCGATGGATACAGAAATATTTTTCTTAAAATAGCAAAATAAACAAATCTGATTTGGATTATAACCAGTATAACGGAATTTGGAAAAATTTATTCTGAATTTCTCCATGTGATTCATTGTCAGGGCGAATCGCGGTACCTAAAGTGCTTACCGGGAGCGACCATCGGAGAACCCGGATATGGACGATTTGCCGGCCGCCCGCGACACGAATAGGGGCAAGGAGTGCGTGGCCCGGGTCGCCATCGTCGGCGCCGGGCCGGGAGAGGCGGACCTGCTGACCCTGCGCGCGGCGGCCTGGCTCGGCCGCGCCGACGTGGTGGTCCACGACCGCCTGGTCGGTCCCGGCGTGCTGGCCCATGCCCGGCCCGGCGCGCGCCTGATCGACGTCGGCAAGTCGCCGGGCGGCCGCGGCCATTGCCAAGCCGCGATCAACGCGCTTTTGGTCCACCACGCCCGCGCCGGACGCCGCGTGGTGCGCCTCAAGGGCGGCGATCCGTTCATCTTCGGCCGCGGCGGCGAGGAGATCGAAGCGCTGGCCCGCGACGGCATCGCGGTCGAGGTCGTGCCGGGCATCACCGCCGCCCTGGGTTGCGCCGCGGCGGCCGGCATTCCCCTGACCCGGCGCGGCCTGTCGCGGGCCGTGACGTTGCTCACCGGCGCCACCGCCGAAGGCCTCGCCGATATCGACTGGGCGGCGCTTGCCGGCCTTGGCCAGACCCTCGTCGTCTACATGGGTGTCGCCGCCGCCGGCGCCATCGCCGGGCGCCTGATCGAAGCCGGACTGGATGCCGCGACGCCGGCCGCCGTGATCGAAAACGGAACCCTGCCCGGGCAACGGATCGTCACCGCCACCGTCGCCAGCCTCGGCGAGACGGTGGAAAAGCACGCCATCCGGGCGCCGGCCCTGCTGGTCATCGGCGAGGTCGCGCGCCGCGACGCCGACGCGGCGGCGTGGGCGTCGTTCGGCCACCGCGAGACGGCATGAGGGAGGCGACGAGAATGGTGGTAACCGCCAATCGGCTGGGCGACGGCGCCGTGGTCTATCGAACCGCCGGCGGCGGTTGGTCGGTGCGCCTTGAAGACGCCGAAGACGTGGCCCGAGAGGCCGAAGCCGAAGAGTTGGTGGCGAAGACGGCGGCCGACGTGGCGGCGTGCCGGGTGGTCGAACCCTATGCCCTGGCCGTCGAGCGGACGGGGACGGGCCTCAGGCCGTTGAGCCAGCGCGAGCGCATCCGCGCCCGGGGTCCGACCGTGCCCTACGGCCATCACCGCCCGAGGACGTGAACCATGTATCGCTATGACACCTTGGACCAGAACCTGGTCGATGAGCGCGCCCGTCAGTTCCGCGGTCAGGTGGCGCGCCGCCTCTCGGGCGAATTGAGCGAGGCCGAATTCCGCCCGCTCCGCCTGATGAACGGGCTCTATCTGCAGCTCCATGCCTACATGGTGCGCATCGCCATTCCCTATGGCACCCTGTCGGCCGGCCAGATGCGCGCCCTGGCCCACGTCGCCACCAGGTGGGACCGCGGCTACGGTCACTTCACGACGCGCCAGAACATCCAGTTCAACTGGCCCAGCCTGGCCGACGTGCCCGATATCCTCGATGCCCTCGCCGCCGTCGAAATGCACGCCATCCAGACCAGCGGCAACTGCATCCGCAACGTCACCGCCGACGCCTACGCCGGGGTCGCCGCCGACGAGGTCGCGGACCCGCGCGTCCATGCCGAGATCATCCGCCAGTGGTCTTCCCTCCATCCCGAGTTCTCGTTCCTGCCGCGCAAGTTCAAGGTCGCCGTCACCGGCGCGCCCAAGGACCGCGCCGCGCTTCGCGTCCATGACATCGGCCTGCGCCTGTTGCGCGACGGGGACGGCGCCCTTGGCTTCGAGGTCATGGTGGGCGGCGGCCAGGGGCGGACGCCGATGATCGGCACGACCATCCGTTCTTTCCTGCCCGAGGCCGATCTGCTGAGGTATCTCGAGGCCATCCTGCGCGTTTACAACATGCTCGGCCGGCGCGACAACCTGTACAAGGCGCGACTCAAGATCTTGGTCGGCAGCCTCGGCGCCGAGACCTTCACCGCCATGGTCGAGGACGAATGGCGCCAGATGGAGGACGGCGGCCCGGCGCTGCCGGACCATGAGATCGAGCGCATCCGCGCCTTCTTCGCACCACCGCCCTACGAGGACCTGGAGGCGACGTCTCCCGCCTTCGAGGCGCGGCGCGCCTCGGATGCCGACTTCGCGCGCTGGTGCCGGACCAATCTCGCCCGCCACCGGCGGCCCGGCTACGCCATCGTCAACGTCTCGCTCAAGCCCGAGGGCGGCGCGCCGGGCGACACCACGGCGGAGCAGATGGAGGCCGTGGCGGAGCTGGCGGAACGCTACAGTTTCGGTGAGATCCGGGTCACCCATGCCCAGAATCTGGTGCTGCCCCACGTCCGCCTGGTTGACCTGGCCGCCGTCTGGGAGGGGCTTGCCGCCGCCGGCCTGGAAACACCCAACGTCGGGCTGGTCACCGATATTATTGCCTGTCCGGGTCTCGATTTCTGCAATCTCGCCAATGCGCGGTCGATCCCCGTGGCGCAGCGCATCATCGACCGTTTCCGCGACCTCGACCGGCAGCACGACATCGGCGAGCTCAGAATAAACATTTCCGGATGCATCAACGCCTGCGGCCACCACCACGTCGGCCACATCGGCATCCTGGGCGTCGATCGCAGGGGAGAGGAGTACTACCAGATCACCCTTGGCGGCAGCAGCGACGAGACCGCGTCGCTGGGCAAGGTGGTGGGTCCTTCCTTTTCCTATGAGGCCATCACCGATGCCGTCGAGGGCATCGTCACCACCTATCTGGCCCAGCGCCGCGATGGCGAGCGCTTCCTCGACACCTATCGCCGCGTCGGCGCGCAACCGTTCAAGGAGGACCTCTATGGTATTGCTCAAGGGTGATCAGGCAACCCGCGACCCGTGGGTCCGCCTCGGCGACGAAGACCCGCTGCCCGAAGGCGCCCCGGTGCTTCTTACCCATGGGCGGTGGTTGCGCGAACGCGAAGGCCTGCTCGCCCGGAACGCGCCTCTCGGCGTCGTCTTGCCGAGCGACCGCTCGCCGCTCTCCCTGGCCGAAGACCTGCCCCGGCTCGGGCTCGTCGCCCTCGAATTTCCGAAATTCACCGATGGCCGCCCCTATTCCCATGCGCGCCTCCTGCGCCAACGCCTTGGCTATGGCGGCGAGGTGCGGGCCGTCGGCAACGTGTTGCGCGACCAGCTGCTCTTCATGCACCGCTGCGGCTTCGATGCCTTCGAGCTGCCCGACGATGCCGACGTCGAAACGTGGCGCGCGGCCTTCGACGAGATATCGGTCTTCTACCAGCCGGCCGCCGACGGGCCGCCGTCGGCGATGGATCTGCGCCGGCCCGGAACGTCCCCGGCCAAAGCCTGCGTCGCGTAGGATGATTAAGACTCCCGGGGTTTAGGCGCCGTCGCCCGGCGTAGCGGAGGCCCCGGCGCCGCGTGCCGCCGCGACCTGGCGTTCGCGGTAGGAGATGTAGGTGGCGGCGGCGAAGATCATCACCCCGCCGGTCCAGGTCCACAGCGTCGGGATCTCGGAAAACACCAGGTAGCCGATCACCGAAGACCAGATCAGCTTGGTGAAGTCGAGGGGCATGACGGCGCTTGCCTCGGCATCTTTCAGGGCCTGGGCCAGGCACAACTGGAAGACGCTGCCCAGCACCCCGATCACCGCCAGCAACAGCCACTGCTCGCCGCTCGGCCACTGCCACACCGGAAGGGCGACAAGGAAGGCGACGGGGGTGACGAAGACGCCATAGTAGAGGGTCGTCGTCAGGCTCGATTCGGTGCGCGCGAGAACCTTCATGACAATGAGCGCCAGGGCCCAGGACACGGTGCCGCCGATGACGACAAGCGATCCCAGGTCCATCTCGCCGGCGCCGGGGCGCAGGATGAGCAGGGTCCCCGCGTAGCCGAAGACGAGGGCGGCGATGCGCCGTCCCCGGATGCGCTCGCCAAGAAAAAGCAGGGCCATCACGGTGACGAACAAAGGCGCCGAAAAGACAAGCGCCGCGAACTTGGCCAGGGGAATCATTCCAAGGCCGACAAAAAGCGAGATCATGGCGCCGGCGTTCAACAACCCGCGCAACGCGTGCAGGCCGATCCGCCGGGTGCGCAAGGGCTCCCATCCGTGGCGCAGGAAGACAGGCGCCAGCACGGCCAGGCCGAACAGGGCGCGGAAAAAGGAAATTTGCGGCGCGTCCATCTCGACGGTCATGTGATGGACGATGGAATTCATGGTCGTCGCCGCCAAGGCCGACAACAGCATGAAAGCCATGCCTCGCACCGTGTTGGTGGTCTGTGCCGTCAAAGCCGCATCCCTATGACGGCGTCGGGAAGTCTTGCAACGCCGCCACAACCCGTTCCATGACCCCGTCCCAGTCTGCGGGCCGGTCTTGTTGGAACAGGCGCATGGTCGGATACCACGGACTGTCCTCGCGGCCCGCCGGACAGCGCCAATCGCCGGCATACGACAGCACCACCCACACCGGCCGCCCCAGCGCCCCGGCCAGGTGCGCGACCGCCGTATCGACGGCGATGACCAGGTCAAGCTGGTCGATCACGGCGGCGGTATCGGCGAAGTCTTTCAGGCGCCCGCCCAGGTCCGTCACCAGAGCCGCCGCGCCCGAGCGCCGCAGTTGCCCGGCCGCTTCGCCCTTCTGCAAACTGTAAAAGGTGACATTGGCCAAGCCCATCAGGCCTAAGAATCGGTCGACCGGGCACGAGCGCCGGCGGTCATTGGCCTGGGTCGGGCTGCCGGCCCAAACGATGCCGACGGCAAGTTTCGAGCCGGCCGGGCGCGACAGGTGCAAATTGTGCAGCTCGGGCGCCGTCACATAGGGCACCCGGTCGGGCACGGTCTCGAGGGTCGTTTTGAAAATGCGCGGCAGCGAGAGAACCGGAATTTGAACGTCGAACCGGGGCGCCGGCGTGTCGGGGGTGACGACCTTGTCGACACCCGGCGCCGTCGACAACAGGCGGGCCAGTTCGGGTTGGGTTTCCAACATCACGGTGCCGCCCCGGTCCTTGACCATGGACGCGTAACGGCAGAACTGGATCATGTCGCCCATGCCCTGTTCGCGGCTCAACATGATGGTGCGGCCCTTCAGGTCCGAGCCGTCCCAGAGCGGCTGGCCGAAACGGGGCGGCGGGGTGGACTTCAGCTTCCAGCGCCATTCGTATTCCTCGAATCCTTTCTCCAGATCGCCCTTCTGCAACAAGGTAAGCGCCCGATCCCAGCGGTAATCGGCGAACCCGGCGCGCAACGAGATGGCCCTGTCCAGGGCGGCCAGGGCGTCGTCGAAGCGGCCCACGTCGCGCAGCACCAGGCCCAGGTTGTAATGGGCGTCCGGCGACGCCGCATCCAGCTCGACGGCGCGCCGATGGGCGGCCAGGGCCTCGTCGTAGCGGTCCAGGTCGCGCAGCGCGTTGCCCAGGTTGGATCGGATGCCGGCGCTTTCGGGGCCGAGCGCCAGGGCGCGCCGGTAACACGCGATGGCGGCGCCGTAGCGTCCCTGGGTTCTCAGCGCCACGCCCATGTTGGCGTAGGCATCGGCGAATCCGGGATCCAGGCGGAGGGCCTGGGCATAGCCCCGCAAGGCGGTCTTCACGTCGCCCCGGCGATGGTGGCCGAGGGCCGCGGAGAATACCCCCGCGGCATCCGCCGCCGGCGCCGGCGCTATCGGATTTGCCTTCCGGGCGGCCTTTTTGCGCGCTTTGGCGAGCCCTGTTCGTTTCCTTGCCATGGTCTCCCGATGGGGTGCCCCGGGATCAATAGGGGGCGTAGGATTTTTCTTCGACGATGCGCGAGCCCAGAAGCTCGTTGATGCGCCGCTTGAGGGTGGCGCGCTCGTCGTTGCAGACATAGACCGAACGCGCCAATTCGATGAAGCGGGCGCCGAAGTCCTTGGCCCTCTCTTGGTCGCGGATATCGTCCTCGATGCCCCACAACCGCTCATTGATGCGCTTCAGCGAGAGGCTCAGTTCGGTAAGCTCGGCGGACGGCGGAAGGGCGTTGTCGCGGGCCGCGACCAGTATTTCCAGCTCGTTGCCGACGTTCTCCCGTTGCGCCGGATCGTCCAGGCGCGCCGCCTTGATTTCCAAGATGGTGATCTTGTCGATCAGTTCCCCGACGGAAACGTCCACGGTAACCGAAACGCCGGACATGGGACCCCCCGTTGAAGGCTTCCCCGGCCGTCGTCCCGGGGGAGCGGAATAATGAACCATCGGCTTCAGGGAGACAATGCCTGGGAACGCTGGCGCGGTCTTTCGACCAGAAAGCGCAGCAACAGCCCGACTTCCGCCGGACCTTCGACCAGATAATCGGCGGCCGTCGCCCGCCCCGGATCGGTTTCGTCACGCGCGTTGACGAAGAAGCCGATGCCGCGGGTCTTGATGACGGCGAAGGCGTCCTCGTCGGTGATGTCGTCACCGATATAGACGGGAACGACCTCGGGGCCGTCTAGTTCCAAGGTCCGCAACAGCCACAGCACGGCGCTGCCCTTGTTCCAGTTGAGCCTGGGCTGGATCTCGAAAATCATCTTGCCAAACATAAGGCGCAGGCCGGGGTGATCGACCAGGACCCGCCTGACCGCGCCCTCGACCGTCGCCCGCTCGGCCGGCCGGACGAGACGGTAATGAACGCTGAGCGAAGCCGTTTTGGGCTCCAAGAGCACGCCATCCACGGCCTTTAAGGCACGACGCAGCTTGCCTTCCACCGCTTCGATCTCGGCGTTGAAGGCCGTGCCCTCCTGGTGGCGGATGGGCCGATCGGCGGGTCCGGCGATGTCGAAGCCGTGGCTGCCGGCGTAGAACAGGGTGTCGAGCCCGATCCGCTGGTGAACGTCGGTCCGGTCGCGGCCGCTGACGATGGCGACCGGGCAGCGTTCCGACAAGGCCGAAACGATGTCGCGCATGGATTCCGAGATGACAGCCGCGTCGGGCCGCTCGGCGACCGGCGACAGGGTGCCGTCGAAATCGAGAAAGACGGCAAGGCGCTTACCCTCGATGCGCGCCGCCAATTCCTCGTGATGGGCGAGCGCGTATGGCAGGTCGCTGACTGAACGTGACAAATCCACGGTCTCCGCTAGGCTCCAGACTCAATTAATCCACCATATGACGATTGCGGCGATGAGGACAGCAGAGAGGAAGTTTCGTGCGA
>JASLLZ010000042.1 GCA_030746775.1 Rhodospirillales bacterium | reverse complement strand
GCGCAAAACTTTCTCGCCGCCCTATGTCTCGTTGCCCTCATCTGTTATTGGATTTGAATGAGTCTGGACCCTAGGCTGTCGCGCGTCTACTTCGCAACCGTCATCACCCTTGGTGTAGGTAGCAGACGATTTGACCGATTTTATGGCCGCTTATGGGTGGAAGTGGGGTCGGATGTGTTGGACGGAAGTTTTATAAGGTGCGCGCGTGTTGAGGTTTCGCGATGCATCGAGGCAGTTCGAGGCACAGGAGATGAGCCGATTGAAAGCGGCCGAGTTGCTTGGGGTGAGCGAGCGGACCTTCTGGCGCTGGTGACGGTGCTACGAAGATCAAGGGCGAAGCAGGTCTGTTGGAACGGCGGATGGGGCCGCTCAAGCCGTACTACGTCAAGGCCGAGGTCCACGTCCAACACTACCCGGACGCGACCTTGGCCCTCTTCCACGGGCTGCGGTACCTCGCCCGCTACCTGGCCGATGGAAACCCCGCCTTTGGACTCGTGCTACATGATCCGGTCAACTTGATTGGCTCTTTACAGCGGCCTCAGGCGAGGACGATATCGTAGTCTTGCGAAACGATGCGCTTCACCGTGTTGATGCCCGAGACCGGCGTGTAGACGCCGGTGACGCCGCTGCCGGCGGTCGCCGCGATCTCGATCCGCCATTCCAGCCCGTCGCCCTTGACCTCGATGACGTGGGCCATCTTGGTCGTCTCGGGGTCGGCGACGATGATGGAGTGGGTGCGGTCGAAGCCGATGCCGCAAAGGGCTATGCAGGCATGAACGTTGACGTTGCGCGGAAAGACGTCGCAGGCGGCGCGGGTCGGCCCGTCATAGATCACGCCTTCGGTCGCCAGGTCCTCGAGGCCCAGGTTCCTGGGTGCCTTGGTCGTGGTGATCTTGATCTCGTCGATCACCGTACTCCCGTCATTGATGCCGTCGAGGGCCAGGATACCGCCGTGGGGGATGTAGAGCCGGGTGTTCGAGGCGCGGCATTGCTCGCGCACCGCTTCACGAAAATCGTCGTTGGAAAATGCCGTCATGGTGAAGGTCAGCATGTCGCGTTGCTTGAGGACGTCGAGGGCGATGGCGCTCACCACGTCGGCGGTCGCCGCCTCGACAACCAGGTCCACGTCCTGACCGGCAACCGCCGAGAGCTCGTCAAGGAAGGGCACTTCGGGAAGGGCCTCGGCCGCCTCGCCCTGGTCCAGGCCGTGCACGAAGGCGACCTCGGCGAAGCCATCGTCACGGGCCGCCTTGGCGATCGCGCCGCCGATCATGCCGTAGCCGATAAGGCCGATTTTCTTCGGTTTGTCCGCGTTCATCCGTCTCTCCATGGGTTCGGGTTCGCAAGAGTGGGGAAATGGCGCCGCCGGCGGTGCCCCCGGGCGGCGCTTACGTAATCGTCTGGCTTTCGATGTCGCTTGGTGCCTTGGTCAGCACTTCGGGCTTCTCGCCGACGACCACCGTATCGTCGGTACGGAAACCGCCGAGGCCATAAATGTAGATGCCGGGCTCGGAAGAGTATACCTCGCCGGCCAGCAGCGGCCGGTGATTGAAGGCCATGTCTTCGGGAAATTCGTGCCCGTTGGTACCCATGCCGTGACCGGTCCGGTGCAGGATGTAATCGCCGAAGCCGGCCTTCTCTATCACCGCCTGGGCGGCGGCATCGATGGCCGACACCGGGTTGCCGGTCACCGCCTGGGCGGCGCCGGCGGCACTGGCCTCCCGGGCCGCCTCATAGGCCGCCTTCTGCTTGGCCGACGGCTTGCCGCAGAACCAGGTACGCTCGTTCTCGACCTTGAGACTATTGAGCCTGGGGTTGACGAAGTTGATCAGGCCGTGACCCTTCTCGATGCGCTGGCCGGTGGGCGCGCCGTTGCCGTGCGGCGAGGAGGTGGCGGGACCGCCGATGCTCCAACAGCCCGCTTCCAGGTTTTCTCCCGCAAATCGCCTCGCGCCCTCCTCCACCATGAGGGCGTTTATGGCGCTATCCATCTCCTGCACCAGGCGGCCGGGGCGGATGTTCTCGCGATACAGGTCCTGTCCCCAGTCCGACAGCGCCGCTGCCTGGCGCATGACGGCGATCTCGTCGGCGTGCTTGACCCAGCGCAATTCCCGCATGGCGGCGCCAAGCGGCACGAAATCCACGCCGGGCGACAGATCGCCGACGCGCCGCATCAAGGATCCGCCGCCGTCGATGCCGATGCGCCCCTTCGCCAGGCCATGGCCGGCAAGCCGGTCGGCGACCAGTTCGGGCCATTGCACGACCAAGGGCAGACGGCCGGTGAGATGCGGGTGTTCGGCATATAACGTAATGTCGGCGACCCAGAGGGTATCGCGCTCTTGGGCCATCTTGATGTGGTTGGTCGACAGCTCGTTCATGACGGCGAAGGGCTCGCCCTCGGCCGGCATGACGACGATGATCGGACGCTCCCAGGGTCTGACGTCGGTGTGGAAGTTGGTGGCGAACTGGAAGAAGTCCGCGTCGGTGAAGGCCAGGGCATCGAGGTCGTGGCGCTCCATCAAGGCGCGCATCAAAGAGCGCCGGTAGTCGAACACTGTCTTGCCAAGGAAAGCCATCGAGTTTTCTCCCGTCCTGGTTGACCGGTTCCATCCGTTGGGGCTTCATATCACGACCAGCCGGGCGTCGCCAACGGCCCGTGTCTTCGTCTCGTCGCGGTTGACAGTTCTTCGCTCCTGACGGTTTAATTCCATTATTCGGCGCCGCAAGCGGCTGTTGTCGGGAAAAACCGACGGCAACCGCCATGGGCGGCGATTCACTTTACAGGGAGGATGACCAATGAAAGCAATTTCAGCCGCTATCGCGGGCGGCCTCGCGGCGACGCTGATATCGGGCGCGGCGACGGCCGAAAACCTGACCATCGGCGTCAGCCAGGAGACCACGTCGGCCTATCCCAACTACTGGGTGACGACGCCCAACCAGCAGATCGCCGCCCATATGTTCAACAACCTGGTCGAGATGAACCATCAGAACCGGCCGACGCCGGGCCTCGCCGAATCGTGGAAACCGGTCGACGACAAGACCTGGGAGTTCAAGCTGCGCAAGGGCGTCAAGTTCCATGACGGAACGCCCTTTACCGCCGATCACATCATCACGACCTTCGACCATGCCAAGGGCATAGAAGGGGTCGGCGCGGCATCGGGCGCCTACGTGCGCGACAAGACCTACAAGAAGGTCGACGACTACACGGTCCACATCTCGGCCGGCAAGCCGTACCCGTTGCTGCCCAACGAGATGTCGGTCCTCTACATCTACTCCAATGCGGCCTCCGTCGACGATTTCAATTCGGGCAAGGCGGCCAACGGCACCGGTCCCTTCAAGTTCGCCGAGTGGATGCGCGGAGACCGCTTCGTCGTCGCGCGCAACCCGAACTACTGGGGCAAGATGCCGGAGTGGGATCGCGTCACCTTCAAGCCCATCAAGTCGGGACCTTCCCGCATCGCGGCGCTTCTCAACGGTGACGTGGACATGATCGATCAGGTGCCGACGACCGACGTCCAAAGGCTGCGGGACGACCCCAAGCTGCGTGTCGTCCAGGTCGCCGGCGAACGCATCATCATGCTGATGATGGACAGCGACCGCGATATCTCGCCCTACGTCTTCGATAACGACGGCAAGCCCCTTTTCCCCAATCCGCTGAGAAAGTGGGAAGTGCGCAAGGCCCTCTCCAAGGCCATCAACCGCAAGGGCATCGTCGACCGGGTGATGGAAGGCAACGCGGTGGCGGCGGCGCAGATCGCCACCATCGGCATGTTCGGCTACAACCCCGACCTCAAGCCCGAACCCTACGACCCCGAGGGCGCCAAGAAGCTGCTGGCCAGCGTCGGCCTGGCCGACGGCTTTCGGATCACCATGCACTGCCCCAACGACCGCTACATCAACGACGCCAAGATCTGCGAGGCGGTCGCCGCCATGCTGACCCGCGTCGGCATCAAGGCGGAACTGGTGACCATGCCCAAGGCGGTCTATTTCGCCAAGTCGCGCTCGGGCGGCGATCGCAAGACGCCGGCCTTCAGCGTTTTCATGCTGGGCTTCGGCACGGCGACCGGCGAGACCATGTCCCAGCACTGGATGCTGGTCCACACCACGGACAAGGAGAAGGCGCTCGGCCACGCCAACAACGGGCGCTACTCCAACGGCCGCATCGATGCCATCCTGCGCGAGGCCATCGAGACCCTTGATGCCACCAAGCGCGAGAAGATTGTGCAAGATGTCGGCGCCATGTACATGCGCGACCAGGCGATCATACCCTTGCACTATCAGGTCAATATCTGGGCCATGCGCAAGGGCATCACCTACCAGCCCCGGCTCATGGAAGTGACCCACGCGCGGCACGTCACCAAGGTCAAGTAAGGAGGGCCGAAAAAGAAGGGTCAAGTAAGCCGGAAAAGGCACACCATCCAAGGGCGGCCCTTCACCGGGCCGCCCTTTTTTATTCGGCGAAGGCGTCGTTCATGGCGCGGCGCAGGCGGACGCGCACGGCGTCGGGATCGGCCAGCAACTTGGCCAGGGTCTTGTTGCCTTTCGAAAGCCCCGGCACGGCGTCTTCGAAAAGGCGCCGGCGACGGTCGTGGCGCACCGACTTGGGCAGATCCCCGAGGCCTCGGTTGATGTCGGCCATGGTGGCGTCGTCGAACACCGCTTCCCAGGCCAGGCGCTCGTGTCCGAAGCCGAAGTCGGCGCCGACGTTGCCGCGCTTGCGGCCCTGGCGCAGGGTCTTGGTGGCGGCCGCATCGACGGCATTGCCCTTGATAACGACGCCATAGTCGCGCTTGGCGCCGGCGCGGCTGACGAAGCCCAGGATCACGTCCTTGAGCACGGCTTCGGGGTCGCGCAGGAAGGCATCGCCGAAACCGCCGCCGCCCGGCATGAGGACGGTGAGGGTGTCGCCGGCGTTGACGTGGAGTTCGTGGATCTTGCCGACCTCGCGTTGGTCCGGCCGGCCCTGGTTCAGCACCACCTTGAGCACCACGCCCGGCTGTCCGCCGTCGACGCCCCACGGCGGGAAGCGCATGCGCTCCATGCCGCGGGCGACGATGATGCCGCCGTCGCGCAGGATTTCCAAGGTCAACTGCTGGCCGACGCCGCCGCGCCATTGGCCGGGACCGCCGGAGTCCGCGCGCAGGTCGTAATCGCGGATCACCACGCCCGAATCGTGTTCGACCATCTCCAGGGGGTGGTTGCGCATGTTGTTCATCGAATTGTCGCGCCCGTCGACGCCGTCGCGGCCGCGAAAGGCGCCCATGCCGACGCGCAGGGGCTGAATGACGTTGACGATACGCCCGCCGTCGGCGGTGTATTCGGCCAGGGCAAACGGCATCATGGTGCCGCCCGTCACCGCGCACATCAGGTCGGGCGCCGCCTTCAAGATGGTGCCCGCGACCGCGTCCGACAGCCGCCACGGCGCGCTGGCCCGGATGCAAACGGCGTCCGGGAACTCGGCGTGAAAGACGGTGCCCTTCGGATTATCGACCGTGATGGTGCGATAGAGCCCGGCGTTCTTGTACATGGTCTGGTCGTAGGTGGTGAGAAAGCTGGTCAGGCGAAAGCTGATCCAATAATTGCGCTGGCCGTTGGTCGGAACGTTGTAGGCGGTCTTGGTATGGGGATCGGAATCGGTGAGGTCGAGGTGAACGTGGCCGTCCTTGACCGTCATCTTGACGCGCACCCGCACCGGCACCCGCGAGATCATGTCGTCGTCCATGTAGTCCCAAAAATCGTAGGCGCCGTCGGGCAGGCGCCTGAGCACCTCGCGCGCCTTGGCTGCCGTATAGTCCTGAAGGTCGCCCTGGCAGGTAAGAAAGGCATCGACGCCGTGCTGATCGATGACGTCGGCGACCCGCTGGGCGCCGATCTCCATCGAGCCGACCATGGCCCGAAGATCGCCCATGTTGACCTCCGGCGTGCGGCAGTTGGCGGTGAAAATCTTGACGAAATTGGGGTTGAAGACACCGCGTTCGACGATCTTCATGGGCGGGATGCGCAGTCCTTCCTGAAAGATCTCGGTGAAGGCCGGCGACATCGACGACGGCACCGCGCCGCCGACGTCGGAAAGGTGCGCGAAGCACCAGCCGTAGGCCACCACCCGGCCCTTGTGGAAATAGGGCCGGATCAGGTGAACGTCGGGGAGATGGGTCGACATCGCCTCCGAAAGGTAGGGATCGTTGGTGACGATCACGTCGCCGGGCTCGACGTCGGGCACGGCGCGGATCGTCGAGGCGTAATTGCAATCGATGAGAAAGTTGAACGTGGCCGAGGGCGGATAGGCGAATATTTCCCCCTTGGTATCCAAGATGGCGGTGGCGAAATCGGCCGCCTCCTTGACGTAGCCCGAGCGTGACGCGCGTTGCAGGGCGAAGTACATCTCCTCGGCGACCGCCGCCACCTTGGCACCCATGATTTCCAGCAAAATGGGATTGAGTTTCATATCGCCCTCCGGAATTTTTCTTGGTTGTCGCCGATTTATTTGGCCGCCAGCGCCCGCTCTTCCTCGGCGCCGAAGATTTCGTTCATGACCTCGGCGAGGCGCGCCCGGATGGCGTCCGGATCGGCCATGACACTGGCCAGGGTGCGCCCGCCGCCGGCCACCGGCAGGTCTCCCACGGCATGCTCGAAAATGCGCCGGCGCAGGCTCTGGCGCACCGATTTGGGCATGGCATAGAGGGCCCGGTTGAGCTTGCTCACGGTGGCGTCGTCGAAGACCGCTTCCCAGGCGTCGCGCTCGGGACCGAAGTCGAAGTCGGCGCGCAGGTTCTCCTTCACCCGGCCTTGACGCAGCTTCTTGGTCGCCGCCGCGCCGACGGCGCCGCCCTTGACGACGACGCCGTAATCGCGGGCCGCCGCCCCGGGACTGACGAAGCCCAGCTCCACGTCGCTCAGAACCTTGGCCGGGTCGCGCAGATATGGATCGCCGTAACCGCCGCCGCCGGGCATGAGAAAGGTTATCCGGTCCCCCGCCTTGACCGCCAGCTGGTCGATCTTGCTCAATTCGCGCTCGCCCGCCAGCCCGCGGTTCAAGAACGCCCGCACCGGCCGGCCCGGCTTGCCGCCGAAGACGCCGAATGACGGAAAGCGCAGTCTTTCCATGCCGCGCGCCAGGACGGTGCTGCCGTCGCGCAGGATCTCGGTCGTGATGACCTGCCCGACGCCGCCGCGCCACCTGCCGGGACCGCCGGAATCGGGACGCAGGTCGTATTGGCGGATGATAACGCCCGAATCCGCCTCGACGGTCTCCAGGGGGTGGTTTTGCATGTTGTTCATGGAATTGTCGCGGGCATCGACGCCGTCCTGGCCGTCCAGCGCCCCCATGCCGCCGCGCATGGGTTCGATCACCTGCACCGTGCGCTTGGCGCCGTCGGCCTCGAACTCGGCCAGGGCGAAGGGGGTCGAAATTCCGCCCGACGGCGCCGGCAAAAGCCCCGGCTGTGCCTTGAGGACGGCCCCGTTTATGGCGTCGGCGACACGCCGCCCGGGCGCCGCCCGGTTGCCCACCGCGTCGGGAAACTCGGCATTCATCACCGTGCCCGGTGGGTTGGTGACGGTGATCGAGCGGTAAAGCCCGGCGTTCTTGGCCATGGATTGGTCGTAGGTGGTGAGAAAACTGGTCAAGCGGAAAGTAATCCAGTAGTTGCGCCCGCCCATGGTGGGCACGTTGTAGGACGCCGCCACCTGCGGGTCGGTATCGGTCAGGTCGATGTTGAGCCGGCCGTCCAGCACCTCGAGCTTGACCCGCATCCTGAGCGGGATGGCGCTGACCATGTCGTCGTCCATGAAGTCCCAGAATTCGTAGGTTCCGTCGGGGATACGGCGCAATACGTCGCGCGCCTTGTCCGCCGAGTAGTCCTGCAAGTCCTTCTGGCCGGTGAGAAAATCATCGACGCCGTGGCGCTCGATGATGTCGGCGACCCTTTGGGCGCCGGTCTCAAGCGAGCCCAGCATGGCCTTGATGTCGCCCATGTTGACGTCCGGCGTGCGGTTATTGGCCATCACAAGGTTGAAAAGGTCTTCGTTCGGCACGCCTTTCTTGATCAGCTTCATGGGCGGCACGCGTAAACCTTCTTGAAAAATCTCGTGCAGGGACGGCGCGATCGACGACGGCACGGCGCCGCCGATATCGGTGCAATGGACAAAACACCAGCCGTAGGCGACGACCCGGCCGCGGTGGAAATAGGGCCGGATCATGTGTAGGTCCGGAAGATGCGTCGACAGGCCGTTGGAGAAATAGGGATCGTTGGTGAAGATAACGTCGCCGGGCGCGACGTCGGGCACGGCGCGGATGGTGTCGGCGTAGTTGGTGTCAATCAGGAAGTTGAAGGTGGCGGACGGCGGATGGGCGAACAATTGGCCGTCGACATCCAAGATTGCGGTGGCGAAGTCGGCCGCTTCCTTGACGTAGATGGAGCGCGAGGCGCGCTTGAGGGTGTAGTACATCTCGTCGGCTGCCGCCGAGACCTTGGTGTTCAGAATCTCGAGGAGGATGGGGTCGAGTTTCATGGGCCTTTCCGGGATCCGGTCCTGCGTCAGCCAAGCGGCGAACGGTAGACACTTCCCCAAGACCTGTCAAAACGTTCCCGCCGGACGGTTGACGGCGCGCCCGATCGGCGCCGGCCGCGACGATGGACGCAAGCGGGCCGGCGACGGCCTCACGCCATCGGGGGGGCCGGCCGTTCGGTGGCCGGATCGTGGCGCCGCCACAGGTCCTGTTCGGCAAAGGCATGGTAGACGGCCGCTTGCGCCGTCTGGTGCACGCCGACCTTCTGGTCGGCCAGGGCGGTATCGATGACCGTCCATTTTTGATTGTCGGTGTCGTAGCGAATGGTGTAGCGCATTTCGCCTCCTCCTCGGCCTGAATATCAAGGAGTCGCTGGCTGCCCGGATGGCGGGCGGTCAGGCCGCCGGACGCAAGCCGCTCGCGCCGGCGCGGCCGTACCTGAGCCACTTCTCTTCGCTTTTTTTGGCGTGGCTGACCGCCGCGTCCTTGGAGCCGTAGATGCCGACGACCTCGATGCCGACGGCGGAGTCGATGACGAACCACTGCCTGGACGCCGCGTAGTACCGAACCGAATAGCGCATTGAAGCCTCCTTGGTCGTGATCAAGGAATGCTAGCGCCGAGTCGTTGACATTTGATGAATCGGAAAGGGCCCGAATTTAACGTCGCGTTTAGAGCAATTCCCGAGCGGATGGTTAAATCCGCGACGACGTATTTGCGGCTAAATTAAACAGTTAGGGAATTTACGGTGAGCGCGTGTGAACGGAAAATTCTCTAGCGACACGCGTAGACCCGGGCCGGCGTCAGCGCGTCGCGGCCCAGATCAAGGGTCCTTTCATAGACCGCTTTTTTTCCGAACTGGGCGCAGTGGCGGGCCGCCACCTCGTCGGGGGCGCCGGGCAGGACGAGGTTCTCCTTGACCCAGACCACGTTGGCGTCGCCGTCCAGGATGCGGGCGTCCGAACAGGCGCCAAGAATTGCAAGACATAAGATAATCGCGGCGCAGCGTTTCATCGGTTGATCAGGCAGCCGTGGGACAGGGACGGGAAGTATATCACCGGCTTTCCCTTTCGTCTTCTTGGTGGCGAATAGGCGCTTGGCGGCGAGCGGCGGGCCGCAATCAAAATCGCGTGACTCCGCGCCGAACGGGGCCGTCGGCCCTTGTCCCGCCCCGCCGCCTGGCCCATCATTGGGCGGTCGATCGGGATTTAGCGGAGAGGAAACCATGAGGCTTCGAATCCTCATTGCCGCCCTTGCCGTGACGGCCACGGCGCTTTTGACCTTCGCCCTGACCGGCACAGGCGCCCTGGACATCGGGCAAAGGAAAGCGGTGGAAGAGGTGGTGCGCGCCTATCTGCAAGAGAACCCGGAGGTCGTGATCGAGGCCATCCGCGCCTTCCAGGCCAAGGAAGAGCAGGCGGCCAAGGACCGCGCCCAGGTCAATCTGGCGGCGCGGCGCGACGAATTGGAGAACGATCCGTCCTCGCCCGTCGGCGGCAACCCGGACGGCAACGTGACCATCGTCGAGTTCTTCGACTATCGCTGCGGCTTCTGCAAGGAGGTTTTGCCGACCGTCATGGCGTTGATGAAGGAGGACCCAAATATCCGTTACGTGTTCAAGGAATTTCCCATTCTGGGGCCCCAGTCCGTGGTCGCGTCGCGCGCCGCCCAGGCGGCGTGGAGAGTGGACAAGGACAAATATATGGCCTTTCACACCGCCCTCATGGAAAACCGCGGAAGCCTTCCCGAATCGAAGGTCATGACGCTTGCCGCCGCCAGCGGTTACGATGTCGAGGGTCTGCGCCAGGCAATGGCCGACCCCGAGATCGAGGCGATCCTGCGACGGAATTTACAGTTGGCCGATTCCTTGAACATCGGCGGCACCCCCACCTTCGTCATCGGCAACCGGTTGTTCCCCGGCGCCATCACGGCCGACGTCCTGAACGACGTGGTCGCCGATGCCCGCGCGGCGTGCCAAAAGACGGGTGTTTGTTGAGGTCTTAGCGGATTGGTAGCAGGGAAAACCGGAAACCGCCGGTGCCCTCGACCAACAGCAGGATTTTCTTGAGCCCCTTTGCCTTGGCCTCGCGGTATTTGGCGAGCACCTGGTCGGGCATCCATACGGTTTCCTGATTGACCTGGAGGATCAGTTCGCCGCGTTGCAGGTCCATGTCGGCGGACTTTTCGGGATCGATCAAGGTGATCACGACGCCGGTCGAGCCCCAGCGCAGAGAGAAGACGTCCTTGGTTTTCTTGGTCAGCGCGGCAAGGGTCAGGCCGACAGCGGGAAGGGTGGCGAAGGCGCCGTCGGCGATACGCCACGACGGGTGCCACACACCGGTCTTCATGGTCAGCTCGATTTTGGCGCCGTTCCTGAGGACCGTTGCCTTGACGCTTTGGCCGGCCTTCAAGCCCGTTACCACGGCGACCAGGGTCTCGAAGGTGTCTATGTCGCGCCTGGCGAAGCGGAGGATCAGGTCGCCGCGCAGAAAGCCCGCCTCGGCCGACGGTCCGCCCAGGGCCACGTCGCGCACCAAGACGCCGCCGACGCTGTCCAATCCCAGGGCCGCCGCGACGACCGGCGTGATACCCTGCACCTGCATGCCGACGAAGGCCGCTTCCGCCCTGGCCCTGGGCGGCGAGCCAAGGGAAAAGACAAGCGCCGCCACGGCGCAAACCAGTGTAAGACGCATTCGAACGGACATTTGACAGAAGCCCTGGCGCTGTTTCACGGCGTACTGTCAGGCAATAATAACCGCCCCCGATGACCCGGACAACAGGCCCGGGCGCCACCGGCGATCGCTGGTCGAAGGATAAGCCGTTCTTGCGCAAACCGCGGCGCCGCGATATGTGAACCGTGAAAGGCGTATCGGCAGGCATGAGAATCCTCAGCGTATTCGGAACCCGGCCCGAGGCCATCAAGATGGCGCCGGTGGTCAAGGCCTTGGCGGCCGAGACCGGCATCGAGTCACGGGTCTGTGTCACCGCCCAGCACCGCGACATGCTGGACCCGGTTCTGGCGCTGTTCGCCATCGCGGCGGACTATGATCTGGACATCATGCGCGCCGACCAGGACCTTACCCACATCACCCAGGCCGTCCTGGTCGGGCTGGGCCGGGTTCTCGACGATTTCAAGCCCCATCGCGTGCTGGTCCACGGCGACACGACGACGACCCTGGCCGCCTCGTTGGCCGCGTTCTACCGCAAGATCCCGGTCGCCCATGTCGAGGCCGGCCTGCGCACGGGCGACATGGCGGCGCCGTGGCCCGAGGAGATGAACCGCCGGCTGGCTGACGCGCTGGCCGACTTGCACTTCGCGCCGACCGAAGGCGCGGCCCGCAACCTGCGTCAAGAGGGCATCGGCGAGGACCGCGTCAAGGTCACCGGAAACACCGTGATCGACGCGCTATTGCACGTCGTCGGGCTTCTCGGGAGTGACGACGCCCTCAGCGCCGCCCACGCGGCCCGCTTTCCGTTCCTCGACGAGGGTCGGAACCTGATCCTGGTCACCGGTCACCGGCGCGAGAGTTTTGGATCCGGTTTCGAGCGCATCTGCGCCGCCCTGGCCCGCCTCGGCGCGCGCGACGACGTCCAGATCGTCTATCCGGTCCACCTCAACCCTAACGTCCTGGCCCCGGTGCACCGGCTGCTCGGTGGCCAGCCGCGCATCCACTTGACCGAACCCCTGGACTATCTGCCCTTCGTGTTCCTGATGAACCGGGCCCATCTCATCATCACCGATTCGGGCGGCATCCAGGAAGAAGCCCCGTCGCTGGGCAAGCCGGTCCTTGTCATGCGCGACGTTACCGAACGCCCCGAGGCCGTCGAAGCGGGGACCGTCAAAATGGTCGGAACGGACACCGAGGCCATTGTCGGCGCATCCGAGAAGCTGCTCACCGACCAGGCCGCCTATCGCTCCATGAGCGCCGCCCACAACCCCTACGGCGACGGCAAGGCGAGTGCGCGAATCGTCAAGGAGGTCCTGCGTGAAGCCAAAACATGACACCGTCTGCGTCGTCGGCCTGGGCTATGTCGGCCTGCCGACGGCGGCGATCCTGGCGAGCCGGGGCTTCGACGTCCTTGGCGTCGACGTCAACGCCGAAACGGTGGCACTGGTCAACCAAGGCAAGGTCCATATCGTCGAGCCCGATCTCGACATCTTGGTCAACGGCGCCGTGGCGCGGGGCAAGCTCAAGGCCGCCACCAGGCCGGCGCCGGCGGGCGCCTTCATCATCGCCGTGCCGACACCCTTCGTCGACGACCACAAGCCCGACCTGTCGTACCTGAAGGAAGCGGCCAAGAGCATCGCCGGGGTGCTGGAGAAGGGCGACCTTGTGATCATCGAATCGACCCTGCCGGTGGGCACCACCGAAGCCCTTTGCGCGTGGCTGGCCAAGGCGCGGCCCGATCTGCGCTTTCCCCACCAGGCCGGTTCCGAAGCCGACGTGCAAGTGGCGCACAGCCCCGAGCGCGTGCTGCCCGGGCGCGTGTTGATGGAACTTGCCCAGAACGACCGGGTGATCGGCGGGGTAAGCCCCTTGTGCGCCGAGCGGGCCGAGGGCCTCTATCGCCGCTTCGTCAACGGCGAGTGCCTGATCACCACGGCGTGCACCGCCGAACTGGTCAAGCTGGCCGAGAATTCCTACCGCGACGTCAACATTGCCTTTGCCAACGAACTGTCTTTGGTCTGCGACCGCCTGGGTCTCAACGTGTGGGACGTGGCCGACCTGGCCAACCGCCATCCGCGCGTCGACATCCTGAAACCCGGTCCCGGCGTCGGCGGCCACTGCGTCGCGGTCGATCCGTGGTTCATTATCGATTCGGCGCCCGGCGAGACGCCCTTGATGCGCGCCGCCCGCGCCGTCAACGACGCCAAGCCGGCCCACGTGGCGGCGCGCATTCTGGCGGCGGCGGCCGAATTCCCCGCGCCCCGCATCGCCTGTCTGGGACTCTCGTACAAGGCCGATATCGACGACCTCAGGGAAAGTCCGGCGGTCGAGATCGTGCGCATCCTGGCGACGCAAGGGAAAGGCGACATCCTGGTCGTCGAACCCCATGTCCGCCATCTGCCCGAATGCCTGGAGACACTGGACCGGGTCACCGCGGTGGACCTGGACCGCGCCCTCGAAGCGGCCGACGTCGTCGTCCTGCTGGTCGATCACAAGCCCTTCAAGGCCGTCGCGCCCGAGCGTCTCGAGGGCAAGACCGTCATCGATACCCGCGGCCTGTGGCGGTGAGCGGCGCGCCATGACCGCCAAGGGCTGGTCGCCGGCGCTGTGGACCGCCGCCTGGCTGGCGTTGGTCGTGACGGCGCTGGCCACCCGCCCCCTGTTGCCGGTCGACGAGACCCGTTACCTGGGCGTGGCGTGGGAAATGTGGACAACCGGCGAGTTCCTGGTCCCCCATCTCAACGGCGAGCCCTACAGCCACAAGCCGCCGCTCCTGTTCTGGCTGATCAATCTGAGCTGGGCGCTGTTTGGCGTCAGTGAAGTCGCCGGGCGTCTGGTGGCGCCGTTGTTCGCCCTCGGCAATCTGGTGCTGACGCACATGTTGGCGCGGCGCTTGTGGCCCGACCGCCCGGAGGCGGCGATGCTGGCGCCGATAATCCTGGCCGGCGGCCTGTTCTGGGGCGCCGCCGCCACCCTTACTTTCTTCGACATGGTGGTCGGGTTTTTCACCCTGGCCGCCCTCATCGGCGTCAATGAGGCGTGCCGACCCGGCGGCTGGCGGGGCTGGGCGATCGCCGGGCTGGCGCTTGGCCTGGGCATCCTTGCCAAGGGGCCGGTGATCTTGGTCCACGTCCTGCCGGTGGCGCTCGCCGCGCCCTATTGGGCCGGCTCCCGGCGGCCGTCCTCGTGGCCGGCCTGGTACGCCGGTCTCGGTGCTGCCGTGATCCTCGGTGCGGCCCTGGCCCTGGCCTGGGCCCTGCCCGCGGCAAGGGCCGGGGGCGAAGCCTACGCCGGCGCCATCCTGTGGGACCAGACGGCGGGGCGCATCACCGATTCCTTCGCCCACGGTGGTCCCTGGTGGTTCTATCTGTTGGTGGCGCCGGCCGCCATTCTGCCCTGGATCCTGTGGCCGCCGGTGTGGCGCGGCCTGGGTCGCGGCATCGTGGCCGAACGGGGCGGGCGCTTCTGCCTGGCCTGGGGGATCCTCACCCTCGCCGGGCTGTCGGCGATCAGCGGCAAGCAGCCCCATTACCTGATCTCCAGCCTGCCGGCGGCGGCCCTGCTCATCGCCATCGCCATCGCGAACGCCGGCGAGAGGCGGCGTTTCGACGCCGTGGCCGTCGCCGTGCTCATGATTGTCGTCGTCGCCGGGCTTGTCGCGGCCGGGGCGTCGCGTGGCGCGACCGACGGCTTGCTGCCCGGCTGGACCGCGGAGTTGGCGCCTCTCAACGGATTACCGGCCGCCGCCGCCGCGGCATTCGTCGTTCTTTTTCCCCTTGGCGATCCCTTTCGCCGCACCATGACACTGACCGTCGCCGCCGTCCTTTTGGTTATCGCCGCCCACCTGACGGCGGCGCCCTATCTGGCCCGCGCCTTCGATCTGAAACCCCTGGCCCGACACGTCGACAAGTTACAGCACGCCGGTCACCCCCTCGCCCATGTCTCCAAGTATCACGGCCAATACCACTTCCTGGGCCGCCTCGAGAAACCCATCGACCCAACCTGGGAGCACGACGTCAAGGCCTGGGCGGCGGCACATCCCACCGGCAAGATCATCGCCTACCACGATCATGGCATCGCCAAGGGATCGCCCGAGTTCGTGCAAACGTACCGCAACCGCCTGGTGGCGATCTGGGACTCGGGCCAGGTTCTTGCCGACCCGTCCCTCGTTAAGCGGTGACGGCACAGGAAAGAATAACGCGGGCGGTGCGCCGCGCCGTCTCGTCCCACGAGAAGTGAGCGGCGCGGTCGAGGGCGCGGGCGCCGAGACGGCGGCGCAAATCGGCGTCGCCGAGGGCGGCGGCGATGCGCTCGGCCATTGCCCCGGTGTCGCGGGGATCGAAGAAAAGCGCCGCCTCGCCCAGCACCTCGGGCATGGCCGCGGTATCGGAACTGACGATGGGGGCGCCGGACGCCATGGCCTCGGCCAAAGGATTGCCGAAGGTCTCGACCAGGGACGGAAAGACGAAAAGAGCGCAACGCCGGTAAAGATCGGCAAGCGCCGGGACCGCAACGTGACCAAGGAAGCGCACGTGATCGCCAAGCTCGCGTTCGGCAACGGTGCGGCGCAGGTCGCGGGCATACTCCGCGTCGGGCGCGCCGCCGGCGATGCGCAGGCGGATGCGCGGAAATTCAGGCCGCAGGATGGCCAGGGCGTCCAAAAGACGGTGCAGGTTCTTCTGGATGTAGAGATCGGAAACCGCGAGCACGAAGTCCTCGCGCTCCTGGCCCGGCGGCGGCGGCGAAAACAAAGGATCAACGCCGTGATGGATGACCTCGACGCGCCCGGCGACCCTGGGCGGCAAGCGGCGGGTAAGGGCGTCCCGCGCATATTCGGATACGGCGACGGCGCGCCGGCAGCGCAGCAGCGACACCCGGGTCATGGCGCCGAGGGTTATCCAATAGAGGCACTTCGACAAGCGCCTCTCGCTTTCCCCGACGGCCACGGCATTGCGCAACAAGACAACCGGGGCCGGGGCCAGCAAGGGTCCGAAATTGGCCGGCGAAAAGGTCACCTCGGCACCGATGCGCCTGGCCAACAGGGGCAGCGCCGTCTGCTCCCAGATCAGGCGCCGGACGAAGCCGTCGCGGAACCGCACGCTGTGCAGGCGGACACCCTTTGCCGGTTCGGGGAAGGCGGCCGCCTGGTTCTCGTGCAGGCACAAATGGACCTCAAGATCGGGATCGGCGCCAAGCCGGGGCAGCAGATTGCGAAGATAGGTCACGCCGCCGCCGCTTCTGGCGTGAAGGGCGTTGATCAAAACCCGGACCGGCATGGTAAGGTCGTCCCCGTAGAGCAAATCCCCGGCAAACGGTATCGTTTGCGACGACGAATTAGCGTACAACCAATATGCGAGAGCATCCTCCGTGAGGGCGAACGATCGGAAAAGGCTCCAGCAAACCGGAAACTAAACTAGAAGACCGACACGTGACCGACCAGGGCAAAAAGCTTCGCGTTCTTTATTTGGTGACCGAGGACTGGTACTTCGTCTCCCATCGCCTCGGCCTGGCGCGGGCGGTGCGCGACGCCGGATGCGACGTTACCGTCGTCACCCGCACCCGCGATCACGCGGATGTCTTCGGCCGCGAAGGCTTCCGCCTGGTTTCCTTCCTCCTGCCGCGCAGTAAGGTTTCCATCGTCTCCGAGATAAAATCCATCGTTAACTTGGTCAGGGTCTACCGCCAGGAACGCCCCGACCTGGTCCACCACGTGGCCCTCAAGCCAAGCCTCTACGGCTCATTGGCGGCGTGGTTGGCGTCGGTGCCGGCGGTGATCAACGCGATGACGGGACTGGGCTTCGTGTTCACGGCGGGACATTGGTTGCGCCCCGTGTTGCAACCCCTGGTCAGGATTACCGGACGTCTGCTTTTGTCGCGCGCCAACAGCCGCATCATCGTGCAAAATCCCAACGACATGGAAATCCTGGAGAGGGCCGGTATCATCCGCCATGGCCGCGCCAGCCTGATCCGGGGCTCGGGCGTCAATCTCCTTGAGTTTCCGCCGCAACCCGACCCACCCGGCGTGCCCACCGTCGCCATGGTGTCGCGCCTGTTGTGGAACAAGGGCGTCGGGGAACTGGTCGAGGCGGCGCGGATTCTAAGAAGCCGGGGCCTCAAGGTGCGGACCCTGCTCATCGGCATGCCCGATCCCGACAACCCGACCAGCATCTCCGAGGAACAGCTTTGCGAATGGCACGACGACGCGCTGGTTCAGTGGTGGGGGTATCGCGATTCGATCGCCGAGGTGTGGCGCCAGGCCCATGTGGCCGTCCTGCCGTCCTATCGCGAGGGCCTGCCGAAATCCCTTCTCGAGGCGGCGTCCTGCGCCCGGCCCATCGTCGCCACCGACGTTCCTGGCTGCCGCGAGATCGTCCGTCCCGGAGAAAACGGCCTCTTGGTCCCCATTCGCGATGCCCGGTCCCTCGCCGACGCCCTTGAGACACTGCTCCGCGATGGCAAACGCCGCCGGGCCATGGGGGCGAAGAGCCGCGCCCTGGTGGAGAGCGAATTCCACCAGGACCGGGTCGTTGCCGAAACCCTCAAGGTCTATGAGTCCCTTTTGAAGGCGGACCTGCGCCCGCGAACCGCGCCCAAGCAGGTTTCTAAGAGCCTGCCTGGCCTTGCCGCCAAGCCTGGAACATGAGGACGTTCCACAGGGCGTGATGACGCAGCCGGCGGCCCGACTGGTGCTCGCGCCACCAGCGCCCGACCAGGGCCGCATCGAAGATGCCCTGATCGCGCAGCGCCGATTCGTTCAACAGATCCCCGGCCCATTCGCAGAGCGGCCCGCGCAGCCAGGCGCCGATCGGCACCGCGAAGCCGGACTTGGGCCGGCCGCTGAACAGCGCCGCCGGCAGATGCCTTTCGCCGAGGACCCTAAGCACCCGCTTGGTGCCACCGCCCGATACCTTGAGCGGCCGCGCCAGGCGCCAAGCGAAGGCGACGACCTCGTGGTCGAGAAGCGGCACCCGCACCTCGAGGCCGACGGACATGCTGGCGCGGTCGACCTTGGTCAGGATGTCGTCGGGCAGATAGCCGACGGTATCGAGCATCTGCATGCGCTCCACCGCGTCGTCGAGGCCGGGCGGCGCGGGCGCGGGCGGCTCACGCCCGCCAAGCACCAGACCCCTTGTATCGATCCCCGGACCGGTGAGTTGACGATAGGCCTGGGCCTCGTCGTCGAGGGCCAGAAGGGCCGCCGCCTTGTGTGCCTTTTCTCCGGCTTGGCGGACCCCCAGGACGGCGGACAGGCGATCCCACAGCGCCGGCGGCACGGCGGTCGTGGCGCCCGCCACCGCACGCCTGATGGCAAGCGGGATGCGGCTCAGCCTGGGCCAGTGATGCTCGGCCCAGGCATAACGGTTGTAACCGCCGAAGACCTCGTCGCCGCCGTCGCCGCTGAGCGCCACGGTGACGCTTTGACGCGCCAGGCGGGATACCAGAAGGGTCGGAATCTGCGACGAATCGGCAAACGGTTCATCGTAGCACAGCGCCGCCTCGGCGACATGATCCAGGGTCTCGGCCGGCGACAGCCTGATCGCGTGGTGCTCGGTGCCCAGGTATTCGGCGACATGGGCGGCGTCCGCCGACTCATCGAAATCGGTCTCGGCGAAGCCGACGGTAAAGGTCTTTACCGGCGCCGCACCCTGGGCCCGCATGAGCGCCGCCACCAGCGCCGAATCCATGCCGCCGGAAAGAAACAGCCCGACCGGCACGTCGGCCACCAGGCGGCGGCCGACGGCGCGGGCGAGAAGGCTGTCCAGGCCCTCGACGGCCTCGTTCATATCGGTGATGTCGCGCTTTTGTCCGGCCATGTCCGCCATGTCCCAATAGCGCGTAATGGCCGGCTCCTTGCCGGTCTCAAGAGTGAGCATGGTGCCCGGTTCCAGCTTGCGCGCCCCTTTCCAGATGCACAGCGGCGACGGCACGTAAGACAGCCGGGCGAAGGCGGCCAGGGCATCGCGGTCGATCTCGGGAGTCCAGCCCGGATCACCGACGAGGGCCTTGAGTTCGGAGGCGAAGAGAAAAAGGCCGTCGGCCCGGACCCAGTAGAGCGGCTTGATGCCGATACGGTCGCGGGCCAGGGTAAGGCGGTGCTCGAAGCGGTCCCAAAGGGCGAAGGCAAACATGCCGTTGCAGCGCGAGACGGTCTCGGCCACCCCCCACTCGGCGCAGGCATGGAGCAATACTTCGGTATCCGAGCCGCCCCGAAAGCGCCGTCCGGCGGCCTCCAGCGCTGCGCGCAACTCGCCGGTATCGTAAATCTCGCCGTTGTAGGTCAGGACCAGGCGGCCGTCGTCGGACACCATGGGCTGGTGCCCGGCCTGGGACAGATCGCGCACGGCGAGGCGGCGGTTGGCCAGGGCGACACCGGTCTCGGTATCGGTCCACACACCGCCGTCGTCGGGACCCCGGTGGCGCAAGGCCTGGTTCATGGCCCGGGCCCGTTCCTCAAGACCCGACGCCGCACCGCCATGGCGCCCGTCGACGAAGCCGGCTATCCCGCACATGGCTCAGCGCCTTTCGAGCCGCGCCGAGGCGGAGAACCGCATCAGCCGGGCGAACAGCCAATTAAAGGCGCCATCGGGCAATATCCGGTGCGTAGCGATTAGGCCCAACAAGAGCCCGACCGGGTAGGCCCGCGGCCGGGCCCGCCATTGGCGCCACGTGCGGACCAAAGCTCGCCGACCATAGAGCGCCGGATTGCGTTCCTGGATGGCGCGCCAAAGCTGGCCGTGCAGGCGGTTGGAAAGGCTTTGCAGCATGCCGCCGGCGCTGACCCGGTAAACGAACAAGGGCTCGGGCACGGCGACGCCATGCAGCCCGCCGCCGCCCAGGCGGATGTTGAATTCCCAGTCTTCGTAGCCCTGGCGCATGGTTTCGTCATAGCCGCCGCCGGCCTCCCAGGTGGCGCGGCGCAGGAGCAAACAGTAGGGCAGCTGGTTGAGGAATAGCTGGGTGAAAAAATTATACTCCTTGCGAAGGACGCCGCTTCTTTCGCCGGCGAGGCGCAGGTGGCAAAACGCATAGGCGGCGTCGGGCTGGGCGTCGAGGGCCGCAAGCGTTTTTTCGAGAAAGGCCGGCTCAAGGCGGTCGTCGCAATCCAAGGGCAACACAAACGCGCCCCCGGCCGCCGCCATGCCGGCATTGCGCGCCGCCGCCAGGCCGCAATTCTCCTGGCGCACCAGTTGGACGCCGTCCAGACCCTCAAGGACACCAAGAGTCGCCGCGTCGTCGGATCCGTCATCGACGACGATGACCTCGAAATCGCGAATCGTCTGGGCATCCAGCGAGGCCAGGGCGCCCGGCAGATCGGCGCCGCCGTTGAAGCACGGGATGACGACGCTGACGCGCGGCGCCTCAGCCATGACGACCCGCCACCAGGGATTGGAAAACCTGGCGATGACGCTCCAGCCACGCGCCGAGGTCGAAGCGCTCGACCGCCCGCGACCGGGCGGCGGCGGACAAGGCGGCGTGGTTCTCGGCCACCCGCAGCATGGCGTCGCCAATGTCTTGAGGCTCGGGAACCAGCATTTCGTCCCAGCTTTCCCCGGTCGTCAACGCCACACCGGCGTCGCCGCCGACCAATTCGGGGACGCCGCCGCTGGCCGCATAAATCACCGGCAGGCCCGACGACATCGCTTCGATGACGGTCGTCGGACAGGCATCGTTATGGTTGGCGGTGACGAAGGCGTGGGCGGCGCCGAACAGCGCCGGCGCGTCCTCTTGGCGATAGGGCCCCAGGTGGGTGAATTGGGCGCCGACACCCAGTCGATCGGCCAGTTTCAGGCTTTGGCCGAGGACGGCGGCATCGATGTTGCCGGCGACCATGAGGCGCGCATCCAGGCCTTGTTTGCGGGCCGCCGCCAGGCCCTGCAGCGGCGCCTCGACGCGGAAGCCCTGGTGGGCCTGCACCTTGCCCGCCACCAGAAAGACGAAGGGGGCCGTGGCGTCGCGCGCGCCGGGCCGGGGGACGAAGTGCTTTGTGTCGACGGCGTTGTAAAGAACCTCGCCCGCGCCTTCGCGACCTCCGAGGAAGCGCTCGGCGGCGCGGCGGCAGAACTCGCTTTGATGAAAGACGTGATCGGCCAGGTGATAGGGCTCGGCCATGCGCCGGTTTTCGCCCGCCCAGTCGCCGCCGTACCAGGCGGCGTAGAAGACCCCGTTCTGGTTGCCGACGATGGGGATGGCGCGCCCCTTCAAGCGGCGCAGCGCGGTCGGCGGCAGATAAGGCGCGTTGCTCAGAACGTAGACCAGGTTGTAGGACCACCGATGCTCGGGAAAGGCGCTGGCCAGCTTGGCGATCTTCACCTTCGGCCCGCCCCGGTCGCCGGCCCGGGCGCCGCCGTAATAAAGGCGCGGCTGGCCGTCACCGCCCGCCGTCGCGGCACTGAGCCGTTGGTGAACGCCGAGCCCGGCCCGGTAAACGCCGCGCAGCAGCGCCTTGACGCCGGGGTCGCGCAAACCCGGCCGGGTCACGCCACAAGCTCCCGGTAGACGCTGTCGTAGAGGACCTCGGAGACGATGGACCAATCGTAGGCCTCGGCGGTCAGGCGTCCGCGGGCGGCGAAATCCGGGGCGCCCTCGCCGAGCAACGACCGGGCGCGGGTGACGATCGCTTCGACGTCGTCCACCGGGGCGAGATAGCCGTTCGCGCCGTCCTCGACCACGTCCTCGGCCATGCCGGTCCGCGTGGCGACCAGGGGCACGCCCGACGCCATGCTCTCCAACAACGCCTTGGGGCCGCCTTCCTCGCGCGACGTGACCAGATAAAGATCAAGGGCGTGGTAGCACCCGACGATGGCGCGGTAGTCGTCAAGAAAGACATGGCGGTAGGGGATTTCGTGGCTTTCCAGCCCCTTTATCACATAGCCCCGGGCCGGGCCGGTGAGCAGGACGAAGACGGGAAAGTCGCGAGCCAGGCGGGCGACGGCGTCAACCAAGACGTCGGGTCCCTTGATCAGCTTGGGTTCCAGGCCCGGGCCCCAGCCGACGCCGTCCTTCTGGAACGACCCGATGCAAATCGCGTCCTTGGGCACGCCCCATTTGGCGCGCGCGGCCAGGCGCTGGTCGGCGTTGGGCGGACGGAAAAGCGCGGTGTCGACGCCGAGCGGCACCAGCGCCAGTCGGGAACGCTCCACCCCCCAGTCGAGGAGACGGCGCTCGACCATGCCGGACGCCGTCACCACCTTGGTCAGGTGCTTCACATTGGCCAGGAAGTGATCGACATGGCGGGCCATCTCGGGCCCGTCGGCGGGCTTGCCGTGGTAATAGGTGACGACGGTGCGGTTGGAGGCCGGGAGGGCGCGGCGCCACTGGCCCCAATGGAATTGGGAGCCGAAATGGACGACCCGCCCGATCAAGGCTTGCGGCCGGTGGCTCACGGCAACGGTGCCGGGATGGCGGGCCTCTATCCCGGCGACGTAGGATCGGGCGTCCCACTGGATCGACCAATTGGCCTTCTCGGTGACGTAGGCGACGGGATGGGCGCAACCGCGATAAAGGCCAAGAGCGTTCAGCGCGCCGTATCCGGCGCACCAGCCGTGGCGCACCAGCCCCTTCAACCCCCAGTCCCCCACCGCCATCACCAGGGCACCTGATTGAGGGCCAGGGCAAGGGGATGGCGCCACGGGCGTCGGGCGCCGACGATGGCATCGCGGCGCGCCATCAAATCGTCGAACAGCGCCAGATAGGACCGGCACATGCGGCTTGCCGTGTGGGGATAGGCGGCAATGCTTTCGGTCCAGCCCAGGTAGTTCTTCATCATCGCGTGCAGGGCCGCCTCAAAATCCTCGGGGCCGGTGAAGGCCTCGCCGTATCCGGCGCAGTATTCGGGCAGGGCCCCGCTATCGCGGTAGAGCACCGGCAGGCCGCACAGCGCGCCTTCGATGTGGTGCATGCCGGCCGGCTCGTTGATCGAGGCGGTGACATAGACGTGCCGGTTGCGCAGCACCTCGGCCAGGGCGGGACCGTCGCGGGGCGGCATGTATCGCGCCGTGGCAAAGGCGAATCCCGCTGGCAGGTTGCCGATATAGGTGAACTGGATGCGGTCGCGCCATTCCTCTTCCGCCAGCATCGCGTCGATGCGCCGGTAGACGTCGAAGCCCTTGTATTCGTGGCCGCCCCAGTGATGGGTCACCAGGCGCAGGGGCTCGACACCGTCCCACGGCCGCTGGCCCTCAGCGTTGAAGATACGCCCGTCGGCGCCGTTCAGGATCACCGTCGCCGGGGTGCCGCGCCGCCACACCCGAAGACCCTGCAACCACGACCCGATGAACACGGTGTGGTCGGCGCAGGTGTTGGCCAGACGCAATCGGAGGTTCATGGTGCGGGTGCCCTTGCGCTGGTCGCATTCGTTGATCCGGTGAACCACCAAAGCATCCGTCCGGCGGCCCAGGACGGCGCGCTGGACCTGGCCCGGCGTGAAGGTCACGGCGGGATTACGCGACCGGGGATCGATCATCAAGATGATATCCAATCCGGGCTCCGCCAGATCGTAGGCGACGCTGTCGCCGCGCGCCGCCAAGGCCGCCGCCAGGCTGGTGACGAACTGGTTGCCGCCGCCCCACGGACCGGGAAGGACCAACTGACCGAAGGCTACCTTCACCGGCTTCCTCCGCATGAGCGCGCCGGTGGTGCGTTGCCCTCGGCCGTTTTCGCGCGGGGTGGCTCCGTCATCCGCTTCAAGCCCGTGCCGGTATCCTTTGGTCAACTCCGAGCTTTTCATGGTAGAGGAGCGGCCCTATCGTGTCAGCCGTCAATCCGCCGCACGGGCAACCACGGCCGAAAGCACATGGACGAATCCTTCATTCCCTATGCCCGCCAAAGCATCGACGACGACGACATTGCCGCCGTCGCCGAGGCCCTGCGAAGCGATTGGCTGACCCAGGGACCGCGCGTCGCCGCCTTCGAAGAGGCCGTGGCGAAACGCGCCGGCGCCAAGCACGGCATCGCCGTGGCGACGGGAACGGCGGCCCTGCACGCGGCCTGCCGCGCCGCCGGGGTCGGACCGGGAGACGAGGTCATCACCGCACCCGTCACCTTCGCCGCCAGCGGCAACGGCGCCCTCTATCTGGGTGCATCGGTCAGGTTTGCCGACATCCGGCCCGATACCTATTGCCTGGATCCGGGCAAGCTGGAGGCCGCCATAACGCCCCGGACCAAGGCCATCATTCCCGTCGATCAGACCGGCCAGCCTTGCGACATGGATGAAATCAACGCCATCGCCCGCAAGCACGGGGTCAAGGTGATCGAGGACGCGGCCCACGCCCTTGGCGCCACCTACAAGGGCCGCCCCGTGGGCGGATTGGCCGACATGACCGTATTTTCCTTTCACGCGGTCAAGCACGTGACGACCGGCGAAGGCGGCATGATCGTCACCGACGACGACGCGCTGGCCGCCGTCATGCGGCAGTTCCGCACCCACGGCATCACCAATGACGCCGCCCGCATGACCTTGGCGGATCAGGCCGCCGATACCGACACGCCGGCGACGGCGGGGCGCAATGCCGCGACGCCGGCGGCCTGGTATTACGAGATGCAGGACCTGGGCTTCAACTACCGCATCACCGACATCCAGTGCGCGCTCGGGCTGAGCCAGTTGGCGAAGCTGGACCGCTTCGTCGAGCGCCGCCGCGAGATCGCCCGGCGTTATACCGAGGCCTTCGCCGCCTCGCCGGTCCTGGTCGTGCCGCATCAGGAGGCGGACCGGGAAAGTGCGTGGCACCTTTATATGCTGCGCCTCGGGCTCGAGGGCATGACCAAGACCCGGCGCCAGGTCTTCGACGAACTGCGCGCCAAGGGCATCGGGGTTCACGTGCACTACATCCCGTTGCACCTGCAACCCTATTACCGCGACCGTTTCGGCACCAAGCGCGGCGACTTTCCCCAGGCCGAGGCCTATTACGACAGCGCCCTGACCGTGCCGCTGTTTCCGGCCCTGACCGACGACGAGTGCGGCCGCGTCATCGCGGCGGTGCTGGAAACCGTCGCCTGACGGCTTTAATGTGAATGGGATGACAGAAAAGACCGCCTTCATAACCGGCGCAACCGGCCAGGACGGCGCCTACCTGGCCGAGTTCCTGTTGAACAAGGGCTACGTCGTGCACGGCGTCAAGCGCCGCTCTTCGTCGTTCAACACCGAGCGCCTGGACCATCTTTACGTCGATCCGCACGAGGACGACCCGCGTCTGATCCTGCACTATGGCGATATGACGGATTCGACCAACCTGATCCGCCTGATCCAGGAAACCCGGCCCACCGAGATCTATAATCTGGCGGCCCAAAGCCACGTCCAGGTCAGCTTCGAATCGCCCGAGTACACGGCCAACGCCGATGGCCTGGGGACGCTCAGGCTGCTTGAGGCCATTCGCATCCTCGGCCTTCAAGACCGGGTGCGATTCTATCAGGCCTCGACGTCCGAGCTGTACGGCAACACCCCCGACAGCCCGCAGACCGAGACGACGCCGTTCGCGCCGCGCAGCCCCTATGGCGCGGCCAAGCTTTATGCCTATTGGATCACGGTCAATTACCGCGAGGCCCACGGCATGCATGCCTCCAACGGTATCTTGTTTAACCACGAAGGCCCGACCCGGGGCGAGACCTTCGTTACGCGCAAGATCAGCCGCGGCGTCGCCGCCATCGAATTGGGCCTCGACGATAAAATCCATCTCGGCAATCTGGACGCCGAGCGCGACTGGGGCCATGCCCGGGACTACGTCGAGGGCATCTGGCTCATCGCCCAACAAGAGACGCCCGACGATTACGTCCTGGCCACCGGGGAATGCCATTCGGTGCGTGAGTTCGTTGAACTGGCATTCGCCGAGGTCGGGCGGACCATCGAATGGCGGGGCAGCGGGCTGAACGAGCAGGGTTTCGATGCCGCCACCGGCGAGCAACGGGTCGCCATCGATCCGAGGTATTTTCGCCCGACCGAGATTAACCGCCTTCTCGGCGATCCTTCGAAGGCGCGCGAAAAACTGGGCTGGCGGCACAAGACGTCTTTTGCCCAGCTCGTCGGTGAAATGGTCAGCTCCGACCTCGAGGCGATGAAACGGGACGCCAAGAACCGTGGCGCCTGAACAAGGCAAGCTGGGACAGCCCTACGACCTGACGGGCAAGCGCGTCTGGGTGGCCGGTCACCGCGGCATGGTGGGTTCAGCCGTGATGCGCCGTCTGGCCACCGAGGACTGCGAACCGGTCAGTGTCCCCCGCGACAGTCTCGACCTGCGCCGCCAGGCCGAGGTCGAGGCCTGGATGGCCGACGTCCGGCCCCAGGCGATCATCGTCGCGGCGGCCACGGTGGGCGGCATTCAGGCCAACGCGACACGGCAGGCGGAGTTCCTCTACGACAACCTGGCCATCGCGACCAACATCGTCCACGCGGCGCGCGGCCTCGGCGTCGAAAAGCTATTGTTCCTCGGCTCGGCCTGCATCTATCCGCGCGAGGCCGCCCAGCCGATGGCCGAGGAGGCCCTGCTGAGCGGCCCCCTGGAACCGACCAACGAATGGTACGCGGTAGCCAAGATCGCCGGCATGAAATTGTGTGAGGCCTATCGGGTCCAATACGGCTGCGACTTCATTTCGGCCCAGCCCAACAACCTTTACGGCCCCGGCGACAACTTCGACCTGGAAACCAGCCACGTCATCCCCGCCCTCATCGCCAAGACCCACCGGGCCAAGGCCGACGGCGCCGCCGCCGTCGAGGTATGGGGCACGGGCAAGCCCTTGCGCGAGTTCCTGTTCGTCGACGATTTGGCCGACGCCCTGGTCTTCCTGCTCAAGACCTATTCGGGGGCCGGTCCGATCAACATCGGCACCGGCGAGGAAATAACCGTCGGCGCCCTGGCCGAAGCGGTGGCCGGGGTCGTCGGTTTTCAAGGGGGCTTCGACTTCAACACCGAAAAGCCCGACGGCGCGCCGCGCAAGCTGCTCGACGCGGGCCGTCTGAAACGTTTGGGATGGACGGGAAAGACCGGCCTTGCCGAAGGCCTCGAGGCGACCTACGCGTGGTACAAGGCCAACCTCGCCTGAACTTCCGTCAGGGCGCCGGTTCGCAATGGGCCCAGACCTCGCCCCAGCGCGTTAGCCGCTCGACCGTGACCAGCCCGGCGCGGGCAATTTCGTCATCGAATTCGGCCAAGGTGTGCTCGATCTCGTGAGTGGGGTCGGAGAAGTAGGCGACCCCTAGGCTCTGTACTCAATTAGGGGATTCACAAATTGGTTTTGATGTGATTCAAAGTCTCTAACGAGAAGGAGGCCTT
>JASLLZ010000041.1 GCA_030746775.1 Rhodospirillales bacterium | reverse complement strand
CCCACACCTACTTCTCCGCAATCTGCATCGCCGCTTCCATCATCTTCTATCTCAATCAATGAGTCCTGACCCTAGTCAGATATACGGCCCCGGTTTCTGGGAGGACACAGAAGAAGGCTGAATTCAGGCTACCAAGCGTAGCCAAAAAAAACTGTCGTCATTCAACTTAGTCAAAGGGCAAGATCGGGAGCGATCTTGCCTTTTTTGTGCATACATGAAAAATGTCTTCTAGCGACTTGTGATATAACAATAATATCACACTCCCTGTCATCCCATCCAGGGTGGCCGAAGGGCCGCGATCTTGGCGTAGGCCGGGCAATCCTCGCGATGCGCGCCGGGCAGGTATCCGATGCTCATCAGGAACTCGCCGACCACCTCGCCGCCCATGAATACGAAGGTCTGGCGAAACGTTTTCACCCACTCGTCCTTGCTCGACGGATGGTTTGAGGCAATCCAGGCGGCAAAACCCCCGGCGCTTTGCCTGAGGTCAACGATACGCCGGGCATTTTCGACGATGGCGTCGACCTTGCGGCGATTGCGAATGATGCCGGCGTCCGCCAACAGGCGTTCCCGGTCGCGCTGCTCATAGGCGGCGACGCGGTCCGCGTCGAAGCCATGGAAGGCGGCGACGATTGTCGGGCGTTTCTTGAGGACGATGAGCCACGACAGCCCGGCCTGAAAGATTTCCAGCGCCAAAAGCTCCAAAAGCGCCGCTTCGTCGGTCAGGGGAAAGCCGTATTCGGTGTCGTGGTAGGGCCCGTGCAAGGGGTGTCCGGGCGCGATATCGCAATAAGCAGACACGGCATATCTCCTCACGGCATGCGGAAGGACACCAGTTCCATTTCGGCGACGACATAGACGATGCCCCAGACCACCCCGGACAGCGCCGTATTGAGGCCGATCTTGAGCCCCAGGCGCGGGCGCCGGGGCGCACCGGCGTCCTGTCCTTTTTCCACTTCATGGCGCCCGATGGGCCTGACGCCCCAGGGCAGGATCATGAAGATCAGCAGCCACCAAATGATGGCATAGACGGCAAGGCCGCTTACCCATCCCATGACGCCTAGGCCTCCTGTAACTCAACCAGGGTGCCGCACAGGTCCTTGGGGTGCACGAACAGCACGCGCTTGCCGTGCGCGCCGATGCTGGGTTCCCCGTCACCCAGGACGCGGGCGCCGGCGTCGAGCAGGCGATCGCGGGCGGCTAAGATGTCGCCGACCTCATAACAGACGTGGTGCAGACCGCCGTCGGGGTTGCGCGCCACAAAGGTGGCGATCGGGGATGCCTCACCTAGGGGTTCCATCAGCTCGATCCGAGAATTGGCCAGTTCGACGAAGATCACGCGGACACCGTGCTCGGGCAGGGACTTGGGTTCGGAAACCCGAGCACCCAGCAGGTCGCGGTAGGTGGCGGCGGCGCCTTCCACATCCGCCACCGCGATGGCCACGTGGTCGAGGCGGCCGATCATGACGCTTCCCTGTCTCCGTTCATCGGCGCACCAAATGTACCTTGGTCATCGGTTTTTTGTTCAATAACCGGCGGAACGCGCGGCGCACGGCCAGGCGCACGGCTTCCCGCACGGCTTCGTCGTCGCTTTTACCGTCCAGTTTTTTTAGCGCCGTCCGGACGGCGCCGATGACATCGTCTTCAACCCCCTCCTCGCCGTCGTCCAAAAGCCCGATGGTCGTGAGTTCGGGTTTGCCGGCCAGGTTGCCCTTGCCGTCGAAGACCACGGTAATCAATGCCGTGCCGTTGTAAAGGGCGCGCAGGCGGCCGCGTATCATCTCGCCGTTTGCCTCAACCACCCGGTTGCCCTCCAATACCAGGCGGCCCGAGGGCACGGTGTCGACGGCGGCGGCGGCGGCGGGGGCAAGACGGACAACGGTCCCGTTCAGGGCGAATATGGCTTGCGGCACCTGGCAGGCTCGGGCCAGCCGGGCGTGCTCGATCAGGTGGCGCGCCTCGCCGTGCACGGGAACGGCGAGGCGGGGGCGGGTCAGGGCATACATGCGGGCCAGTTCGTCGCGCGCCGGATGGCCCGAGACGTGGACCGGGGCGTCCTTCCAGGTAAACATCTCGACACCGTTTTGGGCCAACCGGTTTTGAAGGCCGCCGACGGCGGTCTCGTTGCCCGGGATGACGCGCGACGAAAATATGATCCGGTCGCCCGTCTCAAGCGTTATGTTGGCGTGATTCCCGGCGGCGATGCGCGACAATGCCGCCCGGGGTTCGCCTTGGCTGCCGGTACAGATGACGACCATCTTGTCCTTGGCGATGGCGCCGGCGTCGGCCTCGTCGATAAACGGGCGCACATCGGCCAGATAGCCGGTCTCGCGCGCCGCCGCCTCGATGCGCCTCAGCGACCGCCCGGCGATCACGACGTCGCGGCCGGCGGCGGCGGCGGCGGTGGCGATGGTCTCCAGCCGGGCGATGTTGGAGGCGAAACACGCCACGGCGACGCGCGCCTCTCCGCCCTTGATGACCTTTGTCAGAGTCTCTAGCAATTCGCCCTCCGAGCCCGTCGTGCCGGGCACCAAGGCGTTGGTCGAGTCACCGATCAGGGCCAGCACGCCTTCGTCGCCGAGCCGGTTCAGCGCCGCCTCGTCGGCCGTCGATCCAACCACGGGATCGGGGTCGAACTTCCAATCGCCGGTGTGGAGGACCGTCCCCAGCGCCGTGCGGATGGCAACGGCGTTGGGTTCGGGAATGGAATGGGTGAGGGTGATCAGCTCAAGATCGAACGGTCCGACCTCGAAACGCCCGCCCAAGGGCACTTCGGTTATCGGGGCGGCGCGTTCCAGATCGACCTCGGAGAGCTTGCGCCGGAGCACGGCGGCAGTAAACGGCGTGGCGTAGATGGGGCAGCGCAGGCGTTCCCACAGATAGGGCACGGCGCCAAGATGGTCCTCGTGGGCGTGGGTCAACAGCAATCCCACCAAACGGTCACGCCTCTCGGCAATGAAAGCCGGGTCGGGCAGGATGACATCGACGCCGGGCGTGGCGCCGTCGCCGAAGGTGATGCCCAGATCGATCATGATCCAGTCTTCCTTGCCCGGCCGGCCCAACCCATAAAGGTTGAGGTTCATGCCGATCTCGCCGGCACCGCCCAAGGGAACGAAGAGCAGTTGGTCTTTCCGCCCTTTGTTCATGAAGGCCTGTTCTTCAGGTGGATGGCGTAGAGACCGCGAAGGGTAAGGTCCAAATCGGCATGCTTGATGGAATCGGTTGCCTCGATGAAAAGCGGCGCCAGACCGCCCGTGGCGACGACCTGCATCGGGGTTGCGAATTCGCCTTGGATACGTTCCACCAGGCCTTCGATCATGCTGACGTAGCCCCAGAAGATACCCGACTGCATGGCTTCCACGGTGCCTTTTCCGATGACGCTCTTGGGCCTGGAGACGGCCACCCGGGGCAGCTTGGCGGCGGCTTGGTGCAGGGCCTCGAGAGAGAGATTGATGCCGGGCGTGATAACGCCGCCGCAATAGTTGCCGGTCGCGTCCACGACATCGAAGGTGGTTGCCGTTCCGAAGTCGAGGACGATCAACGGGCCGCCATATCGCTCATGGGAGGCGACGGCGTTGGCCAGGCGGTCGGCGCCCACTTCCTCGGGCCGGTCGATCAGGATGTCGATGCCCAGTTCCACCCCGTCGTCGCCGACCACCAGGGGGTCGCAGTCAAAGTACTTGCGGCACAGAGTCTTGAGGTTGAACAGGGTCGCCGGCACCACGGTGGCGATGACGGCGGCCGTGATTTCGCCGCGCCCAATGGCGTCCAACTGCATCAGTTGGCCCAGCCACACCCAAAGTTCGTCGGCGGTGCGGTTGGTATTGGTCGAACTGCGCCACTCGCCGCGGACGGCGCCGTCGGCGTCGAAAACGGCGAAGACCGTGTTGGTGTTTCCCGAATCGATGGCAAGAAGCATGGCTCCGAACCTTTCCGATCAGGCGGCGAAAAAGACGTCGCCCGAGGTGATGCACCGCGTGCCCTCCGCCGCCTCCACAATCAGGGCGCCCTGGGCGTCGACGCCGGTGAAGGTACCGGCAATGGTTTCCCCTTCCAGACGCACCGTCAAGGGCGCGCCGATGCCCCGGGCGCGGCGCAGCCAGGCCTCGCGCACCGGATGGAAGCCCCGTGTCGACCAGGCGTCGTACCAGCCTTCGAAGTGACGGCAAAAGGACGACAGCATTTCGGCCACGTCCAGTTCCCCGCATCCCGCGGCTTTCAGCGAGGTCGCGGGGAACTCGGCGTCCGGCGGATGGTGGGCGACATTGACGCCCACCCCGACCACCAGCCAGTCGGGGACAAGACCGTTCCTGGCCGACGATTCCAACAAGATGCCGGCCACCTTGCGGCCGTCGATCAGCACATCATTGGGCCACTTGCATTCCACCAGGGGTCCCGCCACGGCATCGGCCACGGTATCGGCGACGGCGGTGGCGGCGACGAAACTCATTTGCATGGCCTCGGCCGCCGGGCGGTTGGGGCGCAGCAGGACCGAACAGTAAAGGTTGCCGGGTTCCGAAACCCATCCCCTGCCCCGCCGCGCCTTGCCGGCGGTTTGTTGGCGCGCCCAGACGACGGTGCCGCCGGCGGCCCCCTCGCCGGCCAGGCGCTTGGCCGCTTCGTTGGTGCTGTCGATGCTTTCGAAGCTTACCAAGCGGTATGCGCCGGGCAGCCGAGGCGCTTGCGTCATCCGAAAAACATCATCCGGCGAACAAGGCCGCCGCCGCCGCCTGGGCGCTCGACAGCAAGGGAGACGGATAGACAAAGAAAAAGACGATCGCCAGACAGCTGCCGACCAGGACGACACCGATATCGCGGTCGATAGGCTTGTTCAGGCTCTCGATCAGATCTTCGAAGTACATGACCTTGACGATGCGCAAATAGTAGAACGCCGCCACCACGCTGCTCAGCACGCCGAGCACGGCAAGCGCATAGAGCTCCGCTTCAATCGCCGCCAGGAAGATGTAAAACTTGGCGAAAAACCCGGCCAGCGGCGGGATTCCCGACATTGAAAACATGAAAATGGCGAGCGCCAGGGCGACCAGGGGATGGCTCTTGGCGAGACCCGCCAGGTCCGAGATATCCTCCACCATGCGGTCACCGCGCCGCATGCACAAGATGCAGGCGAAGGTGCCCAGGTTCATGAACAGATAGATAGCCATGTAGACCAGCACGCCTCGCACGCCCACCGCGTCGCCGGCGGCCAGGCCGATCAACGCATAGCCGATGTGACCGATTGAGCTGTAGGCCATCAGCCGCTTGATGTTGGTCTGGTTGATGGCGGCAAAGGCGCCGAGCACCATGGATGCGATGGAGATGAAGACCACGATCTGCTGCCACTGCGCCACCAGTTCGCCGAACGGGCCGATCATGACGCGCAGCAACAGCGCGACGGCGGCGATCTTCGGTCCGACCGAGAAGAAGGCGGTGACCGGCGTCGGCGCGCCCTCGTAAACGTCGGGTGTCCACATGTGGAAGGGAACGGCCGAAACCTTGAAAGCCAGGCCCGCCAGGATGAAAACGATACCGACAATAAGCCCCACCGACGGCGCCCCGGCGCCGTGGAACCGGGCGGCCAGTCCATCGAAGCCTGTCGTGCCGGCGAACCCATACACCAGCGAAGCGCCATAAAGCAGCATGCCCGAAGCCAAGGCGCCAAGGACGAAGTACTTGACCCCGGCCTCGGTCGAGCGCGCATCATCGCGCTGAAACGCGGCAATGACGTAGAGCGAAAGGCTCTGCAACTCGAGACCCAGATAGAGCGCGATGAGATCGTTGGCCGAGATCATCATCATCATGCCAAGCGTTGCGAGCAAGATCAGCACCGGATACTCGAAACGCTCCATGTCCTGGCGCAGCATGTACTCGCGCGAAATGACGATGGAGAACCCGGACGCCAACAAAACCATGACCTTGGCGAAGGTGGCGAAAGGATCGGTGACGAACAGGTCGTTGAAGGCAAGCATGCGCGTACCCGAAACCGTCACCACCAAAAGCAGGGTCAGGCCCAGGGTGACGACGCTCAGCGAAGAGATGAGGCGCGCCGTCCGATTTTCTTCCCGGCGGCCCGCTTTCTGGAACACGCCGAGTACAAGGAGCGCCATGGCGATGAAGGCCAGGAACAGTTCCGGCAGGGCCGGGATGAGGTTGGGAACGTTCGCCGAAGGCACCGTGCTCTCCTTACCTTGCCGAGTGGCCGACCAGCACGACGGCATCGTTCAGCGTCCGCGCCGTCTCGACCTGGCCGATCAAATGGTTCACCGAGGCATGCATGGCATCCAGGAAGGGCATCGGATATATGCCCATCCAGATCACCACCAGGGCCAGGGGGGCGAACACGGCGATCTCGCGTCCGCTGAGATCGAAAATCTTCTGCAATGATTCCTTGGTCAGCTTGCCGAAGATGATGCGGCGATACAGATACAGCATGTAAGCGGCACCCAGGATGATGCCGGTGGTGGTGAGCGCCGCCACCAAGGTGTTGACCTGGAAGATGCCGACCAGGATCAGGAATTCGCCGACGAAGCCGCTGGTTCCGGGCAGCCCCACCGAGGCCATCATGAACAGCATGAACATGAATGCGTAGGACGGCATGCGATGGACCAGGCCTCCGTAGGTATCGACGGTGCGCGAATGCATGCGGTCGTAAACGACGCCGACGACAAGGAACAGTGCCGCCGAGACCACGCCGTGGCTCAGCATTTGGATGATGGCGCCCTCTATCCCCTGCACGGTCAGCGAAAAGGTACCGACGGTGACAAATCCCATATGGGCGACCGAGGAATAGGCGATCAGCTTCTTCATGTCTTCCTGGACCAGCGCGACCAGGGACGTATAGATCACGGCGATGACGCTAAGCGTGAAGATCAGCGGTGTGAACTCGACGGTGGCGATGGGAAAAAGGGGCAGAGAAAAGCGTAGAAAACCGTAACCGCCGAACTTGAGCAGTACGCCGGCCAGAATGACCGAGCCCGCCGTCGGCGCCTCGACATGGGCGTCGGGCAGCCAGGTGTGAACCGGCCACATGGGAACCTTCACCGCGAAGGAGGCAAAGAAGGCCAGCCACAGCCACGTCTGCATGGAGGCCGGGAAGGAATGCTCCATCAGCGCCGGGATCGAGGTCAGGCCGCTTTCGAAATACATGGCAAGGATGGCGAGCAACATGAGCACCGAGCCGACAAGCGTGAAAAGGAAGAACTTGAAGGCCGAATAGACCCGGCGCGGCCCGCCCCACACGCCGATGATCAAAAACATCGGGATCAGCACGCCTTCGAAGAAAACATAGAAGACCACCATGTCGAGGGCGCAGAACATGCCCAGCATCATCGTTTCCATGACCAGGAAGGCGATCATGTATTCCTTCACCCGATCGGTGATCGATTCCCAGCTCGCCAGCACGCAGACCGATGTCAACAATGTCGTCAACAGCACGAAAAACACCGAGATGCCGTCGATGCCCATGCGGTACGAGATGTTGAAAGCGGCCATCCATTCCGCTTCCTCGAGGAACTGGAACTGCGCTGTCGAGGAATCGAATTGATGCCACATCAAGAGCGACACGAAGAACGTAAACAACGATGTCCACAGCGCCACGCCGCGGGCGTTGCGCGCCACCACCGCGTCGTCGCCGCGGATGATGAGGATGAAGCCGGCCCCCACCAGGGGCAGGAAGGTTACCAGGGACAGGATCGGAAACGTACTCATGATGCGTGTCCAACCAGATACCAGGTGACCAGGGCGGCAACGCCGGTCAGCATGACGAAGGCGTAATGGTACAGATAGCCGCTTTGCAGACGTGCCGCGCGACGCGCCAGATCCAGGGTGGCGGCGGCGATGCCATCGGGGCCGATGCCGTCAATCAAGTCGCCGTCGCCGGTCTTCCAAAAGCCGCGGCCGAGGACGAAGGCCGGACCCACGAACAGCTTGTCGTAAAGCTCGTCGAAGTACCATTTCTTGAGCAGGAATTGGTGGACGCCCCGAAAGCGGTCGGCCACGGCCGCCGGCAGGCCGGGCGCGGCCACGTACATCACATAGGCCAAGGCGATACCCCCAAAGGCGACGATCAACGGCAACAGCTTGACCCAGGTCGGTACGTGATGGGCGTTTTCCAACGCCGGGTGGGCCGGCAGAACCAAAATGGATTGACCCCAGAAACCGGCCGCCGCCTTGCCGACGAAGGCCTCGAAGCCAATGTAGCCGGCGAACAGCGCCCCCGCCGCCAAGAAAAGGAGCGGCACCAGCATGACCTTGGGCGATTCGTGAACGTGGGCCATGGTCGTCTCGTCGGCCCGCGGCGCCCCGTGGAATGTCATGATCAACAGCCGCCACGAATAGAAGGCGGTAAGGAAAGCGGCCAATATCCCCATCCAGAAAGCATAGTCCCCGACCCCGCTTCCCGCCGCGTAGGCCGCCTCCAAGATGGTGTCCTTTGAAAAGAAGCCGGCGAACGGCCAGATGCTGGCAAGGGCCAGCGAACCCACCCACATGACCATGTAGGTGACCGGGATGGTGCGCCACAGTCCGCCCATCTTGCGCATGTCCTGTTCGTCGGACATGGCGTGGATGACCGAGCCGGCGCCAAGGAAGAGGAGCGCCTTGAAATAGGCGTGGGTCATCAGGTGGAAAATGCCGGCCGAGTAGGCCGAGACGCCGCAGGCAAAGAACATGTAGCCAAGCTGCGACATGGTGGAATAGGCGATGACCCGCTTTATGTCGTTTTGCACGCAGCCGATGGTGGCGGCGAAAATGGCGGTCGAGGCCCCGACAATGGTGACCACCGCCAGGGCGGTATCGGAATATTCGAACAAGGGCGACAGCCGCGCCACCATGAAGATGCCGGCGGTGACCATGGTGGCGGCATGGATCAGGGCGGAGACCGGCGTCGGTCCCTCCATGGCGTCGGGCAGCCAGGTGTGCAGGCCCAGTTGCGCCGACTTGCCCATGGCGCCGACGAACAGCAACAGACAGATAACGGTCAAGGCATGGAACTCACCGCCAAAGACATGCAGCGTGGCGTCCGTCTTGCCCTCGGCGGCGGCGAAGATGGTGTCGAAATCGACCGTCTGAAACATGAGATAGACGGCGAAGATTCCCAAAGCGAACCCGAAATCGCCGACGCGGTTGACGATAAAGGCCTTGATGGCGGCGGCGTTGGCGGCCGGCCGGTCGTACCAGAAACCGATCAGGAGGTAGGACAGAAAACCGACGCCCTCCCAACCGAAAAACAATTGCACCAGATTGTCCGACGTCACCAGCATCAGCATGAAAAACGTGAACAGGTTGAGATAGGCCATGAACCGCGGGATGCCCGGATCATGGTGCATGTAGCCGACGGAATAGACGTGGATCATGGCCGAAACCACGCTGACGGTCATCACCATGACGACGGACAAGGTGTCCACGCGCAACGCCCACGAAACTTCGAGCGCGCCCGAATCGATCCAGGTGAACAGCTCCACGGCGCCCGTCTTGCCGCCCGCGACCACGTCGTAGAATACGAAAGCCGACAAGATCGCCGACAGGACCATGGCGCCGCAAGTCACCCATTGGGCGGCCCGGTCGATACCTGCGCGGCCGTCTTTGTCGGCGGGCGTGACGAAGGCCAGGATGCCGGCGATAATCGCGCCCAGCAACGGTGCGAAGACGGTGACGGTGTACATCCCTTCCCTCACCCCTTCATCATATTGATGTCTTCGACCGCGATAGTGCCGCGGTTACGGAAGAAGACGACCAGAATGGCGAGTCCGATGGCGGCCTCCGCCGCCGCGACGGTAAGCACGAACATGGCGAATATCTGACCCACCAGATCGTTCAATTCGGCTGAAAAGGCGACCAGGTTGATATTGACGGCAAGCAAGATCAGTTCGATCGACATCAAGATGACGATGACGTTCTTGCGGTTCAAAAAGATGCCGAAGACGCCGAGGGCGAACAGAATCGCCGCCACGCTGAGGTAGTGGGAAAGGCCAATGTCAAGCATCAGATTCCCTTCCCCGTCGGCACCTTGCGCAGCTTCACCGTTTCCTCGGCTCGGCGGCGCAACTGGTCGCCGATGCGCTGTTTGCGGACACCCTCGCGGCGCCGATGGGTAAGCACGATGGCGCCGATCATGGCGACCAGCAAGACCAGCCCTGCCGCCTGGAAGAGATAGACGTAGTGGGTATAGAGAAGCTCGCCCAGGGCCTGGGTGTTGGCCAGGGTTTCGGGCGCCGGAGCCGGCGCGGCGCCGCCCGCCGCCGCCTCCGGGGCCAGGGTCCAGCCGCCGGCGATGACCAGAAGTTCGGCCAGCAGGACCAGGCCCACGACGCCGCCGATGGGAAGATACTGCAAAAAGCCCTGGCGCAGCTCGACGAAGTTGATGTCGAGCATCATGACGACGAACATGAACAGCACGGCGACCGCGCCGACATAGACGACGATCAGGATCATGGCCAGGAACTCGGCCCCCAACAGCACGAACAGGCCGGCGCCGTTGAAGAAGGCGAGGATGAGGAAAAGCACCGAATGAACCGGGTTGCGCGCCGAGATCACCATGACGGCGGCGGCCACGGCGACGAACGAAAAGAGATAGAAGGCCAGGGCCTGCAAGATCATGCCGGTCCCCCCTTCAAGCTTTTGTCGATGATTGGCAACACGTCCGCCTATCCCCCTCTTGCCCCGGCGCTACCGATAGGGCGCGGTCTGCGCCTGGCACTCGGCGATTTCGGTCTCCCACCGATCGCCGTTGGCGAGCAGCTTGTCCTTGTCGTACATGAGCTCCTCGCGGGTCTCGGCGGAGAATTCGAAATTCGGCCCCTCGACAATGGCGTTGACCGGGCATGATTCTTGGCACAAGCCGCAATAGATGCACTTCAGCATGTCGATGTCATAACGCGTCGTGCGGCGGCTGCCGTCGTTCCTCGGCTCGGCCTCGATGGTGATTGCCTGGGCCGGGCAGACCGCTTCGCAAAGCTTGCACGCGATGCACCTCTCCTCGCCGTTGGCATAGCGGCGCAGCGCGTGCTCGCCACGAAAGCGCGGGCTCAACGGCCCTTTTTCGTAGGGATAGTTGATCGTCACCTTGGGGCGGAAGAAGTAGCGCAACGTCAGCGCCATGCCCGAGATCAGTTCGGTGAGCAGGATTGTCCGCGCGTTACGATCGATATACCCCATGAACTCGGTCCCTCCTCAACCCGCCGCCGGCGACAGGCCGTAGGCCACGAAGCCGCCGACGATCGCCACCGAGGCCAGAGACAGCGGCAGGAACACCTTCCAGCCGAGGCGCATCAACTGGTCGTAGCGGTATCGCGGAAAGGTTCCCCGCACCCAGATGAATACGAACAAAACCGCCGCCACCTTGAAAGCGAACCAAACAGGTCCCGGAATCCAGGTAAAGAGCGCCACGTCCGCCGGCGGCAACCAGCCGCCGAGGAACAAGATGGTCGTCATCGCCGACATCAAGATCATGTTGGCGTATTCGCCCAGGAAGAACAGGGCGAAGGTCATCGCCGAGTACTCGACATTGAAGCCCGCCACCAGTTCCGCCTCCGCTTCGGCAAGGTCGAACGGGTGACGGTTGGTCTCGGCCAAGGTGGAGACGAAAAAGATCACCGCCATGGGCAGCAGCGGAAAGACGAACCAAATGTTTTTCTGCGCCATGACGATGTCGGTCAGGTTGAGCGATCCGGCGAACAGCAAAACGGTGATGATGATGAACCCCATGGACACCTCATAGGACACCATCTGCGCCGCCGAGCGCAAGGCGCCGAGAAAGGCATAGCGCGAATTGCTCGCCCACCCGGCCATGAGGATGCCATAGACGCCCAAGGACGAAATGGCGAAGAGGTAGAGGACGCCGACGTTGATGTCGGCCAGCACCAGGCCCGGGCCGAAGGGGATCACCGCCCAGGCGATCAGCGCCAGGATGAAAGTGACGCAGGGCGCCAGGATGAAGACGGCGCGGTTGGCGCCGGACGGAATGACGGTTTCCTTGAGAAACAGTTTGAGACCGTCGGCAATGGGCTGCAGCAACCCCCACGGTCCGACCACGTTGGGCCCCCGGCGCAGGTGCATGGCGCTGAGCACCTTACGTTCGGCATAGGTCAGGTAGGCGACCGCCATCAACAGCGGCGCCACGATGACGAGGATCTTGATGACGATCCAGACCGCTTCACCCCAGAAGCCGAAGGAGGCAAAGAATTCAGCCATCGGTGCCCGTCCTTCGAGGTTGCGACGGCGACAAGGTCTCTGTGCACCGGGCCATGGTGGCCGAGGCCCGGCTGATGGCATTGGTCATATAGAAATTATCGATCGGCGCCGTCAGGGGCGCCGGGTCCATCTCGCCGTCCGCCCCGAAATCGCCCCAAGGCGCGGACTCCACGCTGTTCGGATTGGCGAAGTTGGGGTTGGTCTCGATCATGCGGGCGCGCACCTGGTCCAAGGTATCGTAAGCGAGCGTTTTTCCCAGTACCGCCGACAGGGCGCGAATAATGGTCCAGTCCTCGCGTCCGTCGCCGGGGGGATGGACCGCGAGACGGCCGGTTTGCACCCGCCCTTCGGTGTTGACGTAGGTCGCGTTCTTCTCGGTATAGGCGGCGCCCGGCAAGATGACGTCGGCGCGGTTCGCCCCGGCGTCGCCGTGGTGGCCCTGGTAGATGACGAAGGCTTCGCCCAGACCGGACATATCGATCTCGTCGGCGCCGAGCAGGAAAAGCACCTCGACGTCGCCCTTGGCGGCGCCCTCCACCATGGCAGCCACGTCGCGGCCGCCGGCGCCGGGCACCAGGCCGAGATCGAGCCCGCCGACGCGCGCCGCCGCCCGGTGCAGAACGTTGAAGCCGTTCCAGCCGTCGGTCACCAGGCCGCAGGTCTCGGCGATGCGCCTGGCCGTTGCCAATATTTGAGCCCCGTCGGGCCGCGTCAGCGCCCCCGAGCCGACGATCAGCATGGGGCGCTCGGCGGCCTTGAGGACCTTGGCGAAGGCATGATCGCCGGCGGCGATGGCGGCCAGGGCGTCCGTTCCGGCGCCCAAGTGCTCGTAAGGATAAGTCAAATCGACCGCCGGGCCGACGGCGGAGATGGGGAAACCGCCGCCCAATGAGCGCTTGCGCAAACGCGCGTTGAGGACCGACGCCTCGTGGCGCGGATTGGTGCCGACAAGCAGACAGGCATCGGCGGCCTCGATACCGGCGATGGTCGAGTTGAAGAGATAGCCGGCGCGCACGGATGCATCCAAACGGGCTCCATCCTGGCGGCAGTCCACATTTTTCGAGCCGAGCGCCGCCATCAGGTCCTTGAGCGCCAGCATGGATTCGCAATCCGCCAAGTCGCCGGCGATGGCGCCGATGCTCTTGCCCGCCACGCCCTTTAACTTTTGCGCGATGGCGGTAAAAGCTTCGTCCCAGGTTGCTTCCTCAAGCTTGCCGTCACGGCGCAGGTAAGGACGGTCGAGTCGTTGCCGGGTCAATCCGTCGCAGGCGAAGCGGGTCTTGTCGGAAATCCATTCCTCGTTGATGTCCTCGTTGACGCGCGGCAGGATGCGCAGGACTTCGGAACCGCGGGTGTCGACGCGGATGTTGCTGCCCAGGGCATCCAGGACATCGACGGTCTCGGTCTTGTCAAGCTCCCACGAGCGCGCCGAAAAGGCGTAGGGCGCGTTGGTCAGCGCGCCGACCGGACAAAGATCGATCATGTTTCCCGAAAGTTCGGAACTGAGCGCCTTCTCGATGTAGGTGCCGACCTCCATGTGCTCGCCGCGGCCCGTCGCGCCGAGCTCGGGTACGCCGGCGACTTCGGTGGCGAAGCGGATGCAGCGCGTGCAGTGGATGCAGCGTGTCATCGAGGTCTCGATCAGGGGGCCGATGTTCTTTTCCCTTACGGCGCGCTTGGGCTCGCGATAGCGGCTACGGTCAAAGCCATAGAACAGAGCCTGATCTTGTAAGTCGCACTCGCCGCCCTGGTCACAGATGGGACAGTCGAGGGGGTGGTTGATGAGCAGAAACTCCATCACCCCTTTGCGCATTTGCTGCACTTCGGGGGTGTTGGTGTGGATCACCATGCCCTCGCCGACCGGCATGGCGCACGATGCGATGGGTTTGGGCGCGCGTTCCATGGATACCAGGCACATGCGGCAGTTGCCGGCGATCGACAGCTTCTCGTGGTAGCAGAAGCGCGGAATCTCGATGCCCGCCTGTTCGCAGGCCTGGAGGATTGTCAGGCCGGCCTCGACCTCGATCTCATTGCCGTCGATGGTAAGTTTCGGCATCCGTCGACCTCACGCCGCCTTGTTCTCAAGAGATTCCGGGGCGGCGCCGAGACGCGATTCCATTTCCGGGCGGAAGTGGCGGATCAGCCCCTGGATAGGCCATGCCGCCGCGTCGCCAAGGGCGCAAATGGTATGGCCCTCGACCTGTCGCGTAACCTCTTCCAGAATATCGATCTCTTCGACCTGGGCGGTGCCCGCCGCTATGCGCTCCATCATGCGCCACATCCATCCGGTGCCTTCGCGGCACGGGGTGCATTGGCCGCAGCTTTCGTGCATGTAAAAGCGGGCCAGCCGGGTAATGGCGGCGACGATATCGGTCGACGAGTCCATGACGATGACCGCCGCCGTCCCCAGGCCCGAATTCGCTTCGCTCAAGGCATCAAAGTCCATCAAAACGGAATCGCAGACGGACTTGGGAATGACCGGCACCGAGGAACCGCCGGGAATGATCCCAAGCAGGTTTTTCCACCCGCCACGCACGCCGCCGGCATGTTTTTCGATGAGCTCCTTCAAGGGGATGCTCATCTCGTCTTCCACGGTACAGGGATTTTCGACGTGACCCGAAATGCAAAACAACTTGGTGCCGGTGTTGTTGGGCCGGCCGAGCCCCGCGAACCAACTGCCGCCGCGGCGCAGAATCGCCGGCGTCACGGCGATGGTCTCGACATTATTGACGGTGCTGGGACAGCCGTAGAGGCCGACGTTGGCGGGGAACGGCGGTTTCAGGCGCGGTTGGCCCTTGGCGCCCTCAAGGCTTTCGATGAGGGCCGTTTCCTCGCCGCAGATATAGGCGCCGCCGCCGCGGTGGACGTAGAAGTCGAAATCGAATCCCGATCCGCAGGCATCCTTGCCGATCATGCCCGCCTCATAGGCCTCGTCGACGGCGCGCTGTAGGGCTTCGGTCTCTCGGAAAAACTCACCGCGCACGTAACAATAGGCGGCGTGGGCGCCCATGCCGGCGCTGGCCAGCAGCGCGCCTTCGATCAACTTATGCGGCTCGTTGCGCAGGATTTCCCGGTCCTTGCAGGTTCCGGGTTCTCCCTCGTCGGCATTGACGACCAAGAAGTGGGGCCGGCCGTCGGACTCCTTGGGCATGAACGACCACTTCATGCCGGCGCTGAAACCGGCGCCGCCGCGGCCGCGCAAGCCCGACGTCTTGACCTCGTCAACAATCCACTCGCGACCCTTATCGATCAAGGCCCGGGTGCCGTCCCAATCGCCGAGCGCCCGGGCCCCCTTCAACGAGCTGTCCTTGAGGCCGTAAATGTTGTTGAAGATGCGGTCTTGGTCACGCAGCATTACGCACCCTTTCCTTTGCCGGCGCGGGGCTTTTTCTTTATACCCGCGGCCTTGCCCGCCGTCTTGGCGTCGTCGGTGAGCGAGGTCAGTCCGCCCAAGGGTTCGCAAGTCTTGCGCCCAATTTGCGAGCCGCTCTTCGGTACGCCGCCATCCTGGAGCGTAGCCAAGATCACCTGAGTGCTGCCAGCATCTAGGTCCTCGTAGTAATCGTCATTGATCTGCATCATCGGGGCGTTGACGCAAGCGCCCAGACACTCCACTTCGCTGAGGGTGAACTGGCCGTCGTCGGTGGTCTCTCCCATACCGATGCCCAAGGTATTGCGGCAGGTTTCGACGACGGCGTCGGCGCCGCGCAACCAGCACGATATGTTGGTGCACACCTGAACGTGATGGCGGCCGACCGGCGCCAGGTTCAGCATGGTGTAGAAGGTGGCCACCTCAAAGACCCGGATCGGCGGCATGCCAAGGAAGTCGGCGACGTATTCCAGGGCCGCCCGGGGCAGCCAGCCGTCGTTCTGGCGCTGAGCGAGATCCAACAGCGGCAGTACGGCGCTGGCTTGGTATGCGTCGGGATACTTGGCGACGAACGCCTTGGCGGCGGCCAGATTGTCGGCCGAGAAAGCGAAGGTGTCGGGTTGTTGGGACGCGGGGGCGATGGTAGTCACCGGTCGATCTCGCCAAATACGATGTCAAGGGATCCGATGTTGGCCACCACGTCGGCCAACATATGTCCCTTGGACAACAATTCCAGGGCTTGAAGATGGGCAAATCCGGGCGAACGGATCTTGCATCGATAGGGCTTATTGGTGCCGTCGGAAACCAGGTATACGGCAAATTCGCCCTTCGGCGCCTCGACCGCCGTGTAGGTCTCGCCGGCCGGCACGTGATAGCCCTCGGTATAAAGTTTGAAGTGATGGATCAGCGCTTCCATGGAGCGTTTCATCTCGCCGCGCGGCGGCGGCGAAATCTTAAAACTCTCGCTCTTGACGGCGCCGTCGGGCATCTGGTCCAGGCATTGTTTGATGATCTCGGCGCATTGGCGCATCTCGGCGATGCGAATCAGGTAGCGGTCGTAGCAATCGCCGTGCTCGCCGACGGGGATGTCGAAGTCCAACTGATCGTAGCCGTCATAGGGTTGCGCCTTGCGCAGGTCCCATGGAACGCCGGCGGCGCGCAGGTTGGGGCCCGTGAATCCCCAATCCAGGGCCTGTTCGGCGGTGATCGCGCCGATGTCGACGGTGCGCTGCTTGAAGATGCGGTTCTCGGTCAACAGCGTTTCGCAGTCATCGATGAAGGACGGGAAGTGCTCGGCCCACTTATAGATGTCTTCGTCCAGTCCGTCGGGCATGTCGAAGGCAACGCCGCCGGGCCGGAAGTAGCTCATGTGCATGCGTGCCCCGCTGACCCGCTCGCAGAACCCCATCAACAACTCGCGTTCCTCGAAGCCCCACAGCATGGGCGTCATGGCGCCGACGTCCATGGCGAAGGCGCATATCGTAAAGATATGGTTGAGGCAGCGGCCGATTTCGGCATAGAGAACGCGGATGCTTTGGCCGCGCGGCGGCGCCTGGATGCCGAGCAGCTTTTCGGTGGCAAGCGCGAAGGCATGTTCCTGGTTTTGCGGCGCGACGTAGTCAAGGCGATCGAAATAGGGCACCGCTTGCAGGTAGGTCTTGGACTCGATCAGTTTCTCGGTGCCCCGGTGCAACAATCCGACGTGCGGGTCGGCGCGATCGATGACTTCACCGTCCATCTCCAGCACAAGGCGCAAAACACCGTGGGCCGACGGATGCTGGGGCCCGAAGTTCAGATTGAAATTCTGAATATGGGCCTCGGTCATCAGTCTTCCTTTGCCGCTTTTTCGTCACCGGGGAGAACAGCCTGAACGCCTTCCCACGGGCTGAGAAAATCGAAGTTGCGGTATTCCTGGGTCAACTTCACCGGTTCGTAGACGACGCGTTTGAGTTCGTCGTCATAGCGCACCTCGACGTAGCCGGTGAGCGGGAACTCCTTGCGCAAGGGATGCCCCTCGAAACCATAATCGGTCATGATGCGGCGCAGGTCCGGGTGGTCGGAAAAGAGAATGCCCATCAGGTCCCAGGTTTCGCGTTCCCACCAATTGGCCGAACTGAAGACCCCGGTTGCCGAGGGCACCGGGGTTTCCTCGTCGGTCCGTACCTTGACCCGGATACGGCGGTTGTGGGTCAGGCTGAGGAGGTTGTAAACGACTTCGAAACGCTGTTCGCGGCCGGGAAAATCAACGCCGCAGACATCAAGGAGTTGCTGGAACTGGCAGTTCACGTCGTCTCGCAGGAAGGTCAGGACCGAAACCACGGCGCCGCGTTGGGTGACCAAGGACAGCTCGTCATGATCGAGTTGGGTCTCGACGATCTCTTGCGGCAGAGCGGCGGCGATGTATTCGCCAAGGTCTTGAAGCGCCAGGTCCATGGTCCCTCAGCAGGGTTTGTCTTCGGTCATCCGACGCCGGCTCAGCGCCACAGCGTTCCGGTCCGTCTGATTTTCTTTTGCAGTTGCATTATGCCGTAGAGCAAGGCTTCGGCCGTCGGCGGGCAGCCGGGGACATAGATGTCGACCGGGACCACGCGATCGCAGCCGCGCACGACAGAATAGGAATAGTGATAATAGCCGCCGGCATTGGCGCACGATCCCATTGAAATGACGTAGCGCGGCTCCGCCATCTGATCGTAGACCTTGCGAAAGGCGGGCGCCATCTTGTTGGTCAGGGTGCCGGCGACGATGATGACGTCTGATTGACGCGGGCTGGGCCGGGGGACGACGCCGAAACGGTCGAGGTCGTAGCGGCTGACATAGGCGTGCATCATTTCGACCGCGCAGCATGCCAGGCCAAAGGTCATTGGCCACAACGACCCCGTGCGTATCCAATTGACGAGATTGTCAAGCTTGGCGACGACGAATCCCTTGTCGGTCAGTTCGCCCGTCACTCGTTTTAGCAGGGCATCTTGTTCGCTTCCGGGGGGCAGTGGCGCGGCGGCGGGCGTCCCGGTGTCCGGGTTCATTCCCATTCCAGGGCTCCTTTTCGCCATTCGTAGACGAACCCGACGGTCAGGACAGCCAGGAAGACCATCATCGACCAGAATCCGAAGATCCCGATCTTGCCGAGAGACACCGCCCAGGGAAAGAGGAAGGCCACTTCCAAATCGAAGATAATGAAGAGGATGGCGACAAGATAGAAACGGACGTCGAACTTCTGGCGCGAGTCGGAAAAGGCGTCGAACCCGCATTCGTAGGCCGAGTTCTTGCTCGCGTTGGGGTGCTGAGGGACGATGATGTAAGAGGCCCCAACGGCGGCGGCGGAGATGGCGATGGCGATGGCGAGGAAGATCAAGATGGGAAGATATGCAAGAAGCATCGCCTGCATGGCGGCGTTCCTTTACGCAAGGGCCCGTCCAATCCGGACCCTGATGCGGCGCATTACCGCCGCGAGATTAACAATATTTCGGCCTCGCGACGAGAGCAGTGGCGGGAGTGACGGGACTTGAACCCGCGACCTCCGGCGTGACAGGCCGGCACTCTAAACCAAACTGAGCTACACCCCCGAAAACCCGTGAGCGCATGGCGCGGTTGGGTGAGGTTGATGTAACCACTCGTCCAGCCCGAGTCAAGTCGCTATCGGCGCCTCGCGGATGCCGCCAAAGCAACGGAATTTCTGGGGCGAGGAGGCGGCCGGCGGGATCGCCGGCGGGCCATCGCCGAAGACGCGGCGGAGAAACCGGGGTTGATATCGCGTAGTGCCTATGAGAATAGTCTTTGCCATGGATGAGCACACAGACAGCACAACAAAAGGCAACGCGGAACCGCTGCTCAGCGTACGCGACCTGAAGGCTGAATTCCGCCAGGGCAAAGAGGTAGTCCACGCGGTGCGCGGCGTTTCATTCGATATTGGCCCGGGCGAGTCCTTGGGTCTGGTCGGCGAGTCGGGGTCTGGCAAGTCGGTGACAGCCATGTCGATCCTGCAACTGCTGCCTTACCCCGAGGCCTCCCACCCGGGCGGCAGCATTGTTTTTCGCGGCCAGGAACTGATAGGAGCGCCCGAAAAGACAATGCGGGCTATCCGTGGCGACCGCATCGCCATGGTGTTCCAGGAACCGATGACGTCGATGAACCCGCTGTTCACCATCGGCAAACAAATCTCGGAAGTGCTGCTCTATCACAAGAACATGGATAAGGACGCGGCCCGGGGCAGGACACTTGAACTGTTGCGCCTGGTCGGCCTGCCCGACCCCGAGCAACGGATCAACAGTTTTCCTCATCAGTTGTCGGGCGGGCAACTGCAACGGGCCATGATCGCCATGGCGCTTGCCAACGAGCCCGATATCCTTATCGCCGACGAGCCGACGACGGCGCTCGACGTTACCATCCAGGCCCAAATCCTGGAACTGATCAAGGACTTGCAACGGCGTTTCGGTATGGCGCTTTTGTGGATCACCCACGATCTCAGCGTGGTGCGCAAGATGGCGGATCGCATCTGTGTCATGAGCGATGGCGAGATCGTCGAGCATGGCTCGGCGGAAGACATCTTCTTACGCGCCAAGCATCCCTATACCCAGAGGCTGCTGGCCTCGGAACCCAAGGGCAAGCCGGTGAAGGCATCGGCCGATGCGCCGGTCATCATGTCGACCAACGATGTCAAGGTGTGGTTCCCGATCAAAGTCGGTCTCTTGCGGCGTACCCGGGGATACGTCAGGGCAGTCGATGGCATTTCCGTCACCGTCCAACAGGGCCACACGGTGGGTGTCGTGGGCGAGAGCGGATCGGGCAAAACCACCCTTGGCCGGGCCCTGCTGCGCCTCTTGAGCAGCGAAGGCTCAATTCGCTTCGAAGACAGCGAAATTCATGATCTGACGGTGGAAGAGATGCGCCCGCTGCGCCGCGAGATGCAGATCGTGTTCCAAGATCCCTTTGGTTCCCTAAGCCCGCGTATGACGGTGGCGCGCATCGTCGGCGAAGGGCTGAGGATCAACAACGTCGGCGCCACGAACGCGGAGCGCGAAGAGATGGTGGTGCAGGCGTTGAGCGAAGTCGGCATCGACCCCGATGGACGAAATCGCTATCCCCACGAGTTCTCGGGCGGCCAGCGCCAGCGTATTGCCATCGCCCGGGCGATGGTCCTCAAACCCCGTTTCATGGTTCTTGACGAGCCCACATCGGCCCTCGACCGCTCGGTCCAGGCCCAGATCGTCGATTTGCTGCGTGATCTGCAGGAGCGCCACAAGCTGGCCTATATGTTCATCAGCCACGACCTAAAGGTGGTGCGCGCCCTTTCCGATTCCGTGGTCGTCATGAAGGACGGCAAGGTTGTCGAGGCGGGTCCCGCCGACGATGTTTTCGACGACCCGAAAGAGGAATACACGCAAGCCTTGCTGAAAGCCGCCTTTGATTTGGAAGCGGTCGACACCGCCGCCGTCAGCACATAGGCTTGCCAAGGTCACGCTACGCTCCTAACATCTGGCTTCATCGCAACCTGGGAGGCATTGAATAATGTCATATTCCGAAAAATCTCGCTTGAGGAGTCTCCGTTTCGGCGTTGCCAGCGCCGTTTTTGGTCTGCTGGCCGTCGGCGCACTGACAATCGCGGCACCGGCCAAGGCCGAAGTTACCGTTACCATGGCCCAGGGGATAGACCCCGAGGGCCTGGATCCGGCTTATGAAACGCTGGTTTCAAGCCGCTCCATCTTCACCAACATATACGACACCTTGGTATGGCGCGACGCCAAGGGCAAGATCCTGCCGTCGCTTGCCGAATCTTGGAAATGGGTGGACGAAACGACCTTGCAGCTCAACCTGCGCAAGGGCGTCAAGTTCCACAACGGCGATTCGTTCACGGCGGACGATTTGATCTGGACGGCCAACCGTTACATGGACAAGGAAGATCGCAAGCCTCTGTATTCCTACGTCAAGGGGCTCTACAAGACGATCGAGAAGAAGGGCGACTACACGGTCGTCATGCATCTGGCCAAACCCAACGCAATGCAGTTTGGCGACTTCGCCCGCATGCCCGTGCTGCCCAAGAAGGCCTTCCTGGCCATGGGCAAGGAAAAGTTCGCGTCTTCCCCTATCGGCACCGGGCCATTCAAGTTTGAGCGTTGGGACCGCAACGAGCAATTGGTCCTGGCCGCTTTCGATGACCACTGGCGGGGCCGTGCATCCGTCGACAAGTACGTGATCAAGCCGATCCCCGAGGACTTCGCGCGCTTCGCGGCGCTCAAGACCGGGGCCGTCGACATCATCGCCAACCTGCCGCCCGAGCGTGTCGCCGAGTTGGAGAAGGACGCGCGCCTCAAGGTCGGCCGGGTTCCCTCGGCACGCGGCATCCACTATGCCTTCAACATCAATATCAAGCCCTTCGACGATGTTCGGGTGCGCCAGGCGATCAACCACGCCGTCGATGTGCAAGAAATCATCGATACCGTCCTTGGCGGCATGGCCTACGTAAACCCGGCTTTCTGCGCCAAGGCATTGTTCGGTCACGACCCCAACGTCCCGCCGTTCAAGCATGATATGGCGAAAGCCAAGAAGTTGCTTGCCGAGGCGGGGTATCCAAACGGCTTCGAGACCAAACTGCTGACGCCGACGGGACGCTACATGAAGGACAAAGAGGTCTCATTGGCGATCACCGGTCAGCTTGCCAAGGTCGGCATCAAGGTCGAAGTCGTGGCACCCGAATGGGCCGACTTCCTGGATCAGCTTTATGGCCGCGGCAAACACGGCACGAAGCGTATCGAGGATGCGTTCCAAGGTATCTACATGCTGGGTACCGGCGGTCCGACCCTGGACTGCGGCCGGACGCTCAATCAGCGCGCCAAGTGGAATGGCGGGCGGATGAAGTACTACCACACCGATCGCAGTGATAAGCTGGACGCCTTGATTGCCAAGCAGAAGGCGACCTTGGACGTGGCCAAGAGGGCCGAATTGTTCAAGGAAATCCAAGCCTTCATCCGCGAGGATGTGCCGTGGATCTTCCTCTATGACCAAGAGGATCTTTACGGCTTGACCAAGCGTATCCAGTGGAATCCTCGTCCCGACGAGTTCGTCTGGATTTACGACGTCAAGGTCAAGGAGTAACCGCGACCGGGCGGACGATGGCCGGACCGCCGTCATGCGGTCCGGCCGTTTTCCGCCCAATCCTTTCCTAGTCCGTTCGTGACCGTTTCCCTGAGAGGGTTCTGGTGCTCAAGTACCTCGCCAAACGCTGTCTTCAACTCCCGTTGGCGATAATTGGGCTCACGCTGATCGTCTTCCTCTTCATGAGCATCAGCGGCGACCCGGCAACCTTGCTGTTGCCGGAAGACGCGTCGGAAGAAGACGTGCAGGTGATGCGCAAGAAACTCGGCGTCGACCGGCCGCTCCATGAGCAATACGGCAATTTCCTTTACAACGCCGTTCAGGGCGACTTCGGAACTTCGTTTCGTATGCGTGAGCCGGCCTTTAACGTCATCTTGCGTTTCTACCCGGCGACCCTCCAGTTGGCCGCCGCCGCCATTGTCATCGCTACCTTTATCTCTATCCCCTTGGGTACTCTGGCGGCGGTCAAACGGGGCTCTCTGATCGACACTTTCGCCACATTCATATCCGTGCTCGGCCAGGCCGCACCGGTCTTCTGGGTCGGCATGCTGGCCATGCTTCTATTTTCCCTGACCCTCTACTGGCTACCCGTGGCGGGCCGGGGCTCCTTTGCCCATATCATCCTGCCTGCCGGAGTCCTGGGCTGGTACATGAATGCCTTCATGACCCGCTTCGTGCGCTCCAACATGCTGGAGATACTCAACCAAAATTACATTCGGACGGCGCGCGCCAAGGGCCTGCCGGAACGCACGGTCATCTTCCGGCATGCCTTCAAGAACGCCCAGGTGCCGCTGCTCACCATTTTCGGCCTCGAGGCCGGGGCGCTGCTGACCGGCACGGTGGTGATCGAGACCGTGTTCGCCTGGCCGGGCCTGGGCCGGGCCGCCATCTATGCCGTGAACGGGCGTGACTATCCGGTGGTGATGGCCAGCGTCATCATGTTCGGCGTTACCTACATCGTCATCAACTTCCTGATCGACGTTGCCTATCATTGGATCGACCCGCGCATCCGCGAGGAAGAGTGAGGCTCCGCCGTTGTTTAAGCTGATGAAAACGACCAAAGGTTTTTTCGGCGTCGTCTTGATGTCGTTTTTGCTTTTTGTCGGGCTCGGCGCCGACCTGATCAGCCCCCGCGACCCCCTGGCGCAGGACCTGAGGGCGCGGCTCACCGAACCCGGTATGGACAACGCCAGGGATGGCGGAACCTATCTTCTGGGCACCGATCCCTTGGGCCGCGATCTCTTGTCGCGCATTATTCACGGTGCCAGGATATCCCTCCTCGTCGGCTTCACCGCGGTCCTCATTTCGGGCACCATCGGCACCCTTCTCGGGCTTCTGAGCGGGTTCTACAGGGGGTGGCTGGATACCATCGTCATGCGTGTTGTCGACATGCAACTCGCCATGCCGCTAATCGTCTTTGCCATCGCCTGGATGGGATTCTTCGGCGCCGGACTGCTCAGTGTCGTCCTGGTCATTGGGATTTGGGGATGGGTGCAGTATGCGCGCTTCACCCGCAGCTTCGTCCTCAGTATCAAGGAGACCGAATACGTCCTTGCCAGCCGGGCCCTGGGCGCCAGCACACCAACCATCATCTTCCGCCACATCGCCCCCAACCTGATCGGCCCGGTCATCGTCATGGCGACCTTGCAGATGGGCCATGCCGTGTTGTTGGAATCGACGCTGAGTTTCCTTGGCGTCGGTGTGAACCCGCCGACGCCGACCTGGGGCGGCATGGTGGCCGATGGCCGTAACTATATGGATACGTCGTGGTGGACCGTGGTCCTGCCCGGAATCGCCATCACGTTGTTCGTGCTCGGCGCCAACTTCCTTGGCGACGCCCTGCGCGACGTGCTGGACCCGAAGATCAAGTAAGCCCAGCCGGGACGAACGGCGTTTCAGAAACGCAGGTTCAGACCCTCCAGCCGTCGCTTGATTTCCCCAATAATGGCGACTTCCTCATCGGCGTCTCCCGCTTCGAACGTCACCGAAAAACGAACATATTTGCCCGCGTCATCCCAGGGGACGGTGGAGATTTGTGCGTCCTTGAGCAGGAATTCCGAAAACTCGGTGGCGGTGTCGAAGGTGACGCCCGAATTCGTTCCCTGAGGACATTCGACATAACAGAAGAACGTTCCTTTCGGCTTGGCGACGGAAAAACCGACGTCGTTCAGGGCCTTCACCAATAGATCGAAGCGCCTTGAATATTTCTCGCAAATCGCTTCGGTAATATCGGGATGGCCAAGCGCGAACATCCCCGCTTTTTGAATGGCCCTGAACTGTCCGGAGTCCGTGTTGTCCTTGATGCTTCCATAGGCCTTGACCACTTTCGCGTTGCCCGCGACGAAGGCCAATCGCCACCCGGTCATATTGAAGGCCTTTGACAGCGAATGGGCTTCGACCGCGACGTCGCGGGCACCTTCGATGGAGAGGATGCTAAGCGGCTCATAGCCGTCATAGGTCAAAGCGGCATAGGCGGCGTCCTGAAGAATGACGATGGAGTTGCGCAAGGCGAACTCGACAAGGTCTTCGAAAAAAGCCTTCGTCGCGACCTGTCCCGTCGGGTTGTTGGGATAATTGACGTAAAATAGCTTGGCTTTCTGGGCAATCGTCGCCGGAATGGACTTCAGATCGGGAAGGAAGTCGTTCTCTTTCAACAGAGGAAGCGGATAGACATCTCCGCCCAGGTACTTGGCGTGGGTTGCCGTTACGGGATACCCCGGAACCGTCGTGAGCGTAACATCCCCCGGATTGATCATGCATAGCGGCAGCATGGAGAGAATGGATTTCGACCCGATGCCATGCACGATATGTTCTTCGGGGTTCAGGCCGTCGACATTGTACACCTGCTTGAGGTATTGGGCGGCCATGGCCTGGAATTCGGGAATACCGTTATCGGCGTAAAAGCGATTTTCGGGTTTTCCCGCTTCATCCGCCAACACCTGGACGACCCCGGGATCGGCCGGGCGATCAGGCTCCCCCACCCCCATATCGATGATGGGAATGTCGGGATGATTTTTCATCGCTTCTTCTTTTGCCCGCTTGATCTTCTCAAACTTGTAGACCTCGGTCGATTTTCCGAATTGCTTTCCGCCCAACCTCTCGGCGACGATGATAGTCATGCCCAATTCCTTTCCTTGATCCGACGGCTCCGGTTCCGGTCCGGATCGTCGCTCTTGTTTTCCTTGAGATCAGTGGCCGGAAAGTCCGGCCTCAAAAGCATTCATGACAGCAGCGAAGGGTCTAGCGTGCCGTGAAAGCTGGTCGCCACGGGTCCCGTCATCAAGACGTGATTGTCTTCTTGCCATTCGATGCCGAGCGTGCCTCCGTCAAGGTGCACCTGGGCCGCCCGCTCGGTCAGTCCGCGCCGGCAAGCCGCGACCAGGGTGGCGCAGGCGCCGGTGCCGCAAGCTTGGGTAATGCCGACACCGCGTTCCCAAACGCGCACGCGAATCTCGTTCCTTGACAGCACCTGGGCCGCCTCGACGTTGGTACGTTCGGGGTACAGGTCGTGATGCTCGGCCTCGGGGCCGACGGTTTCCAGCGGCACGGCTTCGGCATCATCGACGAAAAAGACCGCGTGCGGGTTGCCGACGTTGACTGCCACCGGGTCGCGGAGGGGACCAAGCGTGATTCCAAGATGAAGGGTATCGATCTCCCGGGCCAGGGGAATGTCCTGCCACTCGAGGTTGGCGGGCCCCATATCGACGGCAACGAGGCCACCGTTCACCGCCTTGGCGTCGAGAAGGCCGGCCACGGATTCGATGACCGTATGCGTCTCGCCCTTCTCCTTCATGATCGTGATGGCGACGCAGCGCGCGCCGTTGCCGCAGGCCTCGACCTCGCCCCCGTCGGCGTTGCGGATGCGCATGAACACGTCAGCCCGCTCACTCTTCGCCGGCTCGAGGACGATCATCTGGTCGAAACCGACGCCGGTGCGCCGGTCGGCGATGGCGCGAACCTGATCGTCGCTGAGGTCGAGCGCTTGGCGGCGGGCGTCGACGACGACGAAGTCGTTGCCCAGTCCATGCATCTTCATGAAAGCTAAATTGGTCATGGCACGATTGATCCGGCTCAAAGCCCGGCGGCTCCTGCGTCGGGCGTGATTGTTACGTTCGGGAATACCCGAGAACAGGTGGTTTACCCCGAAGCCGGCGCCTAGGCCATAGCCTTTGTGGATGACGCGTGCGATTCGCCGTGTGATGGCTTCTGTTTGAGCCTTGAAGCCCATGGTACAGTTCCCGGCAACGCATTGCGGAAGACGAAGCAAACGGAGCCCCGACATGACCTTTGTTGAAGCCTTTGGCTGGTTTAGCGCCTCGCTATCGCTGGTCACCTTCTCGATGAAGACGATGATTCCTCTACGTACCGCGGCGATTGTCAACGGCGGAGCAATTTGGGGCCGGCGGGGCGGAGTAAAAAGGGGCCACTCGGTTCGATGGGATCGAGGCTTTGCGGGGTATCCCGGTAGTCCACAGGAGGGACCCGCGCGCGCTGCGGAGTGCCCCCCACAAGGCTGACGCAGCAGCGCGCGCGGGAGGTTCCTGTGGGCCCACCGGGGGACCCTTGGTCCCGGTGGTTGGGTCAGTCAGGAGCCTTTTTCGATCTTCCGTTTCCGGCTCTGATTGAGCCGGTAGCTCTCGCCGTTCATTTCCAGGATATGGACGTGATGGGTTACCCTGCTGGTGCAGGTAGAGATCGCACCCCACCGCATGAAGCTCGTCCAGAAAGGCCACGAGATCTTTCAGTGACCTGCCAAGGCGATCCACGCTCCATGCCAACACCACGTCAATTTTC
>JASLLZ010000040.1 GCA_030746775.1 Rhodospirillales bacterium | reverse complement strand
CGCCGGTGCGCGCCGCCACCACGCCCGATTGGCGCGCCACCAGGCGGCCGATCACGGGCACCGTCTGTTCCAAGGGTTCGCTGCGTACCGCATCGACGCCGACCGGGGTGGCGCGGCCGCCTTGAGCGGCGGCCGGCGCCGCCGCCAAGACGAGCAATGCCGCCGCGACAAGGGCCACGGGGCGGGGGGCGGGAAAGAAGCGGCGCGACTTGTGCACGGCGTGAGCCTCCGTCAGGTGCCGACCTATGTATGGCGAAGTGGGCGGACGATCAATAGGTTCGGCGATCACAAGCGCGATAGGACCCTTGGCAAGGGTCATGGCTTTGGCCGACAATGCACCGACCCTGCAATGGAAACTTCGTCATGCCGCCGCGCTATTCCCTCAATTCCCTCGACGCCTTCGCAACCAAGCTTTACGTCGCTCTGGGGCTTGAACCCGACGATGCCGCCATCGCGGCGCGATGCCTGATCAGGGCCGACCTGCGAGGCTTTGCGACCCACGGCCTGGGCTGCATCCCGAACTACGCCGTCTGTCTGCGTGAGGGGCGTTACAACCCGCGGCCCGAAATCGTCATCGAGTCACGCATGCCCTGGGCGATTAGCGTCGATGGCGACAACGGCGTCGGCCACGTCACCGCCACCCGCGCCATGGCGGCGGCCCTCGAAGCCGCCCGGACCGTCGGCATCGGTGTGGCCAGCGTGCGCCACACCAACCATATCGGCGCCGCCGGCGTCTATCCGCTGATGGCGGCCGAGGCGGGCTGCATCGGCATGACCATGGCCAATTCCGGGGCCAGCGTGGCGCCCTGGGGCAGCGCCGAGAGACTGCTTGGCACCAACCCTCTGGCGGTCGCCGTCCCGGCCGGGCGCCATCCGCCGTTCGTCATGGACATGGCGACGAGCACCGTGGCGCGGCGCAAGATTTTCGAGGCCATGCGCGACGGCCGTCCCATCCCCGAGGGCTGGGCGCTGGACGCCGATGGCCGCCCGACCACGGACGCCGCGGCGGCCCGGGACGGCATCTCGCTGCCCTTCGGCGGCGCCAAGGGCTCGGCCATTTCCATGCTCGTCGACATCCTGGGCGGCGTGCTCTCGGGGGCCGAGTTCGGCGGCGGCGTGCTCAGTTCGATGACCAACTTCGAGCGCCATTGTCACAGCGGCAATTTTCACATGGCCTTCAAGGTCGAGGCCTTCATGCCCAGCGACACCTTTGCCCAGCGCATGGACACCTTGATCGACAAGATCCAGGATTTAGAGCCGGCGGAGGGCTTTGACGAGGTCCGCGTCGCCGGTCAACGGGGCGCCCGCCTGGAAGATGAGTACCGCGCCGCGGGCCTGCCGCTCAATGCCAAGGACGTGGAAACATTGAGCAAGCTGGGCGACGAACTGGGTGTATCCTTTCCTGACCCTCTTTCCGTGGACGACCGATGACGACGCTTCTTTTCACCCACGAAGACTGTCTCGAGCACGACGCCGGTTTCTCCCACCCCGAGCGCCCCGACCGATTGCGCGCCGCCCTGGCCGCCCTGGACGACGAAACTTTTTCCCCGCTCGAACGTCGCCCGGCGCCCAAGGCGGACCGGGAACAGATAGAGCGCGTCCACGCTTCCGACTATGTAAGCCATATCCTTGGCAGCGTTCCGCCATTGGGGCATTATTCCCTGGATCCCGACACCGCCCTGTCGCCGGGATCGGGCGAAGCCGCCTTGCGCGCCGCCGGCGCGTTGTGCGCCGCCGTCGATGCGGTGGCCGGCGGCGAAGCCGGCAATGCCTTTTGTGCCGTCAGGCCGCCCGGTCATCACGCCGAGGCGGCGCGGGCCATGGGGTTTTGTTTGTTCAACAACGTCGCCATCGGCGCCCGCCACGCCCATGCGGCGCACGGCCTTGAACGCGTCGCGGTGGTCGATTTCGACGTTCACCACGGCAACGGCACCCAGTCCGCCTTCGAGCGCGACGGCGATTTCTTCTTCGCCTCCAGCCACCAATCGCCGTGCTATCCGGGAACCGGATCGGAGTCGGAAACCGGTGTCGGCAACATCGTCAACGCCGAGCTGGCGCCGGGCTCGGGGTCGGAGGCGTTCCGCGATGCCTTTGGCAAGCGCGTACTCCCCGCCCTCGACGGCTTCGCGCCCGAGATGATCCTGGTCTCGGCCGGCTTCGATGCCCATGCCAGCGATCCCCTGGCCCAGCTCAACCTGACCGAGGACGACTTCGCCTGGGCAACGCGCGAGATCCTGTCAATCGCCGCCAAGCATTGCGGTGGCCGTGTGGTCTCGACCCTGGAGGGCGGCTACGATCTTAACGCGCTCGGCGCCAGCGTCGCCGCCCACGTCGCCGCCCTGATGGACGGGTGAGGCTCCATCGAGCGCTTTTCCTTGCCCTGCACAGTCGGCCCGCTTAGGATCGTTGGCCCGAACCAGGGGGACCCCCATGAGCGGCGACAAGACCCCGCCCGATATCGCGAAATTGAGTTTCGAGGACGCCCTTTCCCAGTTGGAAGACATCGTCCGCCATCTCGAGGACGGCGAGGGCAAGCTCGACGACGCCATCAAGGCCTACGAACGCGGCGACCTCCTGAAACGTCATTGCGAGGCCAAGTTGCAAGAGGCCCAGGCGCGGGTCGACAAGATCATTCGCGGCCCCGACGGCTCCATCGGCGTCGAGCCGGAGGACCCGGACTGAGGCCGGGACCGGGCATGACGGAATTTACCGATGTTCTGGGCCGATCGGCGATAGCCGTCGAAAGGGTTCTCGACGATCTGTTGCCGAAGGACGACCGGCCCGAAGCGCGGCTCATGGACGCCATGCGCCATGCCACCCTTGGCGGCGGCAAGCGCATCCGCCCGTTCATGGTGCTCAGCAGCGCGCGATTGTTCAACGTCGCTGAGACCTGCGCCCTGAGGGCGGCGGCGGCGGTCGAGATGGTGCATTGCTATTCCCTGGTCCACGACGACCTTCCCGCCATGGACGACGACGAACTGAGGCGCGGCCAGCCGACCTGCCACGTTGCCTTCGACGAGGCGACGGCCATCCTGGCCGGCGACGCGCTTGTGACTCGCGCCTTCGAGGTGTTGGCCGACCCCGCCACCCATTCGGACCCGGCGGTGCGCTGCGATCTGGTCGCCGAATTGTCGCGCGCCATTGGCGCCGATGGCATGGTAGGCGGACAGATGCTCGACCTGGTGGCCGAGCAACATGCGCTCGAGATGCCGGAAGTGACGCGCCTGCAACGAATGAAAACCGGCATGCTGATCGCGTTCGCCTGCGAATCGGGGGCCATTTTGGGCAAGGCGGCGGATCCCGTGCGCCATGCCCTTCACGCCTATGCCCATGACCTGGGCCTGGCCTTCCAGATCGCCGACGACTTGTTGGACGTGGAAGGCGATGAAAAGGAAGTGGGCAAGAAGACCGGCAAGGATCAGGGCGCCGGCAAGGCGACCTTCGTCTCGCTGATGGGGGTCGAAAGGGCGCGCGGCCAGGCCCGCATGCTCACCGACCAAGCCATTCAACACCTTGATTTATTCGCTGAAAAGGCCGACCCTCTGCGTGACTTGGCGCGGTTCGTCATAGAGAGGCGGACCTGAGGGCAGGGTGGCGGCTGCCCGCGTCTCCATGCCGGCGGTGTAAGGAAAAGGGATTACGATGAGCGAAGACCACGAAACGCCACTGCTGGACAAGGTAAACTTACCCGCCGATACACGGGATTTTTCACCCGAGGAGCTGCGTCAACTGTCCGACGAACTGCGCAACGAGACGGTTAGCGCGGTGTCCGTCACCGGCGGCCATCTGGGCGCCAGCCTGGGCGTCGTCGAGCTGACCGTGGCGCTGCACCACGTTTTCGATACGCCCGACGACCGCCTCATCTGGGACGTCGGGCACCAGGCCTATCCGCACAAAATCCTGACCGGACGGCGCGACCGTATCCGGACCCTGCGCCAGGGCGGCGGATTGTCGGGATTCACCCGGCGCTCGGAAAGCCCCTACGATCCCTTCGGCGCGGCGCACAGTTCGACGTCGATCTCGTCCGGGCTCGGTATGGCCGTGGCGCGCGATCTCGACGGCCGCGCCAATAACGTGATCTGCGTCATAGGCGACGGAGCGATGAGCGCCGGCATGGCCTATGAGGCGATGAACAACGCCGGCGGCATGGCTTCGCGCCTTATCGTCATCCTCAACGACAACGACATGTCCATCGCGCCGCCGGTCGGCGCCATGAGCGCCTATCTGTCGCGCCTCATCTCGTCAAAGCCCTATCGGTCGATCCGCCACTATGCCGCCGAGGTGGCAAAGCGGTTCCCGCGCCGCCTAGAGGAAACGGCGAAGCGCGCCGAGGAATACGCGCGCGGGTTGGTCACCGGCGGCACCTTGTTCGAGGAACTGGGCTTTTATTACGTCGGGCCGGTCGATGGCCACAACATCGACCACCTGTTGCCGGTGCTGAAAAACATCCGCGACGACAAGGAGGAAGGCCCCGTGTTGCTGCACGTCGTGACCCGCAAGGGCCACGGCTATCCGCCGGCCGAGGAATCGGACGACAAGTACCACGGCGTGGCCAAGTTCGACGTGGTGACCGGCAAGCAGCACAAGCCCAAATCCAACGCGCCGAGCTACACCAGCGTCTTCGCCAAGGGGCTGATCGCCGAGGCCAGGAAGGACGACCGCATCGTCGCCATCACCGGCGCCATGCCCGAGGGCACGGGGGTCGATAAGTTCGCCGAGGTCTTCCCGGACCGCTGTTTCGACGTCGGCATTGCCGAACAGCACGCGGTGACCTTTGCCGCCGGCCTCGCCACGGAGGGCTTCAAGCCCTTCGTCGCCATCTATTCGACCTTCCTGCAACGGGCCTACGACCAGGTTGTGCACGACGTCGCCGTCCAGAAGCTGCCGGTCCGTTTCGCCATGGACCGCGCCGGCCTGGTGGGGGCCGACGGCGCCACCCATGCCGGTTCGTTCGACACCACCTATCTGTCGTGCCTGCCCGGCTTCGTCGTCATGGCGGCGGCCGACGAGGCGGAGCTCATGCACATGGTGGCGACGGCGGCCGCCCTCGACGACCGGCCTTCGTCCTTCCGCTACCCGCGTGGCGAGGGGGTGGGCGTCGACCTGCCGGACAAGGGTTCGATGTTGGAGATCGGCAAGGGCCGCATCCTGCGCCAGGGATCGACGGTCGCCATCCTGTCGTTCGGCGACCGTTTGGCGGAGGCCGACAAGGCGGCCGACGAGCTGGCCTCGCGCGGCCTGTCGACCACCGTTGCCGATGCCCGTTTCGCCAAGCCCCTGGACGAGGACCTGATCCGCCGCCTGGCCGGCGAACACGAGGTGCTGATCACCATCGAGGCCGGCGCCGTCGGCGGCTTCGCCAGCCACGTGCTGCACTTCCTGGCGGCTGAGGGGTTGTTGGACGCCGGCCTCAAGGTGCGCCCGATGACCTTGCCCGACACCTTCACCGATCACGACGCGCCGGCCGCCCAGTACAAGACCGTGCAATTAACCTCACCCGACATCGTGGCGACAGCCTTGGCGGCCTTGGGCCGGACGGAGGAAAAGTCCGAGGCGCCCAAGCGGGCGTGAGGGCTAGGTCGGCTCTAACTACGGCTATGGGGGCGGGTCGTGGTCGGCAAGGAAATCCCCGAGCGGCTTGCCGCTTTTCTTGGAATTGCAAGAAAGGCAGGCGGTGACGAGATTATCGTAATTGTTGTCGCCGCCCACGCTCACCGGCGTGACGTGATCCAGGGTCGCCGTGAAACGCGTGAGCTGCTTTCCGCAATAGACGCAAGCATAGCCGTCACGCTCGAAGATTTCGTGACGGTTTTCGCGAACGTTGTAATGATCGACCTCGGTTTTAACATCGACCGGCTGCGCTTCCTCGGTTTGCCGCGCCTTCATCGCCTCCCGACAAGCCTCGATCTCCTCCGGGGTCAGGACCTTGTACAGCGTTCCCTCGCGGCCTGGTTCCCCTTCTTTTCGGATCGCGCCGATTGATTCAAGGGACCTTGAAGATCCTCGCACTTGCTCTTCACTTATTTGCCGACCCTTATGGCGACGCCCTCTTACCGACCTTACGACGTCGGTCTGAAACCGCCGTACGCTTGTTCGAACGTACTGGTCTCCTGACTCGAGAATGGAGTGCCGAAACATGTACCAGTAGAACGCGGCCTCATACGTTGACAAGCGTGGCATCAGAAAATCCACCACATCCGTAGTGATCTGCGGCAATTCGAAGGCAGAGAATTCCCGCAACACCCGCTCCACCTCATCGGTCGACTGATTCTGTTCAAGCTCGTCGAGCGCGGCCCTGATACTGTTGATCGTTTCTTTCAATTTTCGTTCTCCGGCACCTTATTTAGCACTGCCCTGACTTCCGCCAGGAACCGTTCGGCGCGCTTGATGTGAGTGGCGGCCTCTTCTGGGGATACCAGGCGGTCCGTCAGGTAGTCGCTGGCGTTGCGAGCGTTGGCGACATCCAACAACCATCCGTGCAAGTCCAGGGGCAAAATTCCCGATTGCGTGAATTCCCGGCCGAATGCGCCCTGCAAAGCAGAGTGCGTCTTGAACCTCAGGTTCTTCTCAAGCAGCATCACGGTGGCGAGATAGAACATGGCATAATAAGTGCGGGACGCACTGAAACCCGGAAAACCTTGTTCCACTAGGACCCTTGCTGCGGCGAGGCTTTCTTCGGCCTTGGCGATCAACTGGGTTTGTTCTTCGGTCAAACGGGTACACCCTCCCGGCGGACGCCTTCGTAGAATGGCCCGCTGTCCGTCTCGGCCTGATCCGGTGTCGCGAAGACCCGCGAAAGGACGGTGTCGAATTCCACGGATAGATCGCTTGTCATCCGGCTCGTGCGCTGAATTTCCTGCCAATGGTCCAGCGGGCCGGAAAGCACGATCATCACGTCGATATCGGAATCGCGTGCGGCATCGCCCCTGGCCTGGGAGCCGAAAAGGACAACGCGGACCAACCGCTGCCCATAGATTTCTTCCAGGCGAGCGCGGTAATCGGCGAGAATGGTGCGAACCGTGGCTTTCATGCGTGGAGTATACCAAAATAGTCAATATCATGGTACGCGCGCAAAAAACCGATAAGCGCCGCCTCGACGAGCTCCTCGTCGAGCGCGATCTGGCGCAAAGCCGCGCCCGGGCCCAGGCGTTGGTGCTGGCCGGCAAGGTGTTCAGCGGCGAGCGGCGGCTCGACAAGCCGGGCGTGCGCCTGGCGGTAGACTCGCCGCTCCGTGTCAAGGGCGCCGATCATCCTTGGGTATCGCGGGGCGGCGTCAAGCTGGCCCATGCCTTGGACCATTTCGCCATCGATCCGGCCGGGCGCGTCTGTCTCGACGTCGGCGCCTCGACCGGCGGTTTCACCGATGTCCTTCTGTCGCTGGGCGCGGCCAGGGTCTACGCGGTCGACGTGGGGCGCGGCCAGTTGGACTGGAAACTGCGCAATGACGACCGTGTCGTGGTTCTGGAACGCACCAACGCGCGGCGCCTGGACCGGGGCCATGTGCCGGTCGAGGTCGATATCGTGGTCTGCGACGCAAGCTTTATCGGCCTTGCCGCCATCCTGCCGGCGCCGATGGCCCTGGCGGCGCCGGGCGCCGTCCTCGTCGCCCTGGTCAAGCCTCAGTTCGAGGTTGGCAAGGGGCGCGTCGGCAAGGGTGGCGTGGTGCGCGATCCGGCCCTCCACCGCGAAGTTTGCGAGGGCGTCGAGGCGTGGCTGGGGGCGCAACCGGGCTGGCGCCTTATCGGCCGCACCGAAAGCCCGCTGACCGGCCCCAGCGGCAACAAGGAATTCCTGGTCGCGGCGCGGCGCGAGGACTAGTCGAAGGCGGTGTCCATGGCGGCCTTGAGGCGAACGCGAACGGCGTCGGGGTCGGCCAGCACCTCGGCCAGCGTCCTGCCGCCGGGTTTTGGCAGGTCGGGGACGGCGTGTTCGAAGATCCAGCGGCGCTTGTCCTTGCGCACCGATTTGGGCAGTGCCGCCAGGCGGCGGTTGAGGGCGGACATCGTCTCGTCGTCGAACACCGCCTCCCAGGCCTCGCGCTCGGGTCCGAAATCAAAGTCGGCGCGGGCGTTGTCCTTGACCCGCGCCCGGCGCAGGGCCCGGGTCGCCTGGACGTCGACGGCGCCGTCGTCGATTGCCACGCCGTAGTCGCGCCTGGCGCCGGCGCGGCTGACGAAGCCCAGCTCGACGTCGGTCAGCACTTTTTCGGGATCGCGCAGATAAGGATCGCCATAGCCGCTGGCGCCGGGCGTCAAAAAGGTGATGGTGTCGCCGGCGTTGACCGCCAGCGCGTCGAGCTTGCCGACTTCCACCTCGTCCGCGCGCCCGGCATTAAAGATGGCGCGGAAGGGCTGGGCCGGCCGGGCCCCGTAAACGCCGAAGGCGGGAAAGCGCAGACGGTCCATGCCGCGGGCCAGGATGGTGCCGCCGTCGCGCAGGAACTCGACGGTAAGCCGCTGACCGACGCCGCCCCGCCAGGTCCCGGGCCCGGCCGAATCGGGGCGCACGTCCCAGTGGCGGATGATGACGCCGGCCTCGGTCTCGACGCTTTCGATCGGGTGGTTGCTCATGTTGGTGTTGGTGACGTCGCGGACATCGACCCCGTCCTGGCCCTTGGTCGCCCCCATGCCGCCGCGCAGGGGCTCGATCACCTTGACGTCGCGCGCGTTGCCTTGGTCGTTGTACTCGGCCAGGGCGAAGGGTGCCGAGGCGCCGCAGGACGGCGCGCACATCTTGTCGGGTACCGCCTTCAGCAGGGCACCCAACATGGCGTCGTTGATGCGCCGCGCCGTCGCTTGGCGGATGCCGACGGGGTCCGGGAACTCGGCGTTCATGATGGTGCCCGGCGGGTTGATCACCGAAATGTGGCGGTACATGCCGGCGTTCTGGGCGATGGTCGGGTCGTGAGTGAGCAGGAAGTTGGTGAACCGCATGGTGAACCAGTAATTGCGCCTTCCGAACGTCGGCACGTTGTAGGCCCCGCCGACCTGGGGGTCGGTGTCGCAGACGTCGAGCAGCACCCGGCCGTCGTCGACCACCATGCATACACGGACACGGACGGGAATCGGGCTGACCGCGTCGTCGTCCATGTAGTCCCAAAACTCGTAGGCGCCGTCGGGGATGAGGCGAAGCACGTCGCGGGCCTTGTCGGCCGAATAGTCCAAGAGCGCGCCTTGGGCGGCGACGAAGGAGTCGACGCCGTGGCGCTCGATGATGTCGGCGACCCGCTGACCGCCGATGGCGAGCGAGCCCAGCATGGCGTGCACGTCGCCCATGTTGATGTCGGGGATGCGGCTGTTGGCGGTGAAGACGGTGACGAAGTCCTGGTTCAGAACGCCGCGCTTGACGATCTTCATCGGCGGAATGATCAGGCCTTCCTGGAAAAGTTCCGAGTTGGTCGGCGAAATCGAACTGGGCACGCGCCCGCCGATGTCGGTGAAGTGGGCGAAGCACCACCCCCAGGCGACGATACGGCCGCGGTGAAAATAGGGCTTGAGCATTTGGATGTCGGGCAGGTGGGTCGCGAACCCCTCCGAGCGGTAGGGGTCGTTGGTAACGATAACGTCGCCGGGCGCCAAATCCGCCACCGAGTCGATCGTGGCGCGGGAGTCGCTGTCGATGACGAATTGGGTCGAGGCCGACGACGGATAGCCGAAAATGAGCCCGTCAATGCCAACCAGGCCAACGCCGAAATCGGCTGCTTCCTTGACGAACATGGAGCGCGAGGTGCGCTGCAGGGCCGATTTCATTTCCTCGGCGGCGGCCGCGACCTTGTTGTTGAGAATCTCCAATACGATGGGATCGAATTGCATGGTGGGCTCCTCATCCCTTGGCCGGACCCTTGAGTTCGACGGTGTTGCCGTCGGGGTCGCGGATGTAAACCGACGGGCCGGTTCCTTCGGCGCCGTAGCGCTCGACCGTCTCGCCGACCTCGACGCCGTGGGCCTTTAGATGAGCAATGAGGGCGGCCTCGTCGAAGGTCAAGAGGCGAAGCGCGAAATGGTCCATGTTGCGGGCCCCCTCGGCCAAGGGGTCGTCGGCGTCCCTGAGGGCCTCGATCAGATCGATCAGCGACCTTCCGGCGCGCAATTGCACCAGGCCGATGCGTTCGACGCGGCGCTCCTCGACACAACCGAGGACGTTGCAATAAAATTTGAGCGCACGGTCCATGCGCGGCGACGCGCAGCACGACGTGGTCGATGCCAAGGATTCGCACCGCCATCGGGCTCACCGGTCCATGGCGTGGTTGTCGGGCTTGGGCATGGCGGTCTCCGTCGGGGGTACCGGTTTCGCGTTCGGCGTCAAGCCGCCGACTTGCGGGGTGCGATCTCGCGTCGGATGCTATCGCCGGCTTTCCTGCGGGCCTCTTCCAGGTCGTACTCCATTTGGAGGCCAAGCCAGAATTCCTCCGAGGTTCCGAAATACCGGGCCAGCCTCAATGCCGTGTCCGGGCTTACCGCCCGCTTGCCCAGCACCACCTCGTTGATGCGGCGCGGCGGGATGCCCATCAGGCGGGCAAGCCGGTTCTGGCTAAGGCCCATCGGCTTCAGGAACTCCTCCAACAAGACTTCGCCTGGGTGAATATTGGGTAACTTGTTCATGCTCTTGCCTTCAATGGTAATCCTCGATCTTCACGTCGAACGCGTCGCCATCCCGCCAAATGAAACAGATGCGCCATTGATCGTTGATCCGGATGCTGTTCCATTCCTTGCGTCTTCCACGTAACTTTTCCAGGCGATTGCCGGGCGGGGCACGTAAATCAACGAGCGTTCGCGAATGATGGATCATTCGAAGCTTACGGCGTGCCGTTGTTTGGATGTCCCGGGGCAGACGCCTGGACACCGCGCCGAACCAGACCCTTTCGGTCTCCCGATCTCCGAAGGACCGAATCATGCCAAGACTATAACGCAACGCGCCATATGACGCAATCCGTTATGGAGCTTCCAATCTAGCCAGCGCCCTCACTCCCCGCACTGCGCCTTGTGGCGCAGCAGGTGGTCGGCGAGGACGATGGCCAGCATGGCCTCGCCGACCGGCACGGCGCGGATGCCGACGCAGGGGTCGTGGCGGCCCAAGGTGGCGATCTCGACGTCCTCGCCCCGGGTGTTGACCGTGGGCTGGGCGACGGAGACCGAGCTCGTCGGTTTGACGGCGAAGCGCGCCACGATGTCCTGGCCGGTCGAGATGCCACCCAGGATGCCGCCCGCGTTGTTGCCGACGAACGTCACCCGGCCGCCCTTCATGCGCATGGCGTCAGAGTTCTCGGGTCCGCTCAATTGGGCGGCGCCGAAGCCGGCCCCGATCTCGACCCCCTTGACCGCCGGGATGCCCATCAGCGCCTTGGCGATATCGGCATCAAGCTTGTCGTAGACCGGCGCGCCGAGGCCGGCCGGCACGCCCGACGCCACCACCTCGACGACGGCGCCGGTGGAGACGCCGGCCTTGCGCACGCCGTCAAGGAACCCTTCCCACTCGGCGGCGGCGGTTGCGTCGGGGCACCAAAACGGGTTGTTGGCGGTCTCGGCCCAATCCCAACGTTCGCGGTCGACGGCGTGGGGACCCATCTGAACCAGGGCGCCCCGCACCTTGATGTCCCCACCCAGGACCTTGCGGGCGATGACGCCGGCGGCGACCCGCATGGCGGTCTCGCGGGCGCTGGAACGGCCGCCGCCGCGCCAGTCGCGGATGCCGTATTTTTGCATATAGGTGTAGTCGGCGTGGCCGGGCCGGAAGATGTCCTTGATGGCGTCGTAGTCCTTGGACCGCGAATCCTGATTGACGATCAGAAGGCCCACCGGCGCCCCCGTGGTCTGGCCCCCGAAGACCCCCGACAGGATTTCGACCCGGTCGGCTTCCTGGCGCTGGCTGGTGTGGCGGGATTGGCCGGGCCGGCGCTTATCCAGATAGACCTGGATGTCGTCGGCCGACAGTTCCAGGCGTGGCGGCACGCCGTCGACGACGCAGCCTATGGCCGGGCCGTGACTCTCGCCGAAGGTGGTGTAGCGGAATAAATGGCCGAAGCTGTTGGCGGACATGGCCGTCCTTTTGGAATTATTCTAAACCACCGAGATGTCGGGTGCGTCGACCGCCTTCATGCCGACGATGTTGTAGCCGCAATCGACGTGGTGGGTCTCTCCCGTGACGCCGGCCGAGAGATCGCTCAGGAGATAGAGCCCGGCGCCGCCGACGTCGTCCATGGTGACGTTGCGCCGCAAGGGCGAGTTGTACTGGTTCCATTTGAGGATATAGCGAAAGTCGCCGATGCCCGAGGCGGCGAGGGTCTTCATCGGCCCGGCCGAAAGGGCGTTGACGCGGATGTTGTCGCGGCCCAGGTCCTCGGCCAGATAGCGCACGCTGGTTTCCAGCGCCGCCTTGGCCACTCCCATGACGTTGTAATGGGGCATCACGCGTTCGGCGCCGAAGTAGGTCAGCGTCAAGGCGCTGCCGCCGCCGTTCATCAGGGGCGCCGCCCGCCGGCACAGCGCGGTGAACGAATAGCACGAGATGTTCATGGTCTTGGAGAAGTTCTCCAACGTCGTATCGACGTATTGCCCCTTGAGCCCTTCCTTGTCCGAATAGGCGACGGCGTGAACCAGAAAATCCAGATTGCCCCAACGCTCGGCAATGGTAGCGAAGACGGCGTCCATGGAGGCTTCGTCGACAACGTCGCAGGGCAGGACGATGTCTGCGCCCACCTGCTCGGCCAGGGGCGCGACACGCTTCTTCAGCACGTCGCCTTGGTAAGTGAAGGCCAATTCGGCGCCATGGTCGTGGGCCGCCTTGGCGATTCCCCAGGCGATGGAGCGTTCGTTGGCGACGCCCATGACCAAGCCCTTTTTGCCAGCCATCAGCGATGCGTTGTCCGTCATGCGGTCCCCCTCGACCATGGAATGCCCGGCTTCGCCCGGGCGAAGTCGCGGCATCCTACACGAAAGCCGGTCGGCGCAAAAGCCGAGCCGTGCGGGACCGTCGAAAGAAAAAGTCGGGCCGGAGGAGGATTGCCGGTTTTATCGGACGACGCGCCAGGTGCCGTCGGCCTGACGGCAGGCGTGGCCTGTCGCGCGTTCGGTTCGGCCGTCGATGGTGACGTTGGTTTCGTAGACGCGGCAGTCCTCGCCGGCGGCGGTCCGATAGGTCTCTACCGGGGTCGTCGATCCCCAATTTCCGGTGTCGGGATTGCGCCAGGCCGCGGTCTGCCCCTGGGCATTGTACTCCAAGGCTTGCTGGGCCGAACGTTGGGCGTAGGCCTTGTCGGCCCGATCCAGGGACTTGCCGGCTTCGCTGCCCAGCCAGGCACCGCCCAGGGCGCCGATGGCGACGGCCGCCATCTGTCCCTTGCCGCCGCCGATTTGCGAGCCGGCAAGGGCGCCGAGGCCGGCCCCGACCAGGGTGCCGGCGGTCTGTTTCGGGTTATCTTGCATCTGGGCGCAGGCCGCCAGGAAGACGGTGATGAGCGCCACGGCGGAGAAACGTGCGATGTTCATGATCCTTGGCCTTTCGTCTTGAGTTCCGGTATTCGCCGCAAGGCTGCGATTTGCCCGGACCGGCGATCGTGGTAATAAGAGGCGGGCCAGCCTGGGGGGAGGACGGCTTCCTCTTGCAAATGATACGATGCAAAGGTTAAGGCCAGATTGATCGGTTATCAGTGATGGCGATCACCAAAATGGATGATCCGATCGCGCAGTTCGAGGCTTGGCTCGCCGAAGCGCGGAAGACCGAACCCAACGACCCCGAGACCATGAGCCTGGCCACCGCCACGCCGAGAGGCGTGCCGTCGGTGCGCATGGTGCTGCTCAAGGACGTTGACCACAGGGGTTTTACTTTCTACACCAACCTGGACAGCCGCAAGGGCGAGGAATTGATCGCCAATCCGGCCGCGGCGATGACATTTCATTGGAAGTCGCTGCGCCGCCAGGTGCGCATCGAAGGCACGACCGAAGTGGTGGACGACGCCGAAGCCGACGACTATTTCGCCACCCGCGCGCGTCTCAGTCAGATCGGCGCCTGGGCGTCCAAACAGTCGCGGCTCCTGGAGGGACGCTTCGAACTCGAAAAAAGGGTCGCCCGCTATACCGCCAAGTTTCATGTCGGCGCCGTGCCCAGGCCTGAAAACTGGTCCGGGTTCCGTCTTGTTCCGACGCGCATCGAATTTTGGAAAAGCATGGAATTTCGGCTGCACGATCGGTTGGTATATCATCGCGCCGACGACGGTTGGACGAGCGAACGGCTCTACCCTTAAGGAAATACCCGCGTGGACGACACACCGGCACAATCGGTCGAAGCGACCACAATAGAGCCCCAACGCAGGGCGCGGCTCATGCGCCTGGCCACCTATGCCTCGGTGAGCGTGGCGTCGGTCCTTGTCGTTACCAAATTCGGCGCCTGGATTATGACCGATTCGGTCAGCCTGCTCTCCACCTTGATCGATTCCTTGCTCGACGTCGCTGCTTCGGCGCTCAACCTGATCGCCGTCCACCATGCCCTGCAACCGGCCGATCCCGAGCACCGCTTCGGGCACGGCAAGGCGGAAGCGCTGTCCGGCCTGGGACAGGCGGCCTTCATCAGCGGTTCGGCGGCGTTCCTGCTGATCGAGGCGGGCCAGCGCATCATCAGTCCCAAGGCCGTCGAAAATTCCGAAATCGGCATTGCCGTCATGGTCGTGGCCATCGTACTCACCGTTCTCCTGGTGGCGTTCCAGCGCTACGTCGTGCGCAAGACGGGCTCACTCGCCATCGGTGCCGATTCGCTGCACTACCAGATCGACGTCCTGGTCAACGCCAGTGTCATCGTCTCGCTGCTGCTGGTGACGCATTTGGGATGGAACCTGGCCGATCCCTTGTTCGCCGTTGCCATCGCCGGCTACATCGTTTGGGGCGCCTGGCAGATCGCCTATGGGGCGCTCAATGTCCTCATGGACCACGAATTGCCCGACGCGGATCGCCAGCGTATCCGCGCCATCGCCATGGCGCACCCCGAGGTGCGGGCCCTGCATGACTTGCGGACCCGTACGTCTGGGACACAGATTTTCATACAGCTGGATCTGGAAATGGACGGCGACCTCAAGCTGCGCGACGCCCACGCCGTCGCCGCCCAGGTCATGGGCGACGTGGGCGAGGCCTTCCCCAACGCCGAGGTCTTCGTCCACCAGGACCCGGCCGGCGAGGAACCTGAGCACGGCCTGCGGGTCTGAGAACGGAAGTCTTTTTGTGGCGCCAGTTTCCCTCTTGCTTTACCGGGTGATTAGGTAACAATGGCCGGCTTGGCGCTTCAGCCAAAAATTTACTTTTGGGGAGAATACTCATGAAATCGAGAACATATTCGCTGGGACGAATGTTCGCCGTCGTCGTGGCCCTTGCCATGGGCGTCGTCAGCGCGGCCAACGCCGAAACATGGCGCATGGCCACCAAGATGCCCCCCGACAGTTCCGAAGGGAAGGTATTCCAGCGCTTCGCCGATCTGGTCGACAAGCATACCGGCGGCAAGCTGACGGTGAAGGTCTATCCTTCCGAGCAGTTGGGCAAGGTGGCGGCGGTGCTTGAGCAAATGACGGCCGGCACCATCCACGTCTATGGCGAAGGCTCCTCGTTTCTGAAGAAGTGGGAACCGGACCTCAAGTACATTAGCGCGCCGTTCGTGTTCTCGGACCGCGAACACTGGGTACGGTTCATGGAGACCGACTTGGTGAAGGGGTGGATGAAGACCATCAAGGAGAAGGGCGGCCTGACCGTGATCGGCGACTCGACGGCGGTCATGCGCGGTCCCTATCGGGTCATCGTCTCCAAGCGTCAGGTCAAGTCCCTGGCCGACATCCAGGGGCTGAAACTGCGCATGCACACGGATCCGCTGGCGGCCGAGGCCTGGGGTCATCTGGGCGCCGAGGTGCGGGTGCTGGGCTGGACCGAGGTCTACTCTTCGATCAACCGCGGTATCGTTGACGCGGTCAACAGCCCCATCGCCCTGGTCGAAGCGATGAAGTTCTACGAGGTGGCGCCGCACATCACGCGCCACAACGAATATCCGCAAAGCATCGGCTTCATGGTCAACGCGAAGGCTTACGAAGGGCTGGCCCCGGACATCCGCAAGGCGGTCGACCGGGCCTATAGGGAAGCGGCGGCATACAGCGTCCAACTGGCCAATGACACCACCGCGGTAACCATCGGCGCTATGAAGAAGAAGGGCGTCACCTACACCGAGATCGATCTCACTCCGTTCGTTGATCGGATGAAGTCCTTCTACGAGGCCAAGCGCAAGGCGGGCAAACTGCCGAAGGGCTTCCTCGAGGCAGTGGAGGCGACCCGGGCGGGCAGTTGACGTCGCTCTCCTGAACGGGAACGGATACGATCGGTAAGTCCGTGATGGCGCTTGTCCATCTCGTCGATCGCTGGCTGGGCGTTGGCGAGCGCATCTTTCTTGTGCTCGCCAACGTCTGCCTGGCGACGATGCTCGTGTTCAACATCATCAACATCGCGTCCCGCGCCGTGTTCGACATCGGCATCACCTTCATCTTCCCGTGGTCGGTGGTGCTCTTCGTGTGGATGACCTTCTTCGGTTTCTTCGTCATCTACCGCCGGCGCAAGGACATCACGGTCGATTTTCTGATCGACCGCATGGGACCAAGGGGGAAGCTGTTCACGCGCCTTGTGGTCAACGCGATCGTCCTCTGCCTGATGAGCGTGATGCTCTATTACGCGCCCTATACCCTCAGGGCGCAGATCGGCGAGATCGACATGGTGACGATCTTCGGCTTCCTGGTCGAACGTTACGTCATGTCGGTGCCCTTGTTCACCGCCTGCACCCTGATCTGCTTGAACGTTCTGGTCGATACCGCCCACGCGTTGCACGGCGACACGGAGCCGCGCCACAGCCCGGCCGGCGACATCTGAGCCCCCATGGCCTGGGTTCTTTTCATCGGTTTCATCGGGCTGGTCCTGATTCGCGTGCCGATTACCATGGCCATCGGGATGGCCGTGCTGGCGTCGCTTCTGGTCGCCGGTTTCTCGGATACCCTCTACATTCTGCCGCTTCAAGTGCTTGAGGGCGTCGAAAACCCGTCCCTGCTTGCCGTGCCGTTCTTCATCATGGCGGGCAACCTGATGAACGCCGTCGGCATGACCGACAAGATTTTCAATTTCGCGACGTCCCTGGTCGGCCATTTTCGCGCCGGCCTGGCCCAGGTCAACGTGCTCGCCTCGATGATCTTCGCCGGCGTCTCGGGCGCCGCGGTGGCCGATATCGCGGGGCTTGGAACGGTCGAGATCAAGGCGATGCGCGAACGCGGCTATCCGGCCGACTTCGCGGCCGCCCTTACCGTCGCCTCGGCGGTCATCGGGCCGATCATCCCGCCGTCGATCAGCTTGGTTATTTACGCCTTTCTCTCCAATACCTCGGTAGCGCGGCTGTTCCTCGGCGGCGTTGTCCCCGGCATCGTGATCGGGCTGGCGCTAATGATCTTCAACCGGGTCATCGCCGATAAACGGGGTTTTCCCCGCGAGCCGCGGGCGCCGATGCGGCTGGTGGCGAGAAACGCCATCGACGGCGTCGCGGCGCTGGTGGCGCCTGGCATCATCTTAGGCGCCATCATCACCGGCTACACCACGGCCACAGAGGCCGGCGTCCTGGCCTGCGCCTATTCGCTTGTCCTCGGCATGTTCTACCGCACGATCACTTGGAAGGGGCTGTGGAAAGCTCTAACCGATTCGATGATGATCACGGCGGTGATCATGATCATCATCGGCTATTCGACGGTCATGGGCTGGCTGCTGGCGATCGAGCAGGTGCCCCAGGCCTTGGCCAATCTGGTCCTGTTGACGACCGATGACAGGCACGTATTCCTGGCCCTTCTGCTCATATTCCTTCTGCTTATCGGCATGGTCGTCGAGGGCATTCCGGCGAAGCTCATCTTGGTGCCCATGTTGCTGCCGATCATCGACCAGTTCGGCATCGACCGCATCCACTTCGGCCTTATCATCACCAATGCCCTGCTCATCGGCATGGCGACGCCGCCCATGGGTATCGGGCTTTACATCGTCGTCGAGGTGGGCAAGGTCACGTTCGAGGAGGTCACCCTGGCGGTGATCCCCCTTTTCATCCCGCTGATCGTCGTTCTCTTGATGATTACCTACATCCCCGACCTCACCTTGTGGCTGCCCAATTTCGTCATGGGCGTCGAGTGAGAATACTCGTCGGATGACCGTCATCGCCGTCGGTGGTTGGCACCACGAGACCAATACATTCGCGCCGACGCTGGCGACTTACGAGGCCTTTACCCGCGACGGTGGACGGCCGGCGCTGTGCCGTGGCGAAGACATGCTGGCGGCGTTGGAGGGCTTCAACCTGCCGGCCGCCGGTTTTATCGATACGGCGCTGGCCCAGGGCCACGAGGTGCGGCCGTTGTTGTGGTGCGAGGCGACGCCCTCGGCGGCGGTAACGCGCGACGCCTATGAGCGCATCTCGGCCATGTTGATCGAAGACCTGGAAAACCTGATGGCTTCGGACCGGCCGCCCCAGGCCCTCTATCTCGACCTGCACGGGGCCATGGTGGCCGAGCATCTCGACGACGGCGAGGGCGAGTTCCTGAGCCGCGTGCGCGGCGTCGTGGGCGATGCCATGCCGCTGGTGGCGAGCCTTGATCTGCACGCCAACGTGACCGCCGCCATGGTCGATCGGGCCGACGTCCTGGTTGCCTACCGCACTTATCCCCACGTCGACCGGCGCGAGACCGGCGAGCGCGCGGCCGGGGTCATGGACGCACTGTTGGCCGGGGGGCGCAAACCGGACAAGGCCTTTCGCCAGGTTCCCTTTCTCATCCCCCTGACCTGGCAGTGCACCATGGTCGAGCCCATGGCGTCGGTTTACGACGCCCTTGCCGAGGGCGAGGTCGGCCCCGGCGTGCTGTCGGCGTCGGTTCTGGCCGGCTTCCCGCTCACCGATATCCCCGATTGCGGTCCTTCGGTGGTGGCCTATGGCCGCGACGCGGAGGCCGCCGAGGAACTGGCCGATCGTCTAAGCATGGCGATCCTTGAGCGCGAAGAGGCCTTTGACGGAAAGTTTTATTCGCCCGACGAAGCCGTGGAATACGCCATTTCGCGCGGTGGCGAGGGCTCGGGTCCGATCATCCTCGCCGACACCCAGGACAACCCGGGCGCCGGCGGCAACGCCGATACGGTGGGAATTCTCGACGCCTTGGTCCGCCATGGCGCTAAGGGCGCCGTGCTCGGCGTCATGTGCGATGCCGAGGTGGCGGCGGCGGCCCACGCGGCGGGCGAAGGCGCCGAGATCACGGCGTCGTTGGGCGCCAAGTCGGGACAACCGGGACATACGCCGTTGACCGGGAATTACCGTGTCGAACGCCTGGGCGACGGGCGCTTCACTGCCCGGGGTCCAATGTACGACGGATTTCGGATGCGTTTGGGGCCCATGGCGCTCCTCAACCTGGACGACGTTCGTATCGCGGTGGCGAGCGCCAAGCAACAGGCCGCCGATAAGGAGATGTTTCGCCATCTCGGCGTCGAACCGGCGGAGGTGAGAATACTGGCCCTCAAGAGCTCGGTTCACTTCCGCAACGACTTCACCGACGTCGCCCAGGAGATTCTGGTCGTCGAGGCACCGGGGCCGAGCATCGCCGATCCGGCCAAGCTGCCGTTCAAGCGCCTGCGTCCGGGGCTCCGCATCAAGCCCAAGGGCAAACCCTTGGGGGAATAGACGGGCTCTTAGCCGTCCTGCTCCTTGAGCGCCGCCGCGATCATGGCGCTGGAGCCCGAGATGTCGCCAAGCTTCTCGCCATTCTTGATGCGCTTCAGGGTCGTCCCCTCGCGGTCCTGCAACTCCAGCGCCCGGTCGGCGGCGTAGTCGATCATGGCGGGGGGCAGGACCAGCACGCCGTTTTCGTCGGCCAAGACGGCGTCGCCCGGGTTAACCGCGACACCGCCGCACGAGACCGACACGTTGAACCCTCCGCCCAAGGCCAGCTTCTTGGTCGTTATCGGGGTCGAGCCCAGGCACCATACCGGCATGTCGTATTCGCGAAGTTCGGCGAAGTCGGTGGCATAGCCGTCGATGACGCCGCCGACCACCCCGGCGTTCTTGGCGGCGAAGGCGACGACACCGCCCCAGGCCGCGTGCTTGCGGTCGCCGCAGCGGTCGATGACCAGAAAATCGCCCGGCCTCACCAACCCTATGACATGGTGGAGGAGCGCCGAATCGGGACCGGGAATGCGTAAGGTTACCGCCGTTCCGGCAACCCGGCGGCCGGGAATTACGGCACTGATCGCGGGATCCATGAAGTGGGCATGAAGGAAGTGCCCGATGGTCGCGGTCTCCGCCTTGGCCAGCTTGTCCAGCGTCGCCTGGTCGATCTGGGGTGGCAGGTCGTTGATCTTGAACATGGTTCGATTTCCCTAGTTGGAGTTTGGCGACGGCGCCGAATCAAGAACCGCTTCCGCCCATTTTGTGGTGCATGGGGTGCCGCGTGGCGCCGACCCCGAATACGCGTACCCGAACTTCGACCGTGCCCGACCGCTCAAAAGTTAGGGTCAGGGGGAAGGTATCTCCTTCGACAAGCGGAGCCTTCAGGCCCATCAACATGACGTGCAGGCCGCCCGGCATGAAGACGGTGGGCTCGCCGGGGTTGACTTCCACCGCCTCGACGGGGCGCATTTTCATGACGCCATCCCGCATCAAATGGGTGTGCACCGCAGCCTTCTTGGCCACCGGTGTCGCCGCCCCAACCAAGCGGTCCGCCTCGGCGCCATTATTGGTGATCGTCACATAGGCGGCGCCGGCCTTCGCCGGACCCGCCGAGGCGCGCGACCAAGCGTCGCCGATGGTTAGCGCGCCCAGGGTGGTGTCATCGGCGGCGGCGGGGAAGGCCGCCCCCATTGCGGCGACAAGAATCATTGCACCAAATCGAGCCTTCATAATCACCTCCTAGAGCACCTTGTGCTGAGCGACGGGGATTTTGGCGCGCACCGATTGCAGATAGTCCAGGTCGAGGCGTACCGTAATGTAGCCCACTTGGTCGGACGCCTTGGCGACCACATGCCCCCACGGATCGACCACCAAGGAATGTCCATAAGTGGCCCGCCTGCCATTGGCATAGGTGCCGCACTGGCCGGGCGCCAACACATAGGATTCGGTCTCGATGGCGCGGGCGCGCAGCAGCACCTCCCAGTGATCCTTGCCGGTCATGAGCGTGAACGCCGCCGGCACCATGATCACGGTGGCGTCCTTCCTGGCCAGGGCCTGATAAAGTTCGGGAAAACGCAGGTCGTAGCAGATCGTGCAGCCGACGCGGGCGCCGGCGGCATCGTAGGTCACGACATCGCCGCCGCGCGAGATGCTCGCCGATTCGCGGTACTCCTTGCCGTCGGGCGTCGTCACGTCGAACAAATGAATTTTGCGGTAGCGCGCCAGTTCATTGCCCTTGGCATCGAAGGCCACCGTCGTGTTGTAGACGTCGTCGCCGTCACTTTCCAAAAGGCTGCCGCCATGAACGAAAATCCGATGGCGCTGTGCCAGATCGCGGAGCAGGCCGTAGGTCTCGCCACCCGGAATCTTATCGGCATTGGCGCTCCTGACCTCGGCGCTTTCGGTCAGGCAGGTGAACATCTCGGGCAGCACAACCATGTCGGGGTGGTCGTCGGCCACCGCCTGGGCAATCAATTGCTCGGCCTTTTTCAGGTTGGCGTCCTTGTTCTCCTGGGAATTCATCTGGATGAGCGAAACTTTCATGGGCTCCCTCCCGGACGCGCGAAAGGCGCGCCAAAGGGTACCTTTAGCGCGTTCCGCCCCGCGCCCGCAAGTCGTGGCCTGATCCTTGGTATGTGCCGGTTTTACGAGAACGCTTGGCCGGGCCTGGCGCCCAACTTCTTGACCATTATGGCCAGCGGACAGAAGCCCGTGAAGGCGGCCTGAAACATGTTGGCGCCGACGAAGGCGGTGAGCCACAACCAGTGGACCGAATGGAGTTGGGAAAGCGCCAGGCTTGCCAGGACGACGATGCCGGCGAATGCGATTACGATGCGGTCGATGGACATTGAATTCTCCTTAATCGACGGGGGGACGAGGCATAACATTACCATTTGCTAATTTAGATAACTACGTTATAATTGTCAACCACACATCGAACCCACTGGGGCCCATGCCATGAACATCAATGTGAGAGCTGCTTTCATTTTGGCCGCCGGGCTAACGGCGCTCGGCATGCCGGCGGCGGTGGTCGGGGCGGAAGGGCGGGGCGTTACCACCTTCGCCGTCGCGGTGACCACGGTGCATGACCTGAAAGCGGTCTTCGCCACCGTCGAGAGTGTCGATACCGTGGCCGCCCGGACGCGCATCGGCGGCACCGTCGCGGGACTGGTCGTCGACGAGGGCGCACGGGTCGAGGCGGGCCAGCGCATCGGGCGCGTCGAAGACCCCAAGCTGCGCCCGCGCCGGGCCGTCGTCGAGGCACGCATCGAATAAATCAAGTCGCAGCGCAAACTGGCCGCCATCGCCCTTGACCGCGTTGCCAAGCTGCGCCGCACCGGAACCGCCAGTCAGGCCCGCCTGGACGAGGCGCGCACCGACCTCGAGGTCGTTGACCGCAACCTCGCCGCCATGACCGCCGAACGCGATCTCGTCATCGAAGAGCAGGCCGAGGGTGCCGTCGTGGCGCCGGCGGCGGGCCGCGTGCTCAAGGTGCGCGTGACCGACGGCGCCGTCGTCCTGCCCGGCGAGACAGTGGCCCTGATCGCCGCCGAAGCCTATATTCTTCGCCTGCGGATCCCGGAACGCCACGCCCGCTTCATCGGCGCCGGCGACGAGGTGCTGGTCGGCGGGCGCGGCCTTGAGACGCCGCGCCGCGGCAGGAAGAAGGGCCGCGTCCGGCAGGTTTATCCGGAACTCGAACAGGGCCGGGTGGTCGCCGATATCGACGTCGCCGGCCTCGGCGACTTCTTCGTCGGCGAGCGAATCCCCGTTTACCTGGCAACCGGCAAGCGCCGGGTGATCACGGTGCCGCCGGCTTTCTTGTCCCAGCGCCACGGCCTGACCTATGCGCGTCTGAAAGACGGCACCGAGGTCGTGGTGCAGACCGGTTCGACCGGTGACGACGGAATCGAGGTGCTATCGGGGCTCATGGCGGGCGACGTGCTGTCGCTTTCGGAGGCGGCGCCATGAAGCTGGGCCTGTCCGGCATCCTGACCCGGACCTTTATCCGCTCGCCGCTGACGCCCCTAATCCTGCTCTTATCCCTGGCCCTGGGGGTAATGGCGCTGATCGTCCTGCCGCGCGAAGAGGAACCGCAAATCAGCGTTCCCATGGTCGACATCCTGGTCCAGGCCACTGGCCTCAGGGCGACCGACGTGGTGGAACTGGTCACCGAGCCCCTGGAGGATATCGTCAAGGGAATCCACCAGGTCGAACACGTCTATTCGTTGACCGAGGATGACCGGGTGGCTGTAGCGGCGCGCTTCGAAGTAGGAACCGACGAGGACGTCGCCGCCTGGCGGGTGCACGAGGCGATTCGTTCCAATATCGAGCGCATTCCCACCGGCATACCGGAGCCCTTGATTGTCGGCCGCGGCATCAACGACGTGCCCATCGTCACCCTGACGCTGGCGCCCAATGAGCCGGGCGCGGAACGGTGGAACGACAACGCGCTTTACGGCATCGCCGAGGAGATCCTGCACGAGTTGGTCAAGACCGATGACGTGGGCGAAGCCTTCATTGTCGGCGGCCGACCCGACCAGATCCGGGTCGAGCCCGATCCCGAGCGCCTGTCGCTCTATGGCGTCACTCTGAACCAACTGGTCGACAAGGTGAGGAACGCCAACCGCTCGTTCCTCGTCGGCCCAATCCGCGACGGCGGCCGATCCGTTCCGGTGCTCGCCGGCCAAACCCTGCGCGGGGTCCCCGACATCGGACTGCTTCTGATCACCGCCCGCGACGGCCGGCCCGTCTACGTCAAGGACGTGGCCCGCGTCGTCGTCGTCGCCAGGCCCGCCGAACACCGGGTCTGGCACATGGAAAAAGGCCCGGCCGGCGGCGTCGTCAGCCGCCCCGCGGTCACCATCGCCTTCGCCAAGCGCAAGGGCGCCAACGCGGTGATCGTCGCCGAGCGCCTGCTCGAGCGCCTGGAGGCGGTGCGGGGCCGCCTGGTTCCCAAACAGGTGACGGTGGCGGTGACCCGCAACTACGGCGAGACGGCGACCGAGAAATCAGACGAGCTCATGTTCCATCTGGCACTGGCGACGCTTAGCATTGTGTTGCTGATCACCGTGGTGCTGGGGTGGCGCGAGGGCCTTGTCGTCATGGTGGTGGTGCCGACCACCATCTTGCTGACCCTCTTCGCCGCCTGGCTGATGGGCTACACCATCAACCGGGTCAGCCTGTTCGCCCTTATCTTTTCCATCGGCATCCTGGTCGACGACGCCATTGTGGTGGTCGAGAACATCGTCCGCCACTGGCGCCTGGGCGACGGGCGAGCGACGCTCGCCGCCACCATCGAGGCGGTGGCCGAGGTCGGTAATCCGACCATCGTGGCGACCCTGACAATTATCGCGGCGCTGCTGCCGATGATGTTCGTCTCCGGCCTGATGGGGCCCTACATGAGCCCCATCCCGGCAAATGCGTCGGCGGCCATGGTGTTCTCCTTCTTCGTCGCGGTCATCGTCACGCCGTGGCTGATCTATTTGTTGAGGGATCGCGGCGGGGATCGGCCGGCGGCGGATTCCCCTTCTCATGATGGCGGACGCATGGGGCGGTTCTACCGCCGCGTCGCGGCGCCGCTCCTCGTCGGGCGCCGGCGCTCTTTTATTTTCCTGTTCGGTGTCGGCTTCGCCACCGTTGCCGTGCTGGCCTTGTTCTGGAGCCGCGATGTAACCGTCAAGTTGCTCCCCTTCGACAACAAGTCCGAGTTTCAGGTCGTCGTCGACCTGCCCGAGGGCTCGACCCTGGAAGCCACGGAGAGGGTGTTGATGGCGGCGGCGCGGCGCCTGTCGGAGCTTCCCGAATTGATCTCCGTTCAGGCCTACGCGGGCACGGCGGCGCCCTTCAACTTCAACGGCCTGGTGCGGCATTCCTATCTGCGCGACCGGCCCTGGCACGGCGAGCTTCAGGTAAACCTGCGGCCCAAGGACGCGCGCGACCGTCAAAGCCATGCCATCTCGCTCGACGCGCGCCGCCGCCTCGCCACCTTGGCGGCGCCCGACGGAAGCACCGTCAAGGTGGTCGAGGTGCCGCCCGGGCCGCCCGTTTTGGCGACACTGATGGCAGAGGTCTACGGCCCCGACGCCGCCACCCGGCGCCAGGCGGCGCGACGAATTCGCGACGCCTTTCATTCGGTGGACTTTATCGTCGACGTCGACGATTCCTTCGGTCGGCCCCACGAGCGCATTCATCTGGAGATCGACCACGAGAACATGGAATTCCATGGCGTTCAGGAGGAGGCCCTGTACGACACCATCGCAGCGCTTCTGGGCGGGCTGCGGGTCGGCTATTCGCATCGCGGCTCCGGTGTCGACCCGGTCGAGATTGCCGTCCGCCTTCCCAAGGCGGCGCTGTCGTGGAGCGAGCGCCTCTTGGCGACGCCCATTCCGGCGCCGGGCGAGGCCGCCGACAGCGGCGCCGTGGTCGAACTGGGCGACGTGATCCGGCTGCGCCGCGCCCCCGCCTCCCACGCCGTATTCCGCCGCGACGGCCGTTTCGCCGACCTTGTCACCGGTGAGGTGGCGGGCCGCTTCGAGGCGCCGATCTACGGCATGCAGGCGGTGGCCTCGGCCATGGCGAAGGTCGACTGGGGAGCCGACGGTCCGCCCGCCGTCCGCTATCACGGTCAACCGGACAACGAATCGCGGGTAACACTGCTGTGGGACGGGGAGTGGGAAATCACCTATGTGACCTTTCGCGACATGGGTTTGGCTTTTGTCTTCGCGCTTCTTGGCATCTACCTTCTGGTCGTGGCGCAATTCGGCAGTTTTCTGATTCCGCTGGTCATCCTCACGCCGGTGCCCCTGACCCTGATCGGCATCGTCCTTGGTCACTGGCTGTTCAAGGCGCCCTTTACCGCGACCTCGATGATCGGCTTTATCGCGCTGGCCGGCATCATCGTCCGCAACTCCATCCTTCTGGTCGACTTCATCCGTCACAACCAAGGCGCAGGGGCATCCTTGCGCGCGGTGCTGTTGGAGGCCGGAGCGGTGCGCTTCAAGCCCATCTTCCTGACCGCCGCGGCGGCCATGACGGGCGCCGCCTTCATCCTCGCCGATCCGATTTTTCAGGGTCTCGCGATATCGCTTGTTTTCGGGCTGGCGTCTTCGACGGCCCTTACGCTCCTCGTCATTCCCGCCCTCTATGTGTGTTTGCGCGACGACGGTCGATGACGTGGATCATTGTCTATGCCGCCCGGCGCGTTAGGATATGGTGAAAGGCGGGCCTAGGACGATGGATCCGGCCGAAGACCAAAAACAGGTAATCCGCTTCATGGCGTGTCCCGAGTCCCACGGCGGCATCGCCACCCGGGTGGAGCGCGTCGAGACCCATATCTCGCAAATCTTCTTGGCCGGCGATCGCGCCTATAAGCTCAAGCGCGCGGTGCGCTTTCCCTACCTCGACTTCACCACCCGCGATCTTCGCCGGGCCGCCTGCGAGGCCGAGGTTGCGGTGAACCGGCGCACGGCGCCCGAACTCTATAAGGGCGTCGTCGCCGTGACCCGCACCGAGGATGGAGCGCTTCGTCTCGGCGGCGATGGCGAGGCGGTGGAGTGGCTGGTGGAGATGACGCGATTCGACCAGGACGCGATGTTCGACCGGCTGGCCCGGACGGGAGCCATGGACCGCCACCTGATGGAGGAATTGGCCGAAGTGATCGCGCGCTTCCACCAGGCGGCGGAAGAGAGCCTTGAATTCGGGGGTCACCCCGGCATGGCCGCCATCGTCGACAGCAATGCCCAGTGTTTCGCCGATTTTGGCGCCCCGGTTCTTGACGCGGGCCGGGTGGAAAGCCTGAACGCGGCGACGCGGGGGGCCCTTGACGATCTTGGCGCGTTGCTCGAGATTCGGCGCAAGGCGGGCCGTGTCCGCCACTGCCACGGCGATCTGCATCTCCGCAACATCGTCCTCCTCGACGGCCGGCCGACCCTTTTCGACGCCATTGAATTCAGCCAATCGATGGCCCGAATCGACACCCTCTACGATCTGGCCTTCTTGCTTATGGACTTGGAGCACCTTGGCCTGAGGATTCCCGCCAACGTCGTTCTCAACCGCTATCTGGATATCACCGCAGACGACGACGGCCTGGCCGCCTTGCCCCTGTTTTGCTCCGTCCGCGCCGCTGTCCGCGCCCATGTCGGCGCCGCCGCGGCGGCCAGCCTGTCGGCGGCGGAAGAGGCCGGCGAACAAGGCGCCGAGGCGAGCCGATATCTGGATTCGGCCGTCGCCTATCTGGAACCGCGCCCGCCCCGGCTGGTCGCCATCGGGGGACTGTCGGGCAGCGGCAAATCGCGCACGGCGCGCCAGGTCGCCCCTTATGTCGGTCTGGCGCCAGGCGCCCGGGTGGTGCGCAGCGACGTCATCCGCAAGCGTCTGGCCGGGGTCGACGCCTACGCCCGGCTGGGACCGGAAGGCTATGCGGCGGAGTTGACGGCGCGCACCTATCAAGCCCTTGTCGCGGATGCGGCGCGGGTCTTGAAAACCGGCCATTCGGTTATCGCCGACGCCGTTTTCGCGCGCCCCGATGAACGCCGCGCCATCGCCGCCGTCGCGGCCAGGGCGGGAGTGCCCTTTACCGGATTGTGGCTCGAATCGCCGCCCGACGTAATGATGCGCCGCGTCGCCCAGCGCCGTCGCAACCCCTCGGACGCCACCCCCGACGTGGTCCGCCAACAGCTTGCATACGATCTTGATGGAATTGATTGGAAGCGCATTGACAGCGCCGGTCCGAAGAAGCAAACAGTGTCGCGGACACTGGAGGTGCTAGTGGATAGTCGCTAACGAAAGATTCCCATACGGTTTGATCCGTGCGATTCTACAGCCATGAGATCGAACATA
>JASLLZ010000003.1 GCA_030746775.1 Rhodospirillales bacterium | reverse complement strand
GCTCCTTGAAAAGATGCCTTTCCTAGGCCCAGGACCCTCTCATCGCAACCTGTCCAAAAAACCGGCGCCACTTCAATATTCGACGAGCTCGGGAAGGGAAACAGTTACGGCGGCTCGACTACACATATGAGCAAACTTTTGCTTCGGATTGAGGGTGGTGGCGGAGGCGGATGCCCGATCGCCGTTTTTGGAATAGGGAGAGGGGTTTATGTCGAGGACTGAAGCGGTTTCTCCAGGTGAGGACTTGTTGGATTTTGTGGGCGGAATGAAGTTTTCGACCATCCTTGCCGACCCTCCGTGGCGTTTTTCCAATCGCACCGGAAAAATGGCGCCCGAACACAAGCGGCTTTCCAGATACGGTACGATGACTATGGAGGCGATTGAGGAATTCCCTATTCCGCAATTGGTGGGGTCTTCGGCACACCTATACCTTTGGGTTCCCAATGCCTTGATTGCCGAGGGGCTTGACGTCATGAAGCGGTGGGGGTTCGTCTACAAGACAAACCTCGTCTGGTACAAGGTGCGTAAGGACGGCGGACCGGATCGTAGAGGCGTCGGGTTCTATTTCAGGAATGTCACCGAGTTGGTTCTTTTCGGAACGCGAGGCAAGAACGCGCGGACCCTTGGCCCCGGGCGGACGATGGCAAATCTGTTTCCCACCAGGAAGCGCGAACACAGCCGGAAGCCCGACGAAATCTATGATATTGTCGAGCAATGCAGTTGGGGGCCGTACCTCGAACTGTTCGCGCGCCACCCGCGTTCCGGCTGGTATCAGTGGGGCGACGAGTTGGCACAAGTCCCCGCTACCGATAGGCCGAGGCCGTATCTAAATTTGGTTGCCTCCTAATTTTTCGTGGCTCACGGCCCGCGCCATTGGCAGGCATGATTTAGGACATTGCCGTCTGAACCGTCCGCCGCCTGTTCCGCCGCACCGAATAATCCTCTCCGGCCGCCGGGCTTTCCTTCGCCTGGCTTGCGCCCTACATTAACGGCCATGCAAACGACCAACGATATCCGCAAGGTGTTTCTCGACTATTTTGCCCGCCACGGTCACCGGGTGGTCGAATCGAGTCCCTTGGTGCCGCGCAACGACCCGACGCTGATGTTCGTCAACTCGGGCATGGTGCAGTTCAAGAACGTCTTCACCGGGGTCGAAAGCCGCGACTTCCAGCGCGCCACCACGTCGCAGAAATGCGTGCGCGCCGGGGGCAAGCACAACGACCTGGAGAACGTCGGCCACACGGCGCGTCACCACACCTTTTTCGAGATGCTGGGCAACTTCTCGTTCGGCGATTATTTCAAGGACCTCGCCATCGAATTGGCCTGGGACCTGGTAACCAAGGAATACGGCCTGGCGGCGGAGCGCCTATTGGTCACCGTCTATGCCGAGGACGACGAGGCCTTCGATCTGTGGAAGAAGATCGCCGGCCTGCCCGAGGGGCGCATTCTGCGCATTCCGACGTCGGATAATTTCTGGGCCATGGGCGATACCGGGCCGTGCGGTCCGTGCTCGGAAATCTTCTTCGATCACGGCGACCAATTCCCGGGCGGACCGCCGGGCAGCGCCGAGGAAGACGGCGACCGCTTCATCGAAATCTGGAACCTGGTCTTCATGCAGTTCGAGCAGGTGACGGTGGACAAGCGCATCGACCTGCCCAAGCCCTCGGTCGATACCGGCATGGGGTTGGAGCGTATCGCGGCGGTCTTGCAGGGCACACACGATAACTATGAGATCGATCTTCTGCGCGCCCTTATCGAGGCCTCGGCCGAGGCCACCGGGAGCGACCCGGACGGCGAACACAAGGTTTCCCACCGGGTCATCGCGGATCACCTCCGGGCATCCAGCTTCCTCATCGCCGACGGCGTGCTGCCGTCCAACGAAGGCCGCGGCTACGTCGTGCGCCGCATCATGCGCCGCGCCATGCGCCACGCCCAGTTGATCGGCTGTGCCGAACCCCTGTTATGGCGCCTGGTGCCCGAGTTGGTGCGAAAAATGGGCGAGGCCTTCCCCGAGCTGCACCGTGCCGAACCCCTGATAACCGAAACCTTGAAGCTGGAGGAGGGCCGCTTCAAGCGCACCCTGGAGCGTGGTCTGCGCCACCTTGACGAGGCCACGGCCGCGCTTGGCGATGGCGAGGCGTTGCCGGGCGAGGTGGCGTTCCGTCTTTACGACACCTACGGCTTTCCCCTCGATCTGACCCAGGATGCCCTCAAGGGCCGGGGACTCACGGTCGACCAGGCCGGCTTCGATACCGCCATGGAACGCCAGCGTGCCGAGGCGCGCAAGGCCTGGGCCGGGTCGGGCGAAGCGGCGACCGAAACCGTATGGTTAGAGGCCCGCGACGACGTCGGGGCGAGTGAGTTCCTGGGCTACGATACGGAAACCGCCGAGGGCCTGGTGATGGCGCTGGTCGTCGATGGCCAGCGAGTCGAAGAGGCGGCCACGGGCCAAGACGTGGCGGTGGTCATGAATCAGACACCCTTCTATGCCGAGGCCGGCGGACAAATGGGCGATAGCGGCATCATCGCGACCGCGCCCGGCGCCCCGACGGCGGTGCGCGTGACGGTCACCGATACCCACAAGAAGGCCGACGACCTGTTCGTCCACATGGGCCGTGTCGAAGAAGGCACGCTCAGGGTTGGTGCTGATATGGCGCTCCGCGTCGATGGCGGGCGGCGGCGGGAAATCCGCGCCAACCATTCGGCGACCCACTTGCTGCACGCGGCCTTACGCCGCCGCCTGGGCGAGCACGTCACCCAGAAGGGCTCGCTGGTGGCGCCGGACAGATTGCGCTTCGACATCAGCCATCCCAAAGCCGTCGAGGCCGACGAACTGACCGCCGTCGAGGCCGAGGTCAACGCCGAGATCCGGCGCAACACCGAGGTCTCGACCCGCCTCATGGACCCCGAACAGGCGGTGGCGGCCGGCGCCATGGCGCTGTTCGGCGAGAAGTATGGCGACGAGGCGCGCGTCGTTTCCATGGGCGAGGACGCCGACGCCGAGGCTGTCTTTTCGACCGAGCTGTGTGGCGGCACCCACGTCGGGCGGACCGGCGACATCGGTCTCTTTAAGATCGTCTCGGAAGGCGCCGTCGCCGCCGGGGTGCGCCGTATCGAGGCCCTGACCGGGGGCGCCGCGGTTGACTATCTGTCCGACCGCGAACGCATCCTTGGCCAGGCGGCGGCGCTTCTCAAGGCCCAGCCGGCGGACGTGCCGGGCCGCGTCGAGGGCCTGCTCGGCGAGCGCCGGAACCTGGAGCGCGACCTCGCCGAGGCGCGCCGAAAGTTGGCCACCGCCGGCGCCGCCATGGAGGTCAAGGACATCGACGGCATCAAGTTCGCGCCGCAATTGCTTGACGGCGTGCCGGCCAAGGACCTCAAGGGCATGGCCGACGAGATCAAGGAACAGATCGGCTCGGGCGTGGTGGCGCTGATTTCGGTCGACCAGGGCCGCGCCTCGCTGGTGGTGGCGGTCAGCGAGGATTTGACGGCGCGCGTCAGCGCCATCGACCTGGTGCGCGCCGGCTCGGCGGCGGTCGGCGGCAAGGGCGGCGGCGGCCGCGCCGACATGGCCCAGGCCGGCGGGCCTGAGGGCGGCGAGGCGGCGAAGGCCGTGGCCGCCATCGAGGCGGCCCTGAGCGGGTCCTAGAGCAAGTCCCGAGCGGATGGTTACATCCGCGACGACGTATTTGCGGCTAAGACAACCAGTTAGAGAAATTTCGGTAACCGCATGGGAACGGATACGAGAACGGCAACCGGGAAGGAAGAGGGAACGGGCGTTTGAAAGTTTTCGCCAACGGATTGGAGGGGCTGCGCAAGTTGCGCGGCGATTGGCGGCGTCCCGAGACGCTGCTCATCGTGATGGCGCTTGCCATGCCGCTCTCGTTCGCCACCTGGCAGGCGCTGCTCAACAACTTCGCCATCGAGGAGGCGTCGTTCACCGGCGTCGAGATCGGCATCCTGCAAAGTCTGCGCGAGGTGCCGGGATTTCTAGCCTTCACCGTCGTCTTCGTGCTTTTGGTGATGCGCGAACAGACCTTCGCCCTGGTTGCCCTGTGCCTGCTCGGCATCGGCACGGCGATCACCGGTTTCTTCCCCTTTGCCATCGGCCTCTATTGCACGACGGTTCTGATGTCGACGGGCTTTCACTATTTCGAAACCGTGCGCCAGTCCCTCGCCCTGCAATGGGTGGGTAAGGACCGGGCGCCCCTCTTCCTGGGCCAGATGATCGCCGTCGGTTCGTTTTCGGGGCTGGCGGCCTTCGGTCTCATTTACCTGGCGTTTGAGATTTGGGAATTGGGCATGCCCTGGGTGTATTTCCTCGGCGGCAGCGCTACCGTCGCGCTCACCCTTTGGGCCTGGATGGCCTTCCCCCGTTTCCCCGAAAAGGTGGAACAACGAAAGCGTTTGTTCCTGCGTCGTCGCTATTGGCTTTACTACGCCATCGTCTTTATGTCGGGCGCCCGGCGCCAGATCTTTGTCGTCTTTGCCGGCTTTTTGATGGTCGAAAAATTCGGATTCAGCGTCAAGGCCATGACGTTGATGTTCCTCGCCAACCTGTTCTTGAACATTATCGCGGCGCCTCTCATCGGAAAGTTGATCGGGCGCTGGGGCGAACGTCGGGCCTTGACCTGCGAGTACATTGGCCTCATCGGCGTTTTCCTTGGCTATGCTTTCGTCTCCTCGCCCTGGGTCGCCGTCGGCCTTTACATCGTCGATCATCTGTTTTTCGCCATGTCGATCGCGATTAAGACCTATTTTCAGAAAATCGCCGATCCGGCCGATATTGCGTCCTCGATCGGCGTCAGCTTCACCATCAACCATATCGCGGCGGTGGTCATTCCGGTTTTCTTCGGCTTGTTGTGGATCATCTCGCCGGCCGCCGTGTTCCTGGCCGGCGCCGCCATGGCCGTCCTATCGCTGGCCCTTGCCCGCATGGTACCGCCGGCGCCAAGCCAGGACATTGTTTCGGTCTTCACCCGCGCCCCAGCGGCGGCGGCGGCGGACTGAGCCGGCAACAGCGATAAATTGGAGAGATAAGGGCTCAGTTCCGGACGTCGGCGGCAACGCGCAGGCGTATGATGCTGTCGGGGTCGTCGACGGCGCCGTCGCGTTCTTCGTCGCCCCGTTTGATCTTGCCGACGTGTTCCATACCGTCGATCACCCGGCCCCAGACCGTGTACTGGCCGTCGAGATGGCGGGTGCGGGAGAAGACGATAAAGAACTGCGAATCGGCGCTGTCGGGGTGCGGTTCGCGGGCCATCGAAAGGGTGCCCCGGACGTGGGGTTCGGACGAGAATTCGGCGTCAAGCTTGACCCCTGTGCCCCCGGTGCCGTCGCCGTTGGGGTCGCCGGTCTGCGCCATGAAACCCGGGAGAACCCGGTGAAAGGTCAAGCCGTCATAATATCCCCGGCGCACCAACTCCTTGATGCGGGCGACATGGCCGGGCGCCAGGTCGGGCCGCATCTCGATGACCACCTGACCGTCCTTAAGATCCATCAAGAGGGTATTCTCTGGTTCCACCGCCCATGCCTCGCCGCTGTCGGGGGTGCGCAGCCCAAGGACCGTCAACGTGCTCACAACGATGCCGGCGATGGCGCGGCGCAGCCTGCTCCCCAAATTGTGCGCGTCTCTCGAAGAGTTCGTCAACGTCATCGCGATTGATGCCTTTGCCTGCCATCGGCCGGTCGACGGCGCCGATCCATGATTTAAGCGAAATAGCGGGCTCCGACCCCTACAAGTCGGTGACACATATAGGATTACATTCTTGGAATCAAACCAATGATTGGATGGTTCGGGACATAGGCCCGCCGCCGTCTCCGGATACTAACCATCCAGGAACGCGGCGAGGATCGCCTGGGCCGCCTCCGTCGGGCTGCGTTTGCCCGCCGCGACCTCTTCTTCCATCGCCGTCACCACTTGGCGTGCCCGGCCGTCGGCGCGCAGTCGATCCATCAGGGTCTCGGTGACCTCGTTCCACATCCAGGCCCGTGCCTGATCGGCGCGGCGCGATTGCAGGTGCCCGGCGCCGGTCATGGCGTCGTTGAATTGTTTCACCAACCCCCAAACTTCGCCGATGCCGGCGCCGGTCAGGGCCGAGCACGTCATCACCGACGGCACCCAGTCGGGAGAGGCCGGCCGCATCAAGCCCAGCGCGGCGGAAAAATCGGCCCGAGTCCGCTCCGCCGCCGTGCTCAGAACGCCATCCGCCTTGTTGACGATCACCACGTCGGCCAGTTCCATGATGCCCTTCTTGATGCCCTGAAGGTCGTCTCCGCCGACCGGCGCCAGCAACAGAAGAAACATGTCGACCATGTCGGCGACGGCGAATTCCGACTGTCCGACGCCGACGGTCTCGACGATCACGACATCGAAGCCGGCGGCCTCGCAGGCCAGCAAGGCCTCGCGGGTGCGCCGCGCCACGCCGCCGGGTGTCCCGCCGGCGGGCGATGGCCGGATGAAGGCTCGGGCATTGCGCGACAGAGCTTCCATGCGGGTCTTGTCGCCCAGGATGGAGCCGCCGGCGCGGGGGCTCGAAGGATCGACCGCCAGCACCGCCACCCGACGGCCGCCTTCGATGACGTGCAGTCCCAGGGCCTCGATAAAGGTGGACTTGCCGACCCCCGGTACGCCCGAGACGGCGAGACGGATCGAGCCGCCGGTATGGGGAAGGATGGCGCGCAGCAGGCGGTCGGCCGCTCTTCGGTGGTCGGCACGGGTCGATTCAATCAGTGTAATGGCGCGCGCCAGGGCCCGTCGGTCACCGCCGCGCAGTGCCCGCGCCAGATCACGCGCCTCGGCGGCGGTCGTCTTGGCCGGCGTTTTGCGGTCTTCAGGCTTCATCGCTGGCGCCGCCCCAATTCGATCATTCGCCGAGAAGAGCCTTGCCCGCCAGAAGGCGCAGCTTCCTGCGCTGTTCCGGGCTCAGTTCGTCAAGCAGCTTGGATTTGGATTTGTGCACCGCCATCGCCTCTTGGATCAGCGCCCGGCGCTCCGCCGTCATGGGGTGGACGCCGGCCGGCGCGGGTGATGTGGCCGTTTTCTTGCGGGCCGCTTTCTTGGCCGGCGCCGCGACCGGTTCGGCCCGTTCCTTGGGCGCGCCGACCGGCGATTCCACCAATTCGTCCTCCAGGCTTTCGATGGTTTCGATCTCCACGTCCGGCTCTTTCGCGGCCGGCGCGGCGTCGGTGGGCGGCTTCGTGCTCTTCGGTTTGGCGGGCCGCCGGCGCTTGGGTTTCTTGGCCCTCCGTTTGCGGGGGGTCAGGGTGGAAAGCGCCTTGGATAAGAATTTCACCATCGGTCGTCGTCCGCGCCGCTTCGTTGGCCGCCGCCATATCCTAGCCGTTCGCGGGGCTGAGGCCAATCATGTGCGGCGGCGGCCAACATTCCCTATATGATGGGCGACAAGACGGCCCCCCCTTGCATGCCGGGAACGCGTCAATGATCAAGGATCTGCTGAGAACGTTATTCGACGCCGCCGTGGCGCGTGCCCAGGCGGAGCATTGCGTGCCGCCGTACCTGCCGCCGCCGCCCGAGGGCCGCACCATCGTCGTCGGCGCCGGCAAAGCGGCGGCCAGCATGGCCCAAGCCGTCGAGCGGCACTGGCCGGGCCCGCTTTCGGGACTGGTGGTTACCCGCTACGGACACGGCGCGCCGTGTCGGCGAATTGAGGTGATCGAGGCCGCTCATCCGGTTCCCGATGCGTCCGGCGCGGCGGCGGCGGCCAGCATTCTGGCCCTGGTAGCGGAGGCCGGCCCCGACGACCTGGTATTGTGCCTAATCTCGGGAGGCGGTTCGGCCTTGTTGTCCTTGCCGGCGCCCGGCCTGACGCTCGCGGACAAACAGGCCGTCAACAAGGCCCTGCTTACCTCGGGTGCGACGATTTCCGAGATGAACTGCCTGCGCAAGCACCTGTCGGCGGTCAAAGGGGGGCGGCTTGGCGCCGCCGCCCATCCGGCGCGCTTGGTGACCCTGGCCATCTCCGACGTTCCTGGCGACGATCCCGCGGTTATCGCCTCGGGCCCCACGGTCGCCGATCCGACCACCTTTGCCGACGCCAGGGCCATCCTCGAACGCTACGCCATCGATGAGCCGTCTGCCGTGACCCATCATTTACGCGCCGCGGCGGATGAAACGCCGAAGCCCGGCGATCGCCGTCTGGCGGCAACCGAAACAACCTTGGTGGCGACCCCCGGCCAAGCCCTGGTGGCCGCCGCCGGCGTCGCCCGCGCCGCCGGCTACGCGCCGGTCATCGTGGGCGACGCGATTGAAGGCGAGGCGCGCGAAGTGGCCGCGGAACAGGCCCGCCGGGCGCTCGGGACGCCGCCGGGCCATGTGCTTCTCTCGGGCGGCGAGACCACGGTGACGGTCAGGGGCGAAGGACGCGGGGGACGCAATTGCGAATATCTGTTGGCCCTTGCCCTGGCTCTCGACGGCCATCCCGGAATTTGGGCGCTCGCCTGCGACACCGACGGCATCGACGGTACCGAGGACAATGCCGGCGCGCTGCTCTCCCCCGACACCGTGGCGCGTGCCGCCGCGATGGGGCTGGACGCCGAGGCATATTTGGCCGACAACGACTGCTACGGTTTCTTCTCGGCGCTGGGTGATCTGGTGGTCACGGGTCCCACCTTCACCAACGTCAACGATTTCCGGGCTGTCCTGGTGGAAAACCGGTAACGGGGGTAACGTAAACGCCAATCTAGCCGACGGTGACGCCATGCGACGCACGCGCAATGCCAAGATCGTCTCTACCCTGGGACCCGCCAGTTCCACCGAGGCGTCGATCGCCGAGCTGTTCGAAGCGGGGACGGACGTCTTCCGCCTTAACTTCAGCCACGGCACCCATGCCGACCACCAGAACTACCTCGACATCATCCGCCGCCTGGAGAGCCGCTTCGATCGGCCGGTCGGCGTTATGCTCGACTTGCAGGGCCCCAAACTCAGGGTGGGCGACATCGCCGGCGGTTCGGTGGAGTTGACCGACGATATGCCCTATCGGCTCGATTTGACCGGCGAACAAGGGGACGCGCGGCGCGCGTCGTTGCCCCACCCGGAAATCTTCGCCGCCTTGAAGGCCGACATGGACCTGCTGATCGACGATGGAAAGATCCGCCTGCGCGTCGTCGAATGCGGCGCCGACTGGGCCGAAACCCGCGTCGTCATTGGCGGTACGTTGTCGGACCACAAGGGGGTCAACGTGCCGAGCGCCGTTCTCGACCTGTCACCGCTCACCGAAAAGGACCATCGGGACCTGCGGTTCGGCCTCGAATTGGGGGTCGACTGGGTGGCGCTTTCCTTCGTCCAGCGGCCCGACGACGTTGCCGAGGCGCGAAAGATTGTCGGCGCCAGGGCCGGTATCCTGGTCAAGCTGGAAAAGCCCTCGGCCATCGATCACCTGGACGGTATCATCGAATTGGCCGACGCGCTGATGGTGGCGCGTGGCGACCTTGGCGTCGAGATGCCGCCCGAAGACGTGCCGGGCCTGCAAAAGCGTATCATCCGGGCCTGTCGCCACGCTGGCAAGCCGATTGTGGTGGCGACCCAGATGCTCGAATCCATGATTCACGCGCCGACCCCGACCCGGGCCGAGGCCTCGGACGTGGCCACCGCCGTCTATGACGGAGCGGACGCGGTCATGCTGTCGGCGGAGACGGCGGCCGGCGGATATGCGGTCGAATCGGTGGCCATGATGAACCGCATTGTCAACCGGGTCGAACGCGACCCTCTGTATCGCACAATCCTCGAGGCCGAGCGCTATGATCCCGAGGAGACCGCGGCCGACGCCATCACCGCCGCCGCCCGCCAGGTTGCCCAGACCATCGGGGCGTCGGCCATCGTTACCTTCACCACGACCGGTTCGACGACACTGCGCGCGGCCCGCGAGCGGCCGCCGGTGCCCATCCTGGGCTTGACGCCGCGCGGCGACACGGCGCGTCGTCTCAGCCTGGTATGGGGCGTACATTCGGTCGAGACCGTGGATTTGAAGGATTTTCGCGAAATGGTGAGCAAGGCCACCGATATCGCGGTGCGCGAGGACTTTGCCGTTACCGGCGACCGTTTGGTGATAACCGCCGGCGTTCCCTTCGGCACACCGGGCGCCACCAATATCTTGCGCATCGCCTGGGCCGAATGAGGGAGTCGCGCCGCAAGTTCCCTGGCTTTTGGGGAAATAGGTGATTTCTTTGCCGTCAGCCGCTATACGATGATCCATTGCCAATTAGCGGAGCGAGCGGCATGACCGTCCTCGTCACCGGCGCCGCCGGGTTCATTGGTTTCCACGTCGCCCTTGCCCTTGCCGAGAGGGGCGAGCGGGTGGTCGGTATCGACAACCTGGACCCCTATTATGACGTGGCGCTGAAGAGGGCGCGCCTGGCCCGGCTTGAGGCGCTGGGCGCGTTTTCGTTCCGCCAACTCGACATCACCGACGGCGAGGGCATGGAATCGCTTATCGCCGACAACCCCGACATCACGCGGGTGGTCCATCTGGCGGCCCAGGCCGGGGTCCGCTATTCCCTCATCGATCCCTTCGCCTATACCCGCGTCAACGTGGACGGCCACTTGGTGGTCTTGGATGCCTGCCGGCGCCTGGCCCGTCTCGATCATCTGGTCTTCGCGTCTTCGTCCTCGGTCTACGGCGGCAACGAAAAGATGCCCTTCGCCGTCAGCGACCGGGTCGACACTCCGGTCTCGCTTTATGCCGCCTCGAAGAAGTCGGCGGAACTGATCAGCCATGCCTACAGCCACCTGCACGGGATGCCCCAGACCGGACTGCGCTTTTTCACCGTCTATGGCCCCTGGGGGCGGCCTGACATGGCGGCCTTCATCTTCACGCACAAAATATTGACCGGCGAGGTCATCCCGGTTTTCAACCAAGGCGACATGCGGCGCGACTTCACCTACATCGATGACGTGGTCGGTGGCGTGCTGGGCTGTCTCGACAGCCCGCCGGCGGCCGACGGCGGCGCCGTGCCCTATCGCATCTACAACATCGGCAACAGCAAGTGCGAGCCCCTGATGCGCTTTATCGGCCTTATCGAAGAGGCCCTGAACCGCAAGGCGGAGTTGGACCTGCTGCCCATGCAGCCCGGCGACGTCAAGGAGACCTATGCCGACATATCGGACGCGCAAAGGGATTTCGGTTTCTCGCCCAAGACCGCCATTGACCAGGGCATCCCCAACTTCATCGCCTGGTACCGCGATTATCACGGGCTTTAGACCCGGTGGGCGGAAAAAGAACGGCCCAAATCCGATACCACCCCGATCAGGCAATGGGCCGTAGCCTGGCCCTTCTCGTCCTCTTGTCGGCGATCTGGAGTTCGCCCTTCGTCTTCATCAAGATCGGCGTCGAGACCGTGCCGCCGCTGACCATGACCGTCGGCCGTGTCGTCCTGGCCAGCGTCGTCCTCTATGCCGTTCTGCGTTGGCGCCGTCAGTCCCTGCCCGGCGGCGGCCGCCTGTGGGGCATGTTCATAGGCCTGGCCGTCCTCGGCAACGCGCTGCCGTTCACTCTTATCGCCTGGGGAGAGGAGCGCATCGACAGCGGTCTGGCCGCCATTCTCATGGCGGTGATGCCCTTGGCCACCGTAATTCTGACCCATTTCTTCACCGCCGACGAGCGCGCCGGCGTGGCCAAGGTGTTGGGCGTCGCCGTCGGACTGGCGGGTGTCGCCTTTCTTGTCGGAACCGAGGCCCTGCGGGGATTGGGTGGCGACGTGTGGCGCCAGCTTGGCGTGGCCGGCGCGGCGCTCAGTTACGCCGCCGCCGCGACCCTGGCGCGCCGGCTGCCGCCGCTTACGCCGGTCGTGCGCACGACGGCGGTCATGCTTTGCGGTTGCCTGGTGATGATTCCCCTGGCGCTCGCCTTCGAGCGGCCCTGGACCCTCGGCCCGTCCACCGAATCGGTGGTCTCCATCGTCTATCTGGGGCTGGTGCCGACGGCGCTCGGAACGATCCTTTATTTCCGCCTGATCTCGGACGCCGGGGCGACCTTCGTGTCGTTCGTCAACTACCTGATTCCGGTGCTCGGCGTGTTGTGGGGCTTTCTGTTTCTCGACGAGCGGGTGTCGGTCCAGGCCCTGGTGTCGATGGCGGCGATCCTTGCCGGCATCGCCATCGCCACCCTTCGGCCGCGCCCGGCGCGGCCGTCCGGTTATCCGTAGAGGGCCTCCAGGGCTTCGCCGTAAATCTCGCGCAGCACGTGGCGGCGGACCTTCATGGTCGGTGTCATCTGGCCGTTTTCGATGGTGAAGGGATCCGGGGCAACCAAAAAGCGGCGTACCCGTTCGATGTTGGATAGGCCCTCGTTGACGCGGCTTACGGCGGCGCCCAGGTCCTTTTGGAAATCGTCGTCGTTGGCCAGGACGGCCAGGTCGGCGGGACGAGCGTGGTCCGCCGCCCATTTTTCCATCCATTCGCCGTCGGGCACCAACAGTCCCACCAGATGCGGCCGCCGGTCACCGTGGACCATGGCCTGGGCGATCTCCGGCTCAAGGGACAGGATGCCCTCGACCCGCTGGGGCGACAAATTGTCGCCGCCCGAATTGACGATGATGTCCTTCTTGCGGTCGGTGATGACGATGTAGCCGTCCTCGTCCATCAGGCCGACGTCGCCGGTGTGCAGCCAGCCGTCGCGGATGACTTCGCGGGTTGCATCCTCGTTGCGCCAGTAACCCTGCATGACCAAGTCGCCTTGGACCAGAATCTCGCCATCCTCGGCAATGCGCACGGAGACGTCGAGCATGGGGGGACCGACGGTGTGCATCTTCGCCTTGACCGGTCGGTTGACGCTGATGACCGGCGCCGCCTCGGTCTGGCCGTAGCCTTGCAGGATGCGTAAGCCGAGCGCCGTAAAAAAGATGCCGATGTCGGGATTGAGCGGCGCGCCACCGGAAACCAGTGCCTTGAGACGGCCGCCAAAGCGGCCCCGCACCTTGGAGCGCACCAGGGCGTCGAGGACCGTGTTCATCGCCCGCTCGCCGAGGCCGAGCGCGCCAGGGTCGTGGTAGCGCCGGGTGCCCAGGTCGAGTGCCTTGTCGAACAGCTTCTGGCTCAGGCCGCCTTTGGACTTGAGACCCCGCGTGATGCGGGCGTGAAGCATCTCGTAAAGCCTGGGCACCGCCGTCATGATGGTGGGCTTGGCCTGGGCCATGTCGGCGCCGAGCGTTTCGATGCCCTCGGCGTAATAAATCTGGGCGCCGATCGACAGCGGAAAGAACTGCCCCGCCGTGTGCTCGTAGGAATGGGATAGGGGCAGGAAGGAAAGAAAAACCTCGTCGCCCAGTTCAAGCTCGCGGAGGGCATCGGCGGCACCCCAACAGTTGTGCAGGATGGCGCCGTGGTGAAGCATCACGCCCTTCGGCGCGCCACCGGTGCCAGACGTGTAAATGATGCAGGCCGTGTCGCCGCGCCGCCACCGTCCGGCGTCGGCGGCAACGTCGAACGTTCCCGCCGCCCCGTCGGCCAGAACGTCGCCCCAGAGGTGCAGATTGACGCTGAGGTGCTGGCTGATATCGGGCGCTTCCATGGTGATCACGAAATCCATGTCATCGGCCCGGTGGGCCGCGGGCAGGAAATTTTTGGCCAGCTTGCTTGTCGAGACGATGGCTCCCTTGGCCCCGCTGTTTTCGGCCACGTGCAGGTGATCGTCCCCGGTGTTGGTGGTATAGGCGGGAACCGTGACGCCGCCGGCCGCCATGATGGCAATGTCGGCAATCAGCCACTCGGGACGGTTCTCCGACACCAAGACGACCCGCTCGCCGGCCTCCAGCCCCAAGTTCTTCAGGCCGCGGGCCAGGGCAATCACCTGTTCGGCGGCTTGGCGCCAGGTTACGGGGTGGAAGATGCCGTCGCGCTTGGCCCATAGAAAGGGGGCGTCGCCGTGGCGCTCCGCCCGATCGAAAAACATGGCTACCAGATTGGGCCAGGTGTTGGCGCTCATTTGTTTGCTCCCGTCATTCCGCTTCCGCCGTGCCGCTTGCCGACTTTCCCATCCAGCCTTATACCGCTGTTTGGGGCAAGGAGTTAAGCCATGACTGCCGCATCGAAGCCGATCAAGAAAAAAACCCGCCGCACCCGGTCCGGGACCCTGCCGCAATGGGACCTGGGCGATTTCTATCCCGGACCGAGTTCACCGCGCATCGCTACCGATCTTGGAAAAGCGCGGCGGCGGGCCCGGTCCTTTCGCAAGCGCCACGAGGGCCGGCTGGCGGAAATGGACGGTGCCGCCTTCGGCGCCGCCATCGCCGAGTTCGAGCGCATCGGCGAGATCGTTAACCGGGTCATGAGCTACGCACAGCTCCTTCTCGCCGCCGACGTCAGCAGCGCCGAGGCGGCGCAATTTCACCAAGACATGCACGAAGGGGTGACGGCCATATCGAGCGAGACCCTGTTTTTCACCCTTGAGATCAACCGCCTGGCCGACGACTTGCTGGCGGAGAAAATGGAACACCCCGACACGGCCCGCTATGCACCTTGGATTCGCGATCTCAGAGTCTTTCGCCCCCACCAGCTTTCGGATGACCTGGAACGCCTTTTGCACGAAAAAGCGGTTGCCGGGCGAGCCGCCTGGGTGCGCCTCTTCGAAGAATCGACGGCCGATCTGAGGTTTTCCATGGGGCGGCGGTCACTGACGCTTTCCGAGGTCCTGGACCTGCTTTCCGACGCCGACGGCGTGACCCGGCGTCGGGCGGCCAAGAGCCTGGGCGGCGCGCTCAACGACAATGTGCGGCTGTTCGCCCTGATCACCAATACATTGGCCAAGGACAAAGCCATCGAGGACGACTGGCGCCAGTATGCGCGGCCGGTATCCGAACGCAACCTGGCCAATCAGGTGGAAGACGGCGTTGTCGATGCGCTGGTTCAATCGGTCAAGGAGTCCTATGGCGCCCTCGGCCACCGCTATTATCGCCTCAAGGCGCGCTGGTTCGGCGCCGAACAACTCGACTACTGGGACCGCAACGCGCCCCTGCCCGAGGCCGCCGACCGACGCTATGAATGGGCCGAAGCGCGGGATCTGGTGTTGGCGGCTTACGGCGCCTTCGACCCCGAGTTGGCGGACATCGCGCGCAGATTTTTCGACAAGCCGTGGATCGACGCGGCGCTTCGTCCGGGCAAGGACTCGGGCGCGTTTTGCCACCCGACGGTTCCTTCGGTTCATCCCTATATCTTGGTCAACTATCACGGCCGGGCCCGTGACGTGGCGACCCTGGCCCATGAACTGGGCCATGGAATTCACCAGATCCTGGCGGCGCCGCATGGGGCCTTGATGTCGGAGACGCCGCTCACCCTGGCCGAAACGGCGTCCGTGTTCGGCGAGATGCTGACGTTTCAAGCCCTGCTGGACGGCGAGACCGAGCCCCGGCGGCGGCGCATCCTGATCGCCGGCAAGGTCGAGGACATGTTGAACACGGTGGTCCGTCAGATCGCCTTCCATGATTTCGAGTGCCGGGTCCACGACGAACGGCGCGAGGGCGAGTTATTGGCCGAACGGCTGGGTGAGATATGGCTCGACGTGCAGAGCGAGAGCCTGGGGCCGGCCATCAGGTTCGATGACGACTATCGCCACTATTGGGCCTATATCCCCCATTTCTTGCATACCCCGTTCTATGTTTACGCCTATGCCTTTGGCGATTGTCTGGTCAACTCGCTGTACGATGTCTACCGTGCGGGGCACGCGGATTTTGCGAAGAAATACCGTGATATGTTGCGCGCCGGGGGCACGCGCCGCCATAAGGAGCTTTTGGCTCCCCTCGATTTGAATGCCGAGAATGCGGCCTTCTGGGGCCGGGGCCTGGGCGTGGTCTCCGGCTTCATCGACGAATTGGAAGCAATGTGACTGGGGGCCCGAAAAGATCCAATGTCATTTAGGGTCGCAAATTTGCCAAGGTTTATGGCATTATTTCAGCGAGCAGGAGTTTGCGATCCCCAGAAGGGGTCGAGTGGTGGTTCGCAGTAGGCGGATTGCCACGCACCTGTGGTTCGAGAGATGTGAGATGAAAGGAGGTCAGAATGACCGGCTTTAGTTTTGACTTCGATGCTCCCGCAAGGCCTGTACAAAACGCTCCTGAGCGGCCGGTCGCCGAATCGGATTCAGCCACTGTCGATACCAAGCACGGTGGTGGCGTCCTTCCCCATGATGTCGTCGAGCCTCCGGTCGGTCTCGGCAAGGACGATCCGGCCGAGGTCAAGGCCAGGGGCGAACAGCTGCAACAGAAACTGGCCCACTCTGGTACGCCGGGCGGCGATGATCTGGCCGTCATCGACGAACTGATGGAGGTCTTCCTGTTCCAGGCCCAGATGGCGGTGGCCAAGGGGGATGCCAAGACGGCGGAGATGATCGCCAAGATGGCCGGCGGAATGGTCGACAAGGCGCGCAACGCCCTGGTCGGAGCCAAGGATGACATCGCTTCTGCCGGCGCGGGCAACTCGACCGCCGTGCGCCAAGGCATGGCCGATCTGGTAAAAACGGTGCAACGCATCGCCGTCCAGGCCCGCAACGTTGCCAGTGTCGCGGCATCGGCCCTCCACCAGGCAGATCATCCGGGCGATGTGGCCGGGGCGGACAAGACGAAGGAAATCGTCGAAGAGGCGATCAAGCAAATGATCACGGCCCTGCACGACGAACCCGATCCGTCGCGCGTCGGCGGCAGTGGGAAGTCCGGTACCGTCACCAAGACGCCGTCGGTAATCGTCTCGACCGAAGCGTGATCTTGCCGCTCGGGCGGCGCCGTCTTAAATATCAATAGACGCGACTGATCGTTTGGTCGCGAAAGGTGGGCTTCGTATGCGCGAGGCCCCGTTTGCGCGTCTGACGTTCTTTAACAATCCCCTCGCTTCAAGGCGGCAAACTCAATGGCTGGCAAAGAAAAAGCCGAGGAGAACTCTCTGGGTGGCCGGGTCAGGCGTTATGCCCGTGTCGGAACCACGGTCGGCGGTCTTGCCGCGCGATTCGCGGGCCGGCGGGCTCTCAGCTTGGACCAGAATCGCGGCGAGCACGCTGTTCAATTGAAGGCGGCCCTGGGCAATCTCAAGGGGCCGTTGATGAAGGTGGCGCAGATCGCCGCCACTGTTCCCGATGCCCTGCCCGACGAATACATCACCGAGTTGGCGCAACTGCAAACCAACGCGCCGCCCATGGGGTGGGCCTTCGTCAAGCGCCGCATGAACAGCGAACTGGGATCCGATTGGCAGAGCCGGTTTTCCCGCTTTGAGCACGACGCGGCGGCGGCGGCGTCCCTCGGCCAAGTACATCGGGCGATCGGCCTCGATGGCCGGCGCTTGGCCTGCAAGCTGCAATATCCCGACATGGGCGCGGCGGTCGAAGCGGACCTCGTACAGCTCAAGATGGCGTTCTCTGTCTATCGCCGCTATGACGGAAGCATTGATCCGACGGAAGTGCATGCCGAACTTTCGCAACGCCTGCGCGAAGAATTGGATTACCGCCGCGAGGCCGCAAACATGGCACTCTACAGGCGTATTCTGAAAGATGAGAGGCGGGTGTACCTGCCCGAGGCGGTGACCGAACTGTCGACCGACCGCTTGCTCACCATGACCTGGCTCAAGGGTCAGCCGCTGATGGAATTCGTCGATCAAGACGAAGCCGACCGCAACGCCGTTGCCGTCAACATGTTCCGTGCCTGGTACGCGCCTTTCTACGGCTACGGCGTGATTCACGGCGATCCGCATCTGGGAAACTACTCGGTGCGGCCGAACCGTTCGGTCAATCTGATGGATTTCGGCTGCATCCGCGTCTTCAAGCCGAGCTTCGTGACCGGGGTCATCGAGCTCTATCGGGCGCTGCGCGATAGCGATGAGGAGTTGGCGGTGCACGCGTACGAGATCTGGGGTTTCACGGGACTCGACCGCCAGGTGATCGATGTCCTCAATCTATGGGCGCGCTTCGTCTACGCGCCCCTCATGGAAGATCGCGTCCAGTCCATTCAGGAGACCGACGGATCGCATTACGGCGCCAAGATCGCCGCCAAGGTGCACCGGGAACTGCGCCGCCTGGGAGGCGTTACCCCGCCGCGCGAGTTTGTCCTCATGGACCGCGCCGCCATTGGGCTGGGCTCGGTGTTCTTGCACCTGAAGGCGAAAATTAACTGGTGCCGGCTGTTCCACGACCTGATCGAGGGGTACGACGAGGACAAGCTGGCCCGGCGCCAGGCGCGGGCCCTGAAGAGGGCCGCCGTCCCCTTGGCCTGAGGAAACTCCCCCCTTCCGATAACCGAGCGAGCGCGATAAGTTGTCGGAATGGCGGATAGGCATCGGGACAGTACAGAGGCCGATCAGCAGATCAAGGTGGCGCGGCTCACGTGGACCTTGATCTTGGTCTGCATCGGCAGCGTGTTGGTGTGGGGTTGCGGCCTCTTGCTAATTTTCCTGGGCGAGCAGGCGCTTGAGACCGCGGGCATTATCCCCAGGCTGTGGGGGGCCAACAACATGACATCGATCGTTATCGTATCCACCTTGTTCTCGGTTCCCTTCATCTTTTTGTTGATCATTGGGCTGTTCCGCCAAACCAACAAAATGACGGAGGTGGAAGCGGAGATCAGATCGTCGGCGAACGCCAATTCGACCCCGGCCGGCGCGCCAAGCCGCGGTGATGAGCCCGCCCCGTGAATGCCACGCTTTGGGGCGATCGAGTTCAATCCAGAACGTCGGAGCATGTTCTGATCGCTCGCCCTGACGGAAAACGTTCTAAAATATGTATGTTGCGCAAATGCGTCGTCGCAAACGATTCCGTTTGCTCGGGATTTGCTTTAGTCGGCGGGCAGGGAACACGAACGGGGGCATTCCTCGACCAGGTTGATGACCGGTCCCAGCCCCAAGGAAACGATCTGTAAAGGCACCAATCGCCCGTCGCGGCTGAGATACAGATCGAAGGCGGAACCGTCCCACAGGACCCGGTGCCGTGACTTGAACCCGGCGATGGGAATGGTGGTTAGGCGCAACCGGTGGACGTCGTGCTGGCGACGCAGGATCTCGCGTCTGAGCACCCCCAGATAGGCGCCGGCCACGTCGAACCGGCGCCGGCCATCGAAGACCGCCAGGCGAAAGTTCCCGGGGCCGCCCGCCAGATGGCCGCGCAGGCGCCTGATCGCCTCGCTCAGGCTGACCAATGGATCAAACACGTTGGTGCGCATCTCAGCCGCCAGGGGCTCGTTCGAGCCGTCGTCGGCGGGATCGTCATCCTTGAAAGTTAACAAGGTGGCGGTGGCCTCGCCGCTGTCGCGATCGAAACGAATGGTCAGCGCGCGTTGACGCCAGCGGTTGGCGTAATCGACCCGGTAGTGGCGCGGTATCAAGGCCGCCGCCGATGGCGCCCGGCCACGGCTTTCGGCGTTCACGTCAAGGTTGATGAACAGGTCGACCAAGCCGCGGGTGCGCAGGTGAAAGCGGTCGTCGTAGGCGTTCTCTCGTTGTCCCATGCTGAGCACGAAGTCAGCGGCGTGAAGGCCGCCCCAATAGGCTTCGTAGCGCAGGTGGATCGGGGCGTCGCCGGCCGCCGGGAGCGGGCGCAGGAGCGCCGCGACGATGGCCAAAACGATGAGGCGTGAGAATGCCATGGGGCCCGGACTATACGAACCCGCCGCGGTCTGCGAAAGTAGTCGGGTGTGGGGACGGGGAGCGGCTGAACTCAATGACGGGCAACTTTCGCGGCGTGTTGTGGGCCCTGGGATCCGTCATCTTCATGACCTGCATGGGTTTGGTCATCAAGCACCTGGGCGCCCTTGGGGTGCCGCTCGCGATGATCGTTTTTTTCCGTCAGGCGCTGGTCCTCCTTATCTCCTTGCCGTGGTTCGTTCGCATGGGGCCGGGGCCATTCCGCACCCGCCGTCCGGGCACCCACCTATTGCGGGCCCTGTTCTCCGTCATTGCATTTTGCGGTCTCGCCTTCGCCCTTGATCGGTTGATCCTGGCGGATGCCATCGCGCTCTCGTCTTCGACGCCGCTGTGGTCCATTGTCGGGTCGGTATTTCTGCTTGGCGAGACCGTCCGCGTGCGCCGCTGGACGGCAACCGTGATCGGTTTTATCGGCGTGTTGTGCATTGTCAGGCCCGAGGGGCATTTCGAATGGGCGATGTTGGCGGCGATTTCCAGCGCCTTCTTCGGCAGTCTGTCAAAAATCACTCTCAAGAAACTGACCGAGACGGATTCGGTGGGACAGATCATCGTCCATTTTTCCCTTATCGGGACCATCCTCACAGTTGGCCCCTGCCTCTATTTCTGGCGCACACCCGACCTTGTTCAGGCGGCCTGGATGGGAGCCATGGGAGGCTTCGCTTTCATCGGCCAATTTTGCATTTCCAAGGCCTTCAGCCATGGTGACGTCACCGTCGTCGGGCCGATGGATTTCCTGCGCATGCCCTTGGCGGCGCTCCTTGGCATGGTTCTCTTCGCCGAGGTGCCGGACGTCTGGACGGTGGCGGGGATGGCGATCATCGCCATCTCCTCGGCCTACATTGCGCGGCGCGAGGCGCAGGCCGGCGTTATTGCCATATCGTCTGAACGCTTGTAGGCTGAAGGCCTCGGTCATTCACCGAGACGAAAGCGTACTCGGCGGCGCCGGGCCGATTGCCGGTGCGAATTAAAATCAATAATGCCCAACACGAGGGAGGTACACGACATGAGAACGTCAATTTCGATTGCCGTCGGCGTCATGGCGGTGGCCGGCATGGCCGCGAACGCGGTTGCCGACGACCTGACCTTCGGTGTGCGGGTCGAGACCAGTTCCATCGATCCGCACTTCTTCAACAGCCCACCGAATCTGCAGATCGCGAGCCATATCTTCGACAAGCTCGTCAAACGGGACCATAACGAGCAGCTTCAACCCAATCTTGCCGTCTCGTGGAAGCCGGTTGAGAAGAATACATGGGAAATCAAGCTTGCCAAGGATGTGAAGTGGCACGACGGCTCGCCGTTCACCGCTGACGACGTGCTGTTCACGGTCGAGCGGTCGCCCAACGTCCCGGGCTCCTCTTCGACGCCGGGGCGGTATTTCCTGCAAAAAGAGTTCGTCAAGGTCGACGACCACACGCTCCACATCAAGACCGAGGGTCCTTACCCGACGATGGCGAACGACCTTTCGGTTCCCCACATCATCTCGCTCAAGCACGGCAAGGGCGCTACCACCGAGCAGTACAACAACGGCAAGGCGACTATCGGCACCGGTCCCTACAAGTTCGTGAAATGGGTTTCGGGCGATGAAGTGGTCTTGACCGCCAATCCCAACTACTGGGGGAAAAAGCCCAAGTGGGACAATGTCGTCTACAAGAAAATCGTCTCCGGACCTTCGCGGGTGGCTGCGCTTCTGTCCGGCGCCGTGGACTTGATCGACTTCGTGCCGCCCGAGGACGTTCGGTCACTTGAGAAGAATAAGAAAGTGGTCATTCACAGCGGGTCGTCCAACCGCATCATCCAACTCGTGCCCGACGTATCGCGCGACGCCACGCCCATGGTGTGGGACAATGACGGCAAGCCCATTTGGCCCAATCCCCTCATGGACTACAGGGTGCGTAAAGCCATCTCCAAGGCCATCAACCGCAACGCCATCGTCGATCGGGTTCTGGAAGGACAGGGCATCCCGGCGGGCCAGACGGTGGCGCCCGGCATGCACGGTTACACCGACGATCTCAAGCCCGAACCCTTCGACCCCGAGGGCGCCAAGAAGCTTTTGGCCCAGGCCGGCTTTCCGGACGGATTTCGGGTCAAGCTTCACGGCCCCAACGACCGCTACGTGAATGACGCCAAGATCGTCGCCGCCCTTGCCCAGATGCTGACCCGGGTCGGCATCAAGAGCGAGGTCGAGACCATGCCCAAGAGCGTCTATTTCACGCGCTGCAGAAAAGGCCTGTACAGCTTGATGCTGCTGGGTTACGGCTCCGACACCGGCGACGCCTCGGCCGGGCTCAACGGCCTTATCCACAGCCTGCAGCCGGCCCGCGGTCTGGGCCGCATCAACCGCGGCCTCTACGCCAACCGACGGGTCGACGACTTGACCGACGCCGCCTTGTTTGAATTGGACCAAGATAAGCGCCTGAACCTGATTCAGGATGCCTATCGGATCGCCATGAAGCATGTGGCATCGATCCCGATTCACTGGCAAGTCAACATCTGGGCGTCCCGCCCGGGTCTGGTCTATGAGTCGCGCAAGGACGAAAACACCTTGGCCATGTCCACGTCCAAGGCCAAGTAAGGAAAGCGAAAGTCACTTCGGCGGGCGGCCTCTTGTCGGGGCCGCCCGATTTTTTTCCGTCGTGCCGGGGTAAGGTGGGAAAGATGAAAATGGACCCGGTCCTGCTGGAGATTCTGGCTAACAAGTTCGTCGCCGCCACCGAAGAGATGGCCTCGGCCTTGCAGCGAACGGCGCGTACGTTGTTCGTCAAGGAGGCGGCGGACTACGCCTGCGCGCTTTTGGACCTGGACGGCCGTGTCATTGCCCACCCGCGGGCCATGGGAGTGACCATCCTCATCAACCTCGACGCCAGCGCGGCGATCGCGGCCGTTCCCGATCTGGAGCCCGGCGACGTCATCGTCACCAACGATCCCTATTCCACCGAAGGAATGGTCAGCCACACCCCCGACATCACCCTGATCGAACCCTACTTTCACCGTGGCGAGATCGTCGCCTACGGATGGTGCTTCATCCATTCCACCGACGTCGGCGGCGCCGTGCCGTCCTCGATCGCGCCGTCTCTCGACGAGATCTACCAAGAGGGTCTTCGCATTCCGCCCATGAAGCTGATGAACAAGGGAGAGTGGAACCAGGACTTCGTGACCATCCTTAAGGCAAATTGCCGTATTCCCGAAGAGAACATGGGCGACATCCGCGCCATGCTGGCGGGCCTGCACAGGGGCCGTCAGCGGACCCGGGATATGATAGAGCGCCACGGCCTGGAGACTTTCCTCCTCTGCCAAGACGAGCTCCCAGCCTACAGCGAGGCCAAGGCTCGGGCGGTGCTGCGCCGCCTGGCCGACGGCGTTTACGAGTTTTGGGACTACCTGGACGACGACCTGGTGAGCCCCATTCCGGTGCGCCTGCGGATCAAAATGACCGTCGATGGTGGCTCGGTTCACGTCGACCTGACGGGGACCGACCCGGAGGTGGCGGCGGCTTACAACACGGCCACGTTCGGTCGCTTCCACGAGTGGTTCACCATGCGCTTCACGTCTTTCATGTGCACCCACGACAAGACCATCGTGCTGAACGCGGGCATGTACCGGCCGATTACCGTGACCAACCCGGTGGGCACGGTGCTGAACGCGGAATTTCCGGCCGCCGTCGGCCTACGCTCCAATCCGGCGCGGCGCTTCAACGACGCCATGACGGGCGTTCTCCTCAAGGCGGCTCCCGGACAGATGGCGGCGCCGACGCCGGGCACCGGGCTCATCTTCGTCCTCAGCGAGTACGAGGAGACCGGCACCCGCAAGATGGTCAACGTGCTCGAGCCGTTGGGCGGGGGGATGGGCGCCTACAAGGGTCACGACGGCGTCGACGCGCGCGATTCGACGATGTCCAACATGGCCAACCATTCCATCGAGTCGATCGAGGCCCAGTGCGGAATCGTGGTCCGGGAATACGACATCCGAGCCGATTCCGGCGGCCCTGGCCGTTGGCGGGGCGGCGTCGGGCAGACCTTCGCCGTGGAAATCCTGCGCGACGGCGGCATCGTGGTGCCCCGGGGCATGGAACGGATGCGCTTTCCCGCCTGGGGGGTGATGGGCGGTGGGCCGGCGCTGCCTTTCCAGATGTTTCTCAACCGCGAGCGGCCCGACGGGCGCTTGGTCCGGAAAATCGACCAGTTCGCCGTCAACAGGGGTGACGTGGTGACCGTGCTGATGCCAGGCGCCTCCGGCTACGGCGATCCCTTCGAGCGCGATCCGGACATTGTCCGCCGCGACGTGCGCCAGGGCTTCGTCAGCCGCCAAGCCGCGACACGGGATTACGGCGTGGTGCTGAGCGGGACCGGCAAGGTGGACGAGACGGCGACCGCCAAGCTGCGGGCCGCGCGAATGGGGCGTAATCTCGGCATGGACTTCGACTTCGGACCGGAACGAGAAGCCTGGGAAACCGTGTTCGACGACGCCACCATGTGTGCGCTCAACCGGCGCCTCATGGCCTTGCCGCGTTCGACCCGCTACGCCAAGCGCCGCTGGATCTTCGAGCAGACGGTGCCCGAGTTGTCGCCGCCGGGCGGCAAATCCCTGAGTGAACTTCTCGCCGATCCGGTCGCGGCGCGGGCGCGGCTCTCCGCCGCCATGGAGGCAGCCTTCGGCGACGCCCCGTTGCCGGGCCAGGCGACACGATAGCGCACAAACCCGATCATCGCTCCGGGATGGTTAAACCTGGCCCGGCACCCGACAATCCGCGCGGCATCGTGTGGATGTTGGCCAGCGTCGCGGCGTTCACCGTCATGGGCCTGATCATCAAGGACGTCACGTCGCAGGTGTCCTTGGCGGTGGTGGTCCTGTTTCGACAATGGGTGGTCTTGTTGATCCTGGTGCCCTGGCTTGTACGCGCCGAGGCGCGCGAAATCCGAACGAGGCGCCTTGGGACCCATGCCTTCAGGGCCCTAATGGCCTTGTCATCGTTTGCCTGCTTGGCCTATGCGGTGAGCCGGCTTACCTTGGCCGATGCCATAGCGCTTGCCTATACCAACCCGCTATGGTCGATCCTCGTTTCGGTGATCTTTCTCGGCGAGGCCGTGCGCATCCGCCGCTGGACGGCGACGGTGGTCGGCTTCGTGGGTGTCCTTTGCATCGTTCGGCCCGCCGGACAGATCGACTCGGCCATGTTGGTGGCCCTGGCCAGCGCCGTCTGCGCCAGTCTGTCGATGATGATGGTCAAGAAGCTGACAAGCACCGAATCGCCCCATCAGATCTTGTTCTATTTCACCTTGGTGGGCAGTCTCGTCAGTCTGGGTCCCGGCCTCTACTATTGGCAAACCCCGAGCCTTGGTCAGGGAATTTGGCTGGTCATCATCGGTGTGATGGCCTTCCTTGGCCAGATATGCCTGGCGCGCGCCATTGCCCTTGCCGATGTGACTCTCGTCGCACCGGTCGATTTCCTCCGCCTCCCCCTTGCCGCCGTCTTCGGGCTCGTCCTCTTTGCCGAAATCCCCGACGCGTGGACCCTGGCCGGCGGCGCCATCATCGCCTTGGCTTCGGCATACATTGTCCGCCGCGAAGCCGTCTTGCGTCTACCCGACAAAGGCGGTTGATGGTGGGGAAAAAGGGGGCTGGCCGTTGGATAAAGGGGTGTGACGGTCGTCCACGACAGGGTGCGGAGAGACTGCTAGCATGGCGACGATGGTTGGTCATTGAAATTGATGGGTTACGATCATGCTGCCACCCGATGAGCTGACGAAGGAACGCTACAAGCAAGGCACTGTCTTGTTCACAGAGGGCGACGCGGGTGATGCCGCCTACATCGTCCACTCGGGGTCGGTCGGCATCTTCAAGGAGATAGAGGACGGCCGAATCCAGCTCGCCATGCTGAAAGACGGCGAACTTTTCGGCGAGATGGCCATCATCGACGGCAGTCCGCGGATGGCCGAAGCGGTGACGCTCGAGGACAGCGTCATCGTCAAGATTCCCAAGGACGTCCTGGAATCGAAGCTGACCAGTCACGATCCGTTTTTGCGGGCGCTTATCCTGATCCTCGTCAACAACCTGCGCAACGTTCACCGCGCCTACATGCACCGGCCGCGCAGCGTCCACGATTACCTGATCCTTTTCGCCACCCACGCCGAGGGTCTCAGGACCTATCTGGATCAGCTTGAGGAGTTGGACCCCGAGGCGGAGGCGCTGAAGAAGCTGACCGCCTTGGAGAATGCGATTCGCGATATCAGGCACCTGTTCAGCGGCCATGAGGACCGACGCCGCAATGTTGTCACCGACTCCGACTTATAGTATCCCGGCCGCGTTGGCGGTTTGACGCCTGAATTTGACGTAAGTCATTGAGCGGAACGGCCGTCTAGGTTCACATGCGCCCAGATTGACTATTGTGCACTGTGTTCGGGGCGGTTCGTCTGACACCATCCTTGAAATTTCGACCGAGAAATTCCGACCGGGCTCCCTTGGCGCCGTGCCGGGCGGAACAGCGTTATGGGATTATCGGGCGGCCTTCGGGCGGCCCTTGTGAAACGGTGCCGGACCGGGCATAAACGCCCTTGAATTGTATGTGGGCAGGCTGGGGATAGACTTGAAATGAAAATTGCCATACCCAAGGAGCGCCACCCCGACGAGACCCGTGTCGCGGGCTCGCCCGAAGTGGTCAAGAAGTTCACCGACCTCGGTTTCGACGTGATCGTCGAGAAGGGCGCCGGCGACGCGGCTTCGATCTCCGACGCCGACTTCAAGGATGCCGGGGCCACCATTGCCAAGGACGAACGGACGGCGCTGAAGACCGCCGACCTCGTGTTCAAGGTGCAGCGGCCCATCATCAAGGACGGCTTGAATGAGGTCGCCATGATGAAGAAGGGGGCACTCCTCCTTGCCACAATCTACGCGACGACCAACCGCAAGGACGTGGATGCCTATGCCAAGGCCGGCATTTCCGCCTTTGCCATGGAATTGATGCCGCGCATCTCGCGGGCCCAGTCCATGGACGTCCTGTCGTCACAGAGCAATCTTGCCGGCTACAAGTCGGTTCTTGACGCGGCGGCCGAGTTTGGCCGGGCCTTTCCCATGATGATGACGTCCGCCGGCACCATCGCCCCGGCCAAGGTGTTCGTGCTGGGCGTCGGCGTCGCCGGTCTGCAGGCCATCGCCACCGCCAAGCGCCTGGGCGCCGTGGTTACCGCTTTCGACGTGCGCCCCGCGGTCAAGGAGCAGGTCGAGAGCCTGGGCGGCAAGTTCGTCGATGTCGATCCCGAGGCGACCAAGGACGCGGAAACATCCGGCGGTTATGCCAAGGAAATGGGCGCCGACTTCCTGAAAAAGCAGCATCAGGTGACCCACGATCATCTAAAGAAACAAGACATCGCGATTTGTACCGCCCTTATCCCCGGCAAGAAGGCGCCGGTGCTGATTACCGAGGCAATGGTCAAGGACATGAAGCCCGGTTCGGTGATCGTCGACCTGGCCGTCGAGGCCGGCGGCAATTGTCCGCTGTCGAAGCTCGGTAAGGTGGTCACCAAGCACGGCGTGAAAATCATCGGCCACGCCAATGTGCCGGGCCGACTGGCCGAGGACGCCAGCAAGCTCTATGCCAAGAACCTGTTCAATTTCATTTCACCCCACGTCGACGCCGAGAGCAAATCGCTCAAAATCGATTGGGACGACGAAACCATCCAGGGCACCTTGCTCACCCGCGACGGCAGCGTGGTGAATCCCGCCCTCACGGGGAAGGACCAATAGACATGGACCCGTCAGATATTGCGGAAAGCGCGTCCAAGCTGGCCAACGAAGCGGCGAGCATGGCCAACAGCGCCGCCCAGTTGGCCAAGGAGGCGGCCGAAACCGCCGCTCAGGCCGCCATTCAGACGCAGGGAGGGGTCGATACCTTCCTCTTCTTGTTCACCGTGTTCGTTCTGGCTGTCTTCATTGGCTTCTACGTGGTGTGGAGCGTCACGCCGGCCCTGCACTCGCCGTTGATGAGCGTCACCAACGCGATCTCGTCGGTTATCATCGTTGGTGCGCTGATCGCCGCCGGTCCCGCCGACGTCGATTTTTCAAAGGTCATGGGGTTCGTTGCCGTGACCTTGGCCTCGGTCAACATCTTCGGCGGCTTCATCGTCACGCAAAGGATGCTGTCCATGTTCAAGAAGAAGCAGAAGAGCTAGGGGGGCGGGATCATGAGTACAACCGTTACCGGATTCGCCTACCTGATCGCGGCCGTCTGTTTCATCTTGGCGCTGCGCGGCCTGAGTTCGCCGGAGACGGCGCGCCGGGGTAATACCTTGGGCATCATCGGGATGGTTATTGCCGTCCTGACGGCGCTTAGCGACCCGACCGTGGTCAGCTTCTCCATGATCGTCCTTGGCGTTCTCATCGGCGGCAGCATCGGGACCGTGGTGGCGCTGCGCATCCATATGACCTCCTTGCCGGAACTGGTCGCCGCCTTCCATTCCTTGGTTGGCCTGGCCGCGGTGTTCGTTGCCGCGGCGGCGCTCTACCACCCCGAGGCCTATGGCATCGGCACCGTCGGCGCCATCAAGGCGGCAAGCCTGATCGAGATGTCGCTCGGCATGGCCATTGGCGCGATCACGTTTTCGGGCTCTGTGATCGCCTTTGCCAAACTGAAGGGTGTAATGACCGGCAACCCCATCGTCTTCCCCGGGCAACATCCGCTCAACGCGTTGCTCGCTGTCGTCATGGTGCTGCTCATGATTTGGTTCGTCGCCACCGAGTCCTATAGTGTTTTCTGGGCGCTGGCCGCGCTGACTTTCGTCATCGGTTTCATGATCATCATTCCGATTGGCGGCGCCGACATGCCGGTGGTGGTCTCGATGTTGAATTCGTACTCGGGCTGGGCCGCCTGCGGCATCGGGTTCACCCTGGGCAATCCGGCGCTGGTGGTCACCGGCGCGCTGGTCGGTTCGTCGGGCGCCATCCTCAGCTACATCATGTGCAAGGGGATGAACCGCTCCATCTTCAACGTGCTGTTGGGCGGCTTCGGCGGCGAGGTGGCGGGACCTGTTGCTACCGGCGGCAGGGACCGGTCCGCCAAGTCGGGCAGCGCAGACGACGCCGCCTTCATCATGAAAAATGCCAACAAGGTGATCATCGTTCCCGGCTATGGCATGGCGGTGGCCCAGGCCCAGCACGCCTTGCGCGAGATGGCGGACAAGCTCAAGGAGGAAGGGGTCGAGGTTTCCTATGCCATCCATCCGGTGGCGGGGCGCATGCCGGGGCACATGAACGTGCTGTTGGCCGAGGCCAACGTGCCCTATGACGAGGTTTTCGAGATGGACGAGATCAACCACGAATTCTCGACCGCCGACGTTGCCTTCGTCATCGGCGCTAACGACATCACCAACCCGCAGGCCAAGACCGAACCGGGCTGCGATATTTACGGCATGCCCATTTTGGATGTGGAAAAGGCCCAGACGACGCTTTTCATCAAGCGGTCCCTGGCATCGGGCTACGCGGGCCTCGACAATCCTCTGTTCTTCGCCGACAAGACCATGATGCTGTTCGGCGACGCCAAAAAGATGTCGGAACAAATCGTCCAGGCACTAGGCTAGGGATCGCGCTACGACTGAGGGCCGCCGTGGCAAACCGCGGTGGCCCTTTTTCTGAGCGCTTTCTGGATAAGCGTTTGGCGTGATGGCGGGGACTAGAATCCCTCGCGTTCGAGGCGCTTGCGCTCAAGCTTGCGGGCGCGCCGAATGGCTTCCGCCTTTTCGCGTGCCCGGCGCTCGGACGGCTTTTCATAGGAGCGCCGAAGCTTCATCTCGCGGAAAATGCCTTCGCGCTGCATCTTCTTCTTGAGGACCTTGAGGGCCTGATCGACGTTGTTGTCTCTGACCACGACTTGCACGGTTACCGGAAACTCCTTCTTGATAAAGACGGTTGAATCGACAACATTCCGTAAGGAAGGAAGGCCTTCTAACACACCCGCTACGTCCTGTGAAGGCCTTGCCGGCGCGCTTGAGGGGAAAACGCCATGGCCATATTGAAGATCGCGCGCATGGGCCATCCGGTCCTGCGCCGGCCGGCCGAACCCGTGGCCGATCCCGGTGCTTCCGAGATCAAACGCCTGATCGCCGACATGATCGATACCATGCACGATGCCCAAGGCGTTGGCCTGGCGGCGCCCCAGGTGCACGTCGCCAAGAGGGTGGTGATCTTCCACGAGCCCGTCGAGGGCAGCGAGGAAGAGATGGAGGACGATCCTTCGAGCGATCCCCGGCCCCTGACCATCCTCGTCAATCCCGAAATAGAGCCCCTCGGCGAAGAGCGGACACTGGATTGGGAAGCCTGTCTCTCGGTGCCCGGGCTGATGGGAATGGTTCCCCGCTTCGCCCATATCCGCTATCGCGGCGTTGCCGCCGACGGGACAGTTGTGGAACGCCTCGCCGAGGGGTTTCATGCCCGCGTCGTCCAGCACGAGTGCGACCATCTGGACGGACTTCTCTATCCGCTTCGCATGACCGACTTGTCCCAGTTCGGATTTGTCGAAGAGTTGAGGCGTGCCGCCGGCGTCGGCGGCGAGCTTTGAAGGCCAACCGGGATTCGACGGAGGGAAAGCATGGCGCAGCGCCAAACCAGGGATGAGATATTGCTTGCCGCGCTCCCTCATGTGGTATTCGACGGGTGGACGGCACGCGCCTTGGCGGCCGGGGGTGCCGACGCCGGCTTGACGCCTGACGCGGCGTTGCGCGCATTTCCCGGCGGCATGGTGGAACTGGCCGAGCATTTTTCCGAATACGCCGACCGCCGCATGACGGCGGAGCTGGAGCGCCGCGCCGAAATCGGGCCTTCGGTAGGCCACGGCATCGCCCTGGCCGTGCGCCTGCGTCTCGATGGGCTGGCCCCCCACCGCGAAGCCGTGCGCCGGTCCATCGCGTTCCTCGCTCTGCCCCACAATGCCAACGCGGCGGCGCGCTGCGCCTGGCGCACGGTGGACACCATATGGCACGCCATCGGCGACCGGTCGGTGGATTTTTCCTATTACACCAAGCGCGCCGCGCTGGGCTGTGTCTACGCGGCGACCGTGCTGTATTGGCTGGGCGACGATTCGGAGGACCACGCCGATACCTGGTCCTTTCTGGAACGCCGGATAGAGGGCGCCCGGGTGCTCTCCGGTCTTAACCCCATGAGTATCGTGGAACGAATCTCGCGCCTCGGGCGGCAGGCCGGCCCGGGCGCCGTGCGAGCCCGGCGAACCTGAACGTCGATCGCCCTGGCATGGTCATTGAAACGAAACGGGCGCCGCCAAAGGCCGCGCCCGAATCGTTGGCAGGAGGGGGGGGGGAAATCCTGCCTTTTCCAGCAAGGAGGGCCGTTGCTGGCTATGACTAAAAGTGGCTTGGGCGGCGCACGAAATCCAGTAACTTTGGATCACGGATCGGTGAAGGCCCGGCGTCGCTACGGGGTGGGCTCCGAGCCCTTGGCGAACAAACGGGTCACATGGCCCATCTTGCGGCCGGATCGGGTCTCCGCCTTGCCGTAAAGATGCACCTTTGCGCCCCCGTCCGACAGATGTTCCCGCCAGTCCTCGACGTCGGTGCCGATCAGGTTCTTCATCACGGCGTCCGAATGGCGCTCCGGCGAACCCAGGGGCAGTCCGCAGATGGCGCGCACGAACTGTTCGAACTGGCTGGTCACGCAGGCGTCGATGGTCCAGTGGCCTGAGTTGTGGGGTCTGGGTGCGATCTCGTTGACCAAAATTCCGCTCTGCCGGGTGACGAACATTTCCACCGCCAATAACCCAATGAGGTCCATGGATTGGGCGATGCGGCCGGCGATGTCCACCGCCTCTTGGGCCAGGGCCGCCGAAATCGGCGCGGGCGCGATGGTGGTGTCCAGGATATGATTGACGTGGCGGTTTTCCACCGGGTCGAAGGCCACGCTTTGTCCGTCGGGAGTGCGTGCCACGATGACCGAAATCTCGCGTTCGAAATCGATGAAGGATTCCAATATCCCTACCTCGGCGCCCATCTCGGCCCAGGCGGCTTGTGGATCGGTGTCCGCTTTCACCATCACCTGGCCCTTACCGTCGTAGCCGAGCCGTGTCGTTTTCAGGACGGCAGGCCGACCCAGGTTGGCCGCCGCCCGCGTCAGCGCATTGGCGCTGGTGACCTCTGCGCAGGCCGCCGTCGGCACGCCGATGGAGGCCATGTAATTCTTCTCGCGCAGACGGTCCTGGGAGATGTGCAGGCATTCCCAACTGGGCCTGACGCAAACCCGCTCGGACAGAAGCTTGACGCAATCATGGGGGACGTTTTCGAACTCGAAGGTGACGACGTCGACGTCTCGGGCGAATCGTTTCAACGCCGCCCGGTCGGTATAAGGCGCCACCGTTGCCGCCGCCACATGCTCGGCCGGGCTATCGGCTTCGGGCGAGAAGACGTGGCAGCGGTAACCCAGGCGCGCCGCGGCAAGGGCCGTCATGCGGCCCAATTGGCCGCTGCCCATGATACCGATGGTGCTGCCCGGCGGGATGGGCCGGTCGGGATCCGTTTTCAAGGTCTGCTCAAGCGTCGTCGCTGGGCGCGTCGGCCACCTGGTCGGTCTGACGGGCGCGCCAGTCGTCAAGGGCGGCGGCTATGCGCTGGTCGCCAAGGGCCAGGACAGCGGCCGCCAGCAGGGCCGCGTTGATGGCGCCGGCGCGTCCAATGGCCAGGGTTCCGACGGGCACGCCGCCAGGCATCTGGACGATGGAAAGAAGGCTGTCCATGCCCTTCAGTTGGGCGCTTTCGACGGGGACGCCGAAAACGGGGAGCGGTGTCTTCGAGGCGATCATGCCGGGCAGGTGCGCGGCCCCGCCGGCGCCGGCGATGATGACCTTGAGGCCCCGGTCGCGGGCGCCGGCGGCATAGTCGAAAAGCCGCTCAGGCGTTCGGTGGGCTGAGACAATCCGGGTCTCGTGGGGCACGCCAAGGGCTTCGAGGACTTCGGCGGTGTGGCGGAGTGTCGGCCAGTCGGATTGGCTGCCCATGAGGACACCCACCAAGGGACCGTCGTCGGTGGCGGCGCCGGCCATGTCGGGGCCTCCTTAGGTTCGGCGAAAGCCGACGATTATAGGGCCGCCCCGACCGATCGCAAGCGGGTCGGGGAAATCCTTTTGTTTCGTCTTTAAGTGAATGCTAGCCTGATCGGGCAAGTCGGAGGCAGGGCCATGAGCGACATCGAGGCGCCGGGCTTCATTCCCGCGGTGGCGGCTCTTGACACGCGCGATCAACAAGAGCGGCAGGATTCCCAGCGCCAGCCGGAGGCCGAAGACGAGGCGGCCGACAAACCTTCGGGCGAGCGCAACATCGCCGACGTGGCCTTCATCATGGGCATCCCGGCGGCTGAGTTGACGGCCAAGGTGCAAGAGGCGTTGGCCATTATCATGGCCGAGTTTGACCGGGTGCGCGGCGAACTGGATCATATCAAGGAGCACGCCCACTATCTGGAAGAGCAAGTCGATCAGCACCCCTTTCTTCCCGTCATGAGTCGCCGCGCCTTGCTGCGTGAGCTATCGCGTGTCCTGACCCGTGCCGAGAGTTCGAAAACCAACAGCAGTTTTCTCTATCTCGGCATTACCAACTTCGAGGACATCAAACGCACCCAGGGACGCTTGGCCGCCGAGGCGGCGATGGCTCATGCGGTCGCGGTGCTTGGCGAATCGCTCAGGGGCAGTGACTTCGTCGGCGGCCTGGAAGGCAACGACCTCGGCATAATCCTCACCGTGACCGAGGAGGAAGCGGCCGTCGAGAAGGCTCGGGAATTGGTCGTCGCCCTGGCCGGCCGGCCTTTTGAATGGCAGGGCGGGACGATCCACCTTGCCGCCGCCTGGGGGCTTCATTCTTTCGCCGCCGGTGAAAGCGTCGATGACATTCTTGAGATGGCGGACAGCGACAGGCGCGCCCGCGACACCGCTTAGGCGATGATGTCGGGCAAAAGCTGGCTTTCCAACTTGGCGATCTGATCCTTGAGGACAAGTTTTCGTTTTTTCAGGCGTTTGAGCTTAAGCTGATTAAAGGACGTGCTTTCGGAAACGCGCAAAATTACGTCGTCAAGGTCACGATGTTCAGTCTTGAGCAGTTCCAGTTTTCGCCGGAGCGCTTCCGTATCGGCCATCGGTTCCCGAGCTCATCGAAAGGGGTTGTATCTTAGCAAATCTCTCCCGAAATGGATATTAGTGTTGTATTCCAGGGCGCGTCGTGCCGGGGCGCGGAAGGAAAGGACAGGTCATGACCAGCGGGACCATCAAGAGGATCGGCGTATTGACCAGCGGCGGCGATTGCGCCGGCCTGAATGCCGCCATTCGCGCCGTCGTGCAGAGAGCCATCCGCGGTTACGGTTGGCAGGTCCTTGGCGTCAAGGAGGGCACGCGGGGGCTTTTGGAACGTCCGCTGATGTACGAAGAACTGAGCCTGCGCATCTTCACCGGCAACATCCTGCGTATGGGCGGGACCATCTTGGGGACCATCAACAAGGGCGATCCCTTCGCTTATGACATGCCTGACGGGACCGTCGAGGACCGCTCGCAGGCCTTTGTCGACGGCTTCCACGAGCTTGGCTTGGACGGGCTGATCGGCATCGGCGGCGACGGCAGCATGAAGATTCTAAGCCGGCTGGCCCAACAGGGCGGAATCCCCTTCATCGGCATCCCCAAGACCATAGATAACGACGTGCCATTCACCGAATTTTCGATCGGCTTCGCCACCGCCGTCACCGCGGCCTCGGAAGCGCTCGACCGTCTGCAGCCGACGGCGGCCAGCCACCAACGCGTGATGATTCTGGAGGTCATGGGCCGTGACGCCGGGCACCTGGCGCTCAACGCCGGCATCGCGGGCGGCGTCGATGTCATCTTGATTCCCGAGATTCCCTACCACTTGGAAAAGATCGCTGACAAGATTGCAAGCCTGCGCCAACAGGGCCGCAACCACGCCCTCGTCGTTTGTTCGGAAGCAATCAGGTCGGCCGATGGCGGTTCGGTCACCACCACCCACGTGGATGGCGAGGTCCGCTACGGCGGCGTCGGGCACGGACTGGGCGAACAGATCGCTCAACTGACCGGCGCCGAAACCCGGGTCACGGTGCTTGGGCACGTGCAGCGCGGCGGCGCGCCGTCAAGCCGCGACCGCATCATCGCCTCGGCCTTCGGGGTCAAGGCCGTCGATCTGTTGGCCGAGGGACGAACCGACCGCATGGTCGCCTGGCAGCACCGCGAGGTCGTGGCGGTGCCCCTGGAAGAGGTGGTAAGCCGCAATCACAATGTCGAAGTTAACGGTACTTTGGTGAACACGGCCCGGGGGCTGGGCATCTGTCTCGGCGATTGAGTCCGGCGACTTATTTGGCCCATCGCCGCCTGGATTTTTTTGGCGTGCCGGAGTATCATTGACGACATTCGGTAAACTGACCTCAAGGAGGATAGCGCCATGAGCGTTGATGAGAGGATCGACGCCTTAAAAGCCAAGCATCAAGCCCTTGAAATTGCCATCGAAGAAGAAAACAGCCGACCTCTCCCCGACGACGTGGCGATCGTCGATCTCAAGAAACAAAAGCTCCGAATCAAAGACGAACTTTCCGCCATTAGCGGCTAACGAGCGGTTTCCTCCCCGTCGCGCGGGGGCGGAACGGCACTATTGTTTCGTCACCGGGCAGGTTCCGGCGGCAGGGAGGGGACATGACCAACCGATACGACGAAGCCTACGCCCGCTCGCTGCAAGACCCGGAAGGCTTCTGGGGCGAGGCGGCCGACGACATTCACTGGTATAAGCGTTGGGACAAGGTCTTCGACGATTCCAACGCGCCTTTTTACCGCTGGTTCGCAGGCGGCATGGTCAACACGTGTTTCAATGCCCTTGACCGCCACGTCGATGAGGGGCGCGGCGATCAGGCGGCGCTGATCTACGATAGCCCCGTTACCGGCAACACGGTCAAGACCTTTACCTACCGCGAACTGCGCGATCAGGTGGCGCGATTCGCCGGGGTGCTGCGCGGCCTCGGCGTCGTTGCGGGCGACCGTGTCGTGATCTATATGCCCATGGTGCCCGAGGCCATCGTCGCCATGCTGGCGACGGCGCGGCTGGGCGCCGTGCATTCGGTGGTTTTCGGTGGTTTCGCGGCGGCTGAATTGGCGGGACGAATCGACGACGCCCAACCCAGGGTCGTCGTCTCCGCCTCCTGCGGCATCGAGGTCAACCGCGTCATCGCCTACAAGCCGCTCCTCGATGGCGCCATCGAGTTGTCGCGGCACAAGCCCGAGGCCTGCGTCATCTTGCAGCGCCCGCAAGAAAAGGCCGCCCTCATCGCCGGCCGGGACCATGACTGGGACGCCGTCATGGCCACGGCGCAGCCCGCCGACTGCGTTCCCGTGGCGGCCACCGATCCCCTTTATATCCTCTATACCTCGGGCACTACGGGCACGCCCAAGGGCGTCGTGCATGACAACGGCGGCCACATGGTGGCGCTCAAGTGGTCGATGCGCAATATCTACGACGTCGAACCCGGGGACGTCTACTGGGCGGCTTCCGACGTCGGCTGGGTGGTGGGTCATTCGTACATCGTCTACGGCCCGCTGCTGCACGGCTGTACGACCATTCTTTATGAGGGCAAGCCGGTCGGCACGCCAGATGCCAGCGCCTTCTGGCGGATTATTTCCGAACACGGAGTCAACGTGCTGTTCACGGCGCCGACGGCGTTTCGCGCCATCAAGCGCGAGGACCCGGACGCCGAGATGATGGGGCGCTTTGATCTTTCCCACTTCAAGATGCTTTTCCTGGCCGGCGAGCGCACCGATCCCGACACCCTGGCCTGGGCCGAGAGCAACCTCGGCAAGCCGGTCATCGACCACTGGTGGCAGACCGAGACCGCCTGGGCCATCGCCGCCAACTGCATGGGCCTGCACCCCTTTCCGGTCAAACCGGGTTCGCCGACCAAGGCGGTGCCGGGTTGGGACGTCCACGTCGTCGACGCCGAAAACAAGGAGGTGGCGCCGGGCACCATCGGCGCCATCGTGGTCAAGCTGCCGTTGCCGCCGGGCGCCCTGCCGACCCTGTGGAACGCCGACGACCGATTCGTCGAGTCCTATCTCACCGAGTTCCCCGGCTATTACAAGACCGCCGACGCCGGCTACATCGACGGCGACGGTTACGTCTATGTCATGGCGCGCACCGACGATATCATCAACGTCGCCGGCCACCGCTTGTCGACCGGCGCCATCGAAGAAGTGCTGGCCGCCCATGCCGATGTCGCCGAATGCGCCGTAATCGGCGTCGCCGACTCGATCAAGGGCCAAGTGCCGATCGGCTTGTTGGTGCTCAAGACGGGCGTCGAGCGGTCCCACGAAGAGATCGTTGCCGAGGCGGTAGGGATGGTGCGCGAGCGCATTGGCCCCGTCGCCGCCTTTCGTCAGGCCGGAGTGGTCGAAGGCCTGCCCAAGACGCGTTCGGGCAAGATCCTGCGCGGCACCATGCAAAAGATCGCCGACGTGGAGGACCACAAGGTTCCGCCGACCATCGACGATGCGACGGTTCTGGACGGAATCGAACAGGCATTGACAAGCCTCGGATACGCCGGCGCGCGACCCTGAAGTCCCGTCGCCCCGAACCCCATCGCCAAAGGCGGCAGGTGCAGACACAGGAGTAGACCCATGAGCAATAAGAAACTCTTTGCCTCTCTCGGCCTCGACGCCAAGGATCTGCGTGGCGGCGACCTCACCGTCTGCTCGCCGATCAACGGTGCCCCCATCGCCAGTTTGCGGGTCGACACGGCGCGCGACCTGAAAAGGAAGATCGACCGCGCCCAACAGGCCTTTCTTGTCTGGCGCACGGTGCCGGCGCCGCGCCGCGGCGAGTTAATCCGGCTTCTGGGTAACGAGCTGCGCCGCAACAAGAAGGCCCTTGGCCACCTGGTTTCCCTTGAAAACGGCAAGATCCTGGCCGAGGGCATGGGCGAGGTGCAGGAAATGATCGACATCTGCGACTTCGCCGTCGGTTTGTCGCGCCAGCTCTACGGCCTCACCATCGCCTCCGAGCGCCCTGGCCACAGGATGATGGAATCTTGGCATCCGCTGGGTGTCGTCGGCGTCGTCTCGGCCTTCAACTTTCCGGTCGCCGTGTGGTCGTGGAACTTCACCCTGGCTATCGTTTGCGGCGATCCGGTGGTGTGGAAGCCGTCGACCAAAACGCCGCTTACGGCGCTTGCCTGCCAGGCCTTGTTCAAGCGCGCGCTCAAGCGTTTCGGCGACGCGCCGGATGGACTTTCGGAGGTCGTCATCGCCTCGCGCAAGATCGGCGATCGCATGATGGACGATCCCCGGCTCAAGTTGATCAGCGCAACCGGCAGCACGGCCATGGGGAGCAAGATCGCGCCGCGCATCGCCGGACGCTTCGGCCGTACCATTCTGGAATTGGGCGGCAATAACGGCATGATCGTGACTCCGACGGCGGACCTCGACCTTGCCATCCGCGCCATACTGTTTGCCGCCGTCGGCACCGCCGGCCAGCGCTGCACAACTCTGCGCCGCCTGATCGTGCAGCGCGATATCTACGATGAGGTGGTGGAACGGCTCAAGAAGGCCTACGCCAGCATCACCGTCGGCGACCCCTTGGCGCCCAAGACCCTGGTCGGGCCGCTGATCGACAAGGGGGCTTACGATACCATGCAGAACATGCTCAAGGCGGTGGCCAAAGAGGGCGGCACGGTATCCGGTGGCGGCCGCCTCTTGGCCCGGCGCTATCCCAAGGCCTACTACGTCGAACCGGCCATCGTCGAGATGCCCAAGCAGACCGACAACGTGGGCGAGGAAACCTTCGCCCCCATCCTCTATGTCATGAAGTATCGTACCTTGGACCAGGCCATCCGCATCCACAACGACGTGCCCCAGGGCCTGTCATCGTCGATCTTCACCAACGACCTGCGCGAGGCCGAGACATTCGTTTCGGCGGCGGGCAGCGATTGCGGCATCGTTAACGTCAATATCGGGCCTTCGGGTGCCGAGATCGGCGGCGCGTTCGGCGGCGAGAAGGAAACCGGCGGCGGCCGCGAATCGGGCTCGGATTCCTGGCGCGCCTACATGCGCCGCGCCACCAACACCATCAACTATTCGCGTGAACTGCCACTCGCCCAGGGCATCAAGTTCGGGGAATAGGGGTCAAACCCCCGACGGTGTTTCGTCGGGAGACGGTTTGGGCTCCTCGCTTTCCGTTTCGGGCGCCGGCGCCGGCGTCGCGGCGGGCGCTCCGAAAACGGTTTCGACCGACTCGGGGACTGCCGCGGGCGGCGGCGTTTTTGGCGCCGCGCCGAAGACCGTCTCCGCCGTCTCGTTGGCGGGAATGTCGTCTTGCGCCGGCGGTTCCTCCTCAATGGCCTTGCGCGGTATATCGGCGGACGCCTTCTCGATCGACGGTTCGTTGGCGGGTGGAGCGTCGGTTGCTTTCGCCGTGCCATGCACCGTGCCGGCGCGGGCGCGCGCCAGATTGACCGATTTTTCCAGGTCCGCCTCGCTGCACAAGCCGAGAGGTATGGGGTTCTGCGGCTTGATGTTGGGTGTGTTCCAATGGGATTTTTCGCGGACCGCGTTGATTGTCGGCTTGGTCGTGCCGATGAGCCTGGAGATCTGCGCGTCGCTGAGCTCGGGGTAGTTCTTCAAAAGCCATGCGATGGCGTCGGGCCGGTCTTGGCGCTTGGACACCGGCGTGTAGCGGGCGCCCTTGGGCTTGGACTGGGGTAGCGGCAAGGTCGGCTTGGCCATCTTCAGACGCTGATCCGCATCGGCGGTGCAGCGCTCGATTTCCTCGGCGGTCAACTGGCCGTTGGAGATGGGATCCAGACCCAGTACGCCGATCGCCACCTCGTCGTCGGCAATGGCCTGCACCTCAAGCGGGTGCATGCCGCAGAATTCAGCGATCTGGTCGAACGTGAGCACGGTATTCTCGACGAGCCAAACGGCCGTCGCCTTGGGCATGAGAGGCAGCGCCATCTCGATCCACCTTGTATAAAAAACCAGGTTAATACGCGCCCATGCGGGCGTATTCCAGTCTTATAGCGCGCCAGCGGGCGGCCGGTCAAACCGAGTTCGGGTTTCCAAGCTCACACCGAAAGCATGATCTTTCCGATGTGGGCGCTGCTTTCCATCAAGCGATGAGCTTCGGCGGCTTGGGCAAGGGGAAATGTGGCGTGGACGACCGGCTTGATGCGGCCCGTATCGATCAGCGGCCAGATGCGCTTCCTCAACGTGGCGGCGATGGCGGCTTTGCGCTCGTCGCTCAGAGGGCGCAGCGTCGAGCCGGTGATGGCGAGCCGCTTGACCATCATCGGGCGCAGGTCGACCTCGACCCGGCTGGCGTCGAGGAAGGCGATGTAGACAAGCCGTCCCTCGATGGCCAGGGCCTCGATGTTGCGGGCCACGTAATCGCCGCCGACCATGTCAAGAATGACGTCGATGCCCTTGTCTTGGGTGAAATCGCGGACCGCCGCGACGAAGTCGTCGGTACGGTAGTTCACCGCCAGGTCGGCGCCCAGCGACCGGCAGGCGGCGCATTTCTCGGCGCTGCCGGCGGTCACCGCGACCGGCGAGTCCAGGTTCTTGGCCAACTGGATGGCGGCGACGCCAATGCCGCTGGAACCGCCGTGCACCAGCAGCGTCTCGCCGGGTTGCAGTGCCGCGCGCTCGAAGACATTGGTCCATACCGTGAAGTAGGTCTCGGGCAGGGACGCCGCCTCTACCAGATCGAGCCCCTTTGGAATGGGCAGGCAGTGAGCGGCCGGAACCGGGCAGTATTGAGCGTATCCGCCGCCGGCGACCAGGGCGCAGACGCGATCGCCCAAGGACCATTCCGCCACCGCGTCGTCGCGCGCCACCACCTCGCCGGCGATTTCCAGGCCCAAAAGGTCGGTCGCCCCATCGGGCACCGGGTAGTTACCCATGCGCTGGAACGTGTCGACCCGGTTGACGCCGGCCGCCGCCACCTTGATCAGCACTTGGCCGGGGCCGGGACGGGGCAGGGGACGGGTTCCGGTCTTCAATACCTCGGGGCCGCCGGGCGCGCCGACCTCGACGCAGGTCATGGTCTCGGGCAGGGATGCGGTCATGGCGGGGGAAGTCCGTGTCCGGCGGCTCAGGAAGCCGCCCGGTCGGCGGCCTGGCGGCCCAGAATGCCGCATTCGACCAGGACCCGGCGGACCTTGGCCTCGTCGTCGGGTGTCAACGGTTCGACCGGTTCGCGCGGATAGCCGGCGGGCAGGCCCAGCATGTTGAGCGCCGCCTTGTAGCCCGACGGACGGGTGCCGGTCCCCAAAACCGTGTTGAAGACGGCAATCAGCCTTTCTTGCCATTGCAGGCGTTCCGTAACCGACATGCTCTCGGCCTCGAGAAGACGGTTTGTCTCTTTGCCGAACAGGTCGGGGCCGGTGGAGATGAAGCCCGCCGAGCCCAACAGAATGGCGGGCAGAATATTCTCGCCGTTGCCGATGAAGACCGCGATGCGGTCGCGGAACTGCAAAAGGGTCCGCGAGGCATGCTTCATGTCGTCGTTGGATTCCTTGATGGCGACAACCGGGGCGACGCCGAGAATGGCCTCCAAGGTATCGTGGTCGATGTTCATTCCGGTGCGCAGCGGCGTGTTGTAAATCATCATCGGCAGGGGCGCCGCCTTGGCGACCGCTTCGAAGCGGCTGACGATCTCGCTCTTGGTGCCATTGAGTACGTAGGACTGGGGCTGGACGCAGATGCCGTCGGCGCCGGCCTCGGCCGCCGCCACCGAACGCGCCACCGTCTCGGCGGTGGTAACGGCGCTGGTGCCGATGAAGACGGGGACGCGCCCGGCCGCCGTCTTCATGGCGGTTTGGGTGATCTGTTTCAATTCCTCTTGCGAAACCGCCCATGATTCGCCGTTGTCGCCGAGGATCAAAAAACCGCCGCAATCGCAGTCCATGTGCCAGGTGAGGATCTCGGCGAAGGCATCAAGCATAAGATCGCCCGAGCGGTTGAACGGCGTCACCGCCGCCGGAACGTGCCCCTGCACGGTCATCGTTGCCATGGTCGCGTCTCCTTCCCTGGATCGCCCGACGGAAGCCCCGCCGCCGGGTCCGGAAATTTAGGTCTCGAGCGGATTCTAGTCCATCAAACGTCGATGATAGGTGGGCTCGGCGAACCGGTCAACGCCGGGTCCCTTTGCTTGACGGCCGGCGGCGGCGGTTGCTACGGTTTCGCCGTCGTGTTGACCGACTTGGGACGCGGAATATGGACCTGGATGATCTGGAACCAAGGAACAAAAAGCCCGAACCCAGAAATCTGGACGTCATGTCCATCGAGGCCCTGAACGAATACATCGGCGAACTGGAAGCCGAAATCGCGCGTATCCGCCACGCTATCGCGGCCAAGGAAGAAGCCCGGGCCGGCGCCGATTCGGTCTTCAAGATATAGCGTCTTTGTCCCCGGTTATTGCCGTTAATCGAATTTTAAGGGAATGCCTTTAGGCTGGTTGGCGGATGGAAGGCGGCCGTCAAGGGCCGTTTCTACCTCCATTCCTCTTCAGAGCCTCCCTGTTAAACTCGCGCCGCCCCTCATGGGGCGGCGTTTTTTTTTGTTTGCAAAGTCTCTTGACCAAAGCGGGGGGCCTTCGTTAGAGTTTCGAAATTAATTGTGTTCGCGCGAGTTTGGCAGGGGTACGCAAAAATTGAAGAGGGGCCGCCGAAAGGCGGCCCTCAATCATTTTCAGGTCAGAAAATGCCCGTCAGGCGGCCTTCGAATCGATGGCCTTGGCCTGTTCGCCGCCAATCTCGATTTTGCGGGGCTTCTTCTCCTCGGGCACTTCGCGGGTCAGGTCGATGTGGAGAAGACCGTTGACCAAGTTGGCTCCCGCCACCTTGATGTGCTCGGCGAGCACGAAGCGGCGATCAAACGAGCGCCCTGCGATACCCCGGTGAAGGTAGGCGTTCTCGGCATCGTTCTTGGCCGCCTGGCCGGAGATCGACAGCGTGTCCTCCTTGACCGTGATATCCAGGTCGGCGGCCGAAAATCCGGCGACCGCCATGGTCAGGCGATAAGCATCTTCGCCCAATGCCTCTATGTTGTAGGGCGGGTAGGAGGATACCGATGGGTCCATGCGCGTGGCGGCGTCGAAAAGACGCTGCATGCGCTCGAAGCCAATGGTGGAACGGAAGAGGGGCGTGAAGTCGATGGTCGTCATGGCCATATCCTTTCTATTGAAGCAACATGGTTTTCCAAGGGTTCACCCGGGCCGTCCCGGCGGACGATCCGTAAATGGTCGAACCCCGTTTGCTAGCGGTGGTCGAACCCAATCCATAGGCATTCGCCACCGCTCCTGAAATGGGTCGGCCGAGGCCCCGCGCCAAGGCTGGGCGAGGGGCGGGAATAGAGCAAGAGCCGGGGGCCCGGTGCTGTTTCCCATCGTTGGTTACGGTTTCAGGCCCCTTGCTTTGGGGCCTCTTGCGCCGGCGCGCCGCCCGTGGGCGCGGGCTGGGGTTTGGTCGCCGCCTCGCTTGGTGGTACGGGGCGAAGGGCCGGGTTTGGCTCTGCCATCGCGCCGGCGGGATTGGCGGCCGCACCGGGCTGAGGGGGCGGGCTGGCTTCCGATGGCGCGGATCGGGAAGGTTTTTCAGCCGGAGCCGAAGGGACAGCCGCCGCCGGAGCCGAAGGGCCAGCCGGTGCCGGGGCCGAAGGGCCAGCCGGTGCCGGGGCCGAGGGGCCAGCCGGTGCCGGGGCCGAGGGGCCAGCCGGTGCCGGAGCCGAGGCACCAGCCGGTGTCGGCTCCTGGGCCGGGGCCTGGATCTCGGGCGCCTCTTGTTTCGCCTCGTCGGGCGTTGGATCGGGCACCGCCGGCGTCGGTTCGGTCTCGTCTTGCGTGGCTTGCCCGGTCTCCTGGGCCTCGGTCTCTTCCCACAAGACTTCGAAGAGGGTGATCGGCTCGGAGAAGCCCTTCATTTCGAAGCCGCCCTGATTGGAAAACTTGAAGTCCTTGCCGGCACATATCCCGCGCACGATCTCGGAAACGTAAATTTCCTCGGAAGCGGCCTTGTCGACGATGCGCGCCGCCAACTGGACCGTTGATCCGAACAGGTCGTCGTCCTCGGCAATGGGCTCGCCGGCGTTGATCCCGATCTTCAAGAGCAGAGGCAGTTCGGCGTTGGAGTTATTATGGATTGCCGCTTTTTGCTGAATGAAGATGGCCGCCTCGACGCCGTTCGACGTGGTGGGAAACGAAGCCATGATGCCATCGCCGGTGTGTTTGACCTCCTTGCCCCCATAAGTGTTCAGGGCGTCGCGGACGATCCGGTTGTGGGCGCGCACCACCTGCTGGGCCACCTCATCGCCCCATGTCTGGGTTAGACTGGTGGATCCCACCATATCGGTGAACATGACGGTGACGGGGCCGCTATCCGCTTCCTTGGGTTTGGGCTTGTCCCACTCAACCAGGGCATCCTGGAGCTGCCTGGGGCCGTCGGCATCGCCGCCTATGAAGGTGTTCATGGCATTACGGCCGGCCTGGTACATTTGCATGTAACGCGAATCGGCGAGCAGGTACTCGTCGCACTTGTTGGCGAACGAGATCGCCTGGTCCTTCTTGAAGCCCATCACCTCGACCATTTCGCCAAGCACCGCGATGCAGTCGGCGTCATCCATGTTGCGGTCGCTGCTCATGGCTTCGCAGGCGCCGGCAAGGAACAGGTTGACGCCGAACTTGTTGAAATTGTCCATCGACTTGTTCACCGCCTTTACGTGCTCCAGGGCCTGGCCCAGAAACGTCATCATATAGACCTTTTGAGCTTCGCCTTCGGGCGACAAATCGCCGTCGGGATGCTCTTCTTCCTCGACGGGTTCTTCTTGCTCCGCTTCTTCTTCCGCCTTTTTCTCCTCGGCCGGTTCTTCCGCTTCGGGCCCTTCTTCCTTGTCCGTCGGCAAGTCTTCGGCATCGATCGATGGCGGCGGCGGTTCCTCGTTCTCCTTTTCTAACTTCTTTTCCTTCTTGGGCGGTTTCCTGGCCGGTCTGGCAGGTGCCCGGTCGGCGCGTCTACGGGTGGCGTTCGAACTCAGCCCTTCATTCGAAAGGAACTTGAGGGACAAGGGGACGGCGCTGAACAGAAAGCCGACGACGAATACGCCGAACAGAATGTTGGCATAGGCGTTGGCGCTGATATTCATTCCGAAGACAGAGAAATCCCGTATGATCAGTGCCATCACGCCGGTGATCAAGGCGGCGAAGGCGATGCTGAAAAATATGACCAGAAGAATCTTGGTGAAGATACCCATCCTGGCCGGGGCCGATGCCCTGGCCGGGCGGTGCCTTGCTCGCCTGGCCACCCTGGCGGGCGATCGCGGGCCTCTCGCACGCCCGAACGGAGAAGGAGTAACGCGCGAGGGGCCAGTCGATACCCCGGCGCCCGCCTCGTCCTTGACCGTGATGGCGGCGCTCTTATAGACGGTGGTTTCCTGGGTGTCGCCGTCTTGCGTGTCGTATGTTTCCTTGATGACTTTTACGGCCGTAATCTTGGGCAGTAGTTCCAGGGCCTTGGCCTCGTTGAGGGCGGCCTCCTTATGAGCGCCGCCATGGCGCGCATGGATTTCCCACCGGGTTCCCTGCTGGACCATAATCTCGTAAGTGATATTGCGCGCCATGCCGCTCCCCGATGGGCCGAGCCTCCACTCAAACGTGGCCGCTCTCTTGGCCTATTTCACCACCAGATGATTATACCCTTGAGAAAGGCTGCATTTATCGAGCAGCGTGCAAGAGTATGAAAGCATATCTTCAGGACGTGAGTGTAAACCAAGACAAGCAAAGCATTTTATCACGATTAACGCGACAGGCAAACACGTCACGCCGTATTGGAAACCATTCAAGTAATGCTGGTCGGGTAATGAGGGACCGGGGGCTTGCATGCCGAACCGGGCCGTAGCCCTGGGTTCGGGACGCTACGCTAGGTCGAAGCTTTTTTGAATGCCCTGGCTCAAAAGCTTCAGCTGGACGATTTCATCGAATCCCGGGTTTCCCTCGGACGCAACAATGGTATTGGTGACCTTGGCCAGGGACTTGCATCGCTCGGCGAGATCGGCGTGCCGGGTGTTGACCACCCGTCGCTGGGTCTCGTCGATCACCTCCAAGAGACGCGACAAGAAGGCGGAAGTCGTGTTGTCCACGATCCCTTTTTCCAAACTGGTCGTGATATGTCGGACGAGGAAGCCGATTTGGAAGATGTCGCGTTCCAACTTGCGGATATTGATCTTGGTCTGGGCGGTTTTGATGGCTTTCTCGGCATCCAAGGCTTCCATTTGTCCGAAAGCCTTGGCCCTCAAGATGTTGGGTACGTCCATGTGGGGGATCTCGCTCGAGCGTTGATCCCCCGTGCGGCGTTCCGGGCCGATGTAATCGTAGGTCACGATGAACGGGTTCCGCGCCTCAATCGGCGCATTGATGCGATCCATCAACTGGCCGGCGGAAAAGGGTTTGATCAACAGGTGATCGATACCCGAGTTGACGGCAACTTTCACCAGATCCGGGGTCGGATTGGACGTCAGTCCGACCACCGGGAGGAAGGGATTGTTGCCCACGTTGTTTTGGCGCACATCGGTGACGAAGGCGCAGAAATCGCCATCTTCGAGAGCGATTTCGCTAATCAGCAAATCCGGTGTCGCGGTGTCGAACCGTTTTTGAATCTCCTTGAGCCGGGTGCCCGTACCCAGGTTTCGGAAGCCCTGATTGTGGAGAATATTCCTGATCGACTCGCGGGTCCCCTGAGCCGGATCGACCAGCATCAAGTCGACATCGTCGAATTGTGCCTTCATCATCGTCTTAAGCCCTCGCGGACTCTTGGGTTCGTCCCCCGCGCACCAAGTACAGCCAATTTCGCGCCGAATCCGCCGGAGTCTCCTTGGAACACCAAATTTGCCGGGTCAGATTGAAAGGCACCGGCCTAATTCTTGATCTGAAAGTCTTTAAACCTCTTGTTGAATTTAGCCAACTGGCCGCCGCTGTCCATGAGCCGGTGAACGCCGGTCCAGGCGGGGTGGGACTTCGGGTCGATGTCAAGCTTCATGGTGTCGCCGGCCTTGCCCCACGTCGAGCGCGTGGCGAAGGTCGTGCCGTCGGTCATGACGACGTTGATCTCGTGGTAGTCGGGGTGGATGTCTTTCTTCATGGCCTATGCTCCCGCCGCTGAACTGCCCTGTATACCTAAGCATTGGGCCCCGTTCAAGAGGTGTTCGCACGCCGCCGCCGGCGCACCCTAAGCCCAAGAAACAACACGCCGATCATGACCACCGCTCCGCCGAAGAAGGGCCAGCTCTTGCCCAGGGCGGTGAACAGGAATCCGGCCCATGCGGGTCCCGCCACCCGGGCCAGGGTGGAGGCCGAGCGCGTGACTCCCAAAACCTTGCCCTGTTCGTCCGCTCCCACCCGCTTCGAAATCAGGCTGTTGAGCGACGGCGTGCAAATACTGAAACCGTAAACCAAGAAGAGCATGGCGGGAAGGAGGAATGCCAAGGTATCGGAGAAAGGCAGCGCAACAAGCCCGAGCGCCAGGGCCACCGCGCCCTGCACGATCAGGTTTGCTTCCCCGAACCGTCGCGCCAGACGCCCCATGAGTCCCCCTTGCACCAACGCGCCGAGCACGCCGACAAAGGCGAACAGATAGCCGTTTTGTTCCGGGCCCCACCCCATCGTACGTTCGGACCAAAGGGCGAAGACGGCCTCCATGCCGGCGAAAACAAAGGTCGCCAGGAACGTGATGGCGATCAACAGTCCGACCTCGCGTCGCCCCAGAACCTCAATGAATAGGGCCAGCCTGGGTTGGACGGGTTGTTGGGCAAGACGGGCGCGGATCTCCGGTGACAGGGATTCCTTGAGGATGATCAGGGCCAATACCAGGGCGGTCAGCGATAGTCCGGCGGCGGCCAAGGAGGGTGTCCGGTAGTCGGCGGTGAGAGGATCGGGGCCGGCCAGGATGCCGCCCAAGGCGGGACCGATGACAAAACCCAGGCCAAAGGCGGCGCCCACCAGACCCATGCCCTTGGCCCGATCCTTCGCCGTCGTGATGTCGGCCACATAAGCGAAGGCGGCGGATATATTGCCGGCCATGATGCCGCCCAGGGCACGCGCCGCGAACAGCATCCACAAACCGTCGGCAAAGGCCAACCAGGTATACGAAGCCACGGCGCCGGCCAGCGAGAGCAAAAGGATGGGGCGCCGTCCCCAAAGGTCGCTGGCCCGCCCCCAAATCGGCGTCGATAGGAATTGGGTAAAGGAATAGGTCGCCATGAGAAGGGCGACGACGTCCGGGGCGGCCTGGAATCGCTCGGCATAGAACGGCAGCAGGGGAATGACGATCCCAAATCCGATAAGGTCGATGACGACGATTGGAAAGAGAGCCGGCACGGGGTGTTCGTCAGCGCTGGGTGAGTTTCAATTCGATGCGGCGATTGCGCCGCCGTCCGATTTCGTCATCGCGGTCGTCGATCGGTTGGTTCTCGCCAAATCCGGTCGCCGCCAGGCGCTCGGCCGGAATTCCCGTCGCGATCAGGAAGCGGACCACGGAGATGGCGCGTGCCGTCGACAGTTCCCAGTTGGATGGGTACTGGGCGGTGTTGATGGGCACCCGGTCGGTATGTCCGTCGATACGCAGTATCCAGTTAAGTTCCGTGGGAATTTTGGGCGAGATTTCGCCAAGCGTGGAGGCCAGACGGGCAAGCTGATCCTTGCCGGCGTCGCCGATGTCGGCCGAGCCGGTGGCGAACAGAACCTCGGATTGAAAGACGAAACGGTCGCCGACGATGCGAATTCCCGGTTGGCGCCCCAACACTTCGCGTAGGCGGCCGAAGAACTCGGAGCGGTATCGCGACAGTTCTTGTACCTTGCTGGCCAGCGCGGCATTCAGGCGCCGGCCGAGCGAGGAAATCTGAACCTTCTGGCGTTCGGCCCGGGATTCCGATTCGGCCAGGGTCGCCGACAATTTGGACAGTTGCTCGCGCAGGGCCGCCATCTGGCGGTTGAGAAGCGCCAGATGGGCACGGGCGCTTTCCGATAGTTCGCGCTCCGCGCCCAGGGCCGTGCGCGTCTTTTCGCGCTCGGCCTCGGATTGGGCCAGGCTCTCCTCGGTTTTTCCCAGTTTTCCGGCCAAACGGGCGATCTCGCCCTCAAGGTCGTCCTTGAGGGCCTGGAGCGCCGTGACCTGTTGCGTCAATTTGACGATCTGGCGCACTTGAAGCTCTATCTTGTCCTTGCCGGCCATAATCGTGGCGAAGGCTTCTTCCAATTCCTTGTCGAGACGCGCCGACTTGGTCTCACTCTTCTCGGCGCGAATGGTCAGGGCTTCGATGGTGGATATGAGGTCGTCGCGCGCCGCCACCGAAGACTGTAGTTCGCCGGCCAACTGCGCCACGTCGAGACGAAGCTCCTCGCTGCTCTTTCGCTCCAGCGCCAGAAGGTCAGCCAGCTCGCTGACTTGGTTCTCCAGCCTTTGCAAGGCCGCGTCGCGGCCCGACAGGGCCTCGCTGAGAAAAAACTGGGCGAGCACAAAGATCATGACCAGAAAGATGATGACCATGAGCAGCGTCGCCAGGGCATCAACGAACCCGGGCCAGATGTTGGTTTCTTGGCGAAAACGGCGTGAAAGGGCGGGCATGGGTTTCGGCTGCGCCGGCCGTTTAGCGGTCCGACTCCTCGGCGATGGCAGCGATGGTGCGGGCCAACAGTTTGATCTCGCTGCGCACTTGCTGAATGACTTCCTCGCGCCCGGCGCTCAGGTCTTCCAGCAAGCGCGCCATATAGACGTCGAGGTTGCGAATATGGGTGCGCGTCGCTTCGTCCAGGTTGCCCGAGTCCGGTTGGGCGGCATCGGCCAGGCGCTCAAGGATCGGTTTCATATCCAAGTGGCTCTCGGCCAGTTTCTTCATCAAGGACTGTTCGATCCGCATGTGATCGGTCAGGGTTCCCATTTTCTCCACCAGAGCCATCAGGTTGGTGTTGGCGGTGATCCGATTTTCCTCGCCTCGGGCCAGGGTCCGCTGCAGGTTTTCCAGGCTCTCGGCGCTTTGTTCCAACAATGCCTGGACGTAGGCCGGTACCGATTGGTCGCCGTCGGCGGACAGGGCGCCGCTGGACAGCCGCGTCAGACCGGAGAGCCACTCTTCCAGCTCATTATAGAAGCGATGCTGCGCCTGGCTGGCCTGTAGGTCGAGAAAGCCAAGGGCCAACGATCCGCCGAGCCCGAACAGCGACGACGAAAACGCCGTTCCCATGCCGGCCAGGGGGGCGGATAAGCCCCCCTTGAGGTCGCTGAAGACCTTTGCCATGTCGCCCTTGGTGACCGAAAGCCCGCCGATGACGTCGCGGATCGAGGCCACCGTCTCAAGCAATCCCCAAAAGGTTCCAAGCAGTCCAAGAAAGATGAGAAGGCCAATGGTGTAACGCGAGATGTCGCGGGCTTCGTCGAGGCGCAGGCTGATGCTGTCCAACAAGGAACGCAGCGACAGCGTCGACAGTCTGAGATCCGTCCGTTCGCCCAGCATGACCGCCATGGGGGCCAGCAGCTTGGGTGGGCGCGATTGGGAAAGCGTCGTCTGGTCGCGGCGGAAACTTTCGATCCACGCGACCTCCGGATAGAGCTGTAGGACCTGGCGAAAATTATAGATTATGCCGAGAAAAAGGACGCCGAGTATTAGGCCGTTGAGCGGCACGTTGGCCACGAATGCGTTGCTAAGCGGTACGTAGAGAGCCGCCACCCCGGCGAGGACGGCGCCAAGAAAAAACGCCATGCGGACAAGAAACCGCCGCGGCCGCGCCATGGCTTGGAAATCCCCGGGGTCGGACCACGGCGTGGCGGAACTCACCGGGCGACCACCATCACGTCAACGCGGTTTACCGGTTCGTCGGTCGTCTTGTTGCCCAGCGCGCGGACGTCGATGCGGGTGCTGCGAATGCCGTTCTCGATGAGATAGGCGCGCACCGACAAGGCGCGCGACAACGAGAGCCGCCGGGCCTTGCTTGACGACAGAGCCTTGCCGCCGGCGTAAGCCATAAGCTGTAAACGCAAGTCCGATTTTTCCCGCATTTGGCGGGCCAGGGTTTTCAACTGATTTTGAACCGCCGGCGAAATCTTGGGGGCGCTTTCGGCGAAGGCCAATCGCAAGGCTCGTCCCGGCGCTATGTCCCCCTGTGCCGGAGGACGCGACGCCTGCTCGCGGGGTTTGGGCGCGGCGGGAGGTGTCTTTTTTGCCGTCACGGTCGGCGGCGGCGCCGGGGGTGGAGCTTTCTTAACCGCGGGTGCTGGTTTCGGTTTGGCGGCGGGCGGCGGCGGCGGCGCCGAGACGGTAACCTTGGGCTTGGGGGCCGCCTTGGGCGGTTTGGGGGCCGCCACCGGTTTCTTGACCTTGGGCAGGGGCGGCGGCGCCGCTGCCGGCTGGGCGCGGGCGACCGGCGCCGGCTTCGGGCGGGCTTTTGCCGGCGCCACCGCGGCAGGGCGGGCGGCGGGCTTGGCGGTCGATGGGGCCATCCCCGGCACGGCAAGGTGCAGGCGCGAGGTCGGCATCCCGGATCCCGGCATCAACAAGCGCCGGTGGGAGGTTCCCGGGACGGGCAGGCTCGGCGAGGCAATGCCTTGGCCCGGTCCATAGCCACCATCTTCGATGACGCTCAGGTCAACGGTTACGTTGGCGTTGCCGTAATCGATGAAAGAACCCGATTGAGCCTTGGCCCCGCTCGGCATGGCGGCGAGGGCCGCCAGTGCGATGATGGCGGTCACGCAAGGAAAGGATTGACCCGGCCGCCGCGACGATCGGATACGTCGGAGGAATTTCATGGCTACACGGTCCCCCAAACCGGAAGAACAAAGCCTTGTGGCACCACTGCCGGCAAAGCCGAATCACCATAACCAAGGGGCGGTCCCGGCACAACCCGTTTGCCGCCGTGGCCCGGCGCGTCACGCGCCATCGATCGTGGCCTTGCCGACAATCGACAAAAGGTCCCGGTGCAGATGGTCGTTGGCGGCCACAATATCGCTGCCGAGCTGGGGGTCGCGGCCGCCGCCGATGGCCGTGACGTAGCCGCCGGCCTCGCGGATGAGGACGATCCCGGCGCCCATGTCCCAGGGGTTGAGTCCGGTCTCCCAAAATCCGTCGTAGCGTCCCGCCGCCACGTAAGCCAAGTCGAGCGCCGCCGCGCCGAAGCGCCGCACACCGGCGGAAACCGCCATCACCGCCCCAAGCTGGCGCAGGAAAACGCCATGGTCGCTCTTTCCTTTGAACGGGATGCCGGTGGCGAAGATGGACTCGTCCAAGCGCCGCCGCGCCGACACCCGGATGCGGCGGTCGTTGAGAAAGGCGCCACCCCCTTTCTCGGCCCAAAACATTTCATCGTGAATAGGCTCGTAGACCACGCCCGCGATCAGGTTCCCGTCGCGCTCAAGGGCGACTGAAATGGCGAAGTGCGGAAGGCCGTGCAGAAAATTGGTCGTCCCGTCCAGGGGGTCGATCAGCCATCGGTTGGAGGTGTCCGTGCCTTCGACGACGCCCCGTTCTTCCATAAGAAAACCGTAGGCCGGGCGCGCTTTTTTGAGTTCGTTGTATAAGATGTCCTCGGCATGGCGGTCGGCGGCGCTGACAAAATCAGCCGGTCCTTTCTTCGACACCTGGAGGTGCTGCACCTCGCCGAAGTCGCGAATCAAGGCCCGCGCCGCCTTGCGGGCGGCCCCGATCATGACGTTGACAAGGGCGGAGCGAACGGCCATGGCCGGCTCAGGCTTAGTCCTTGGCCCGTTCGACGTAAGTGCCGTCGGCGGTGCTGATCACGACCCTGGTGCCGGCCTCGATGTGGGGCGGCACAAGGACGCGCAGGCCGTTTTCCAGGAGCGCCGGCTTGTACGACGAAGAAGCCGTCTGGCCCTTGACCACGGCGTCCGCTTCGGTCACTTCCAGGGTCACCGAGTCTGGCAACTGGATGCCCAGGGGATCGCCCTCGTACGACTCGATCTTTACCTCCATGCCGTCTTGCAGATAGGCCACCTGGTCTTCGCCGATGGTGTCGGCGTCCATCGTCACCTGCTCGTAGGTCTCATTGTCCATGAAGGTGTACATGTCGCCGTCGGCATAGAGAAACTGATAGGCCTTTTGTTCCAGGCGAACGCGCTCCACCGTTTCCGAGGAACGGAAGCGTTCGTTAAGCTTGGTGCCGCCGCGCAGGTCCTTCAATTCGACTTGCAGGTAGGCGCCGCCCTTGCCGGGCTGGGTATGCTGGATGCGGACCGCCCGCCACAGGCGGTCCTGATGCTCTATCACCATGCCGGGACGGATGGCGTTGCCGTTTATCTTCATGACTTTGACCGCGCTCGTGGGTTCGCGGCGCGGACCCTATCAGGTCACCCCGCCCCGCGCAACGCGAAGCGCCGTTCACTCGGACTCCGGGGCTTCGGCGATGGCCTTCTCGAGGGCCTTGACCGCCTGGGCGGGGCCGTCCGGGTGATTCCAGACCGCCGCCACGACGGCCAGGAAATCGGCGCCGGCGCGGACCAGGGGCGGACAATTGGCGGGCGTAATGCCGCCGATGGCGACCGACGGCACCGTGGTCATCTCGGACCACCAGGCAAGGATGTCGGGCTCGGCGCGTGCTTTGGCCTCCTTTGTGTCGGTCGGGTAGAAGGCGCCGAGGGCGACGTAGTCGGCCCCCTTGGCCGCCGCCTCGACGGCCAAATCGCGTGACCCATGACAGGTGACGCCGACCACGCCCTCGGCGCCGACGGCCTGGCGCGCCGCTTCGTAGGTCGCGTCTTGCTGACCGACGTGAACGCCGTCGCAGCCGGTCTCGCGGGCGAGGTCCGGGCGGTCGTTCATCAACAGTTCGACGCCGCGTTCCCGGGTCACCGCCAGCAGGGCCTCGGCGGCGCGCCGGATATCGTCGTCCGCCGCTTCCTTGAGGCGCAACTGAACGCAAGCAACGTCGCCGCCGTCGAGGGCGCGCGCCAGGTCCTCGGCGAAATCCGCCACATCGATGCGCGGCGGCGTGATCAGATAAAGGCGGCATGATTCGGTGGCCATGATGGACCTACCCGGCGGCCGACAGCCAGTCGCGGCAGGCGGCTTGTGGGTCGGCGACGGCTAAAAGGTCGAGGGCCGGCGTCACGTCCTCATCCAGCCCCGCACCCGTCTGGGCGGCAATCTCGGCAACCCGGCGCCGCACGTCCGCCGACGCATCGAGGCGCAGCGCCTTTATCCCCTGGCGCAGGGCGTTGAGCGCCCGTCCGGGTTCGCTGCCGCAGTCGAGGACGGCGGTGACCGGGACGTCGGGAAAGCCCCGCGCGGCCTCGGCCACCATGTCGCGAAAGACGCTGGCGCCGAGATAGGCGGCGGCGCCCGGCGCGCTCAGCAGCGTCACGGCGGCGCCAAGTTCGTCGGCCGCCGCGAGCACCGCCCGGGCATGGTCGAGCGAGTGGACGATGACGGGGCGTCCCGTCACGTTGCCTTAGACATGGCGACGGCGGTGTCGGCCATGCGGTTTGAGAAGCCCCATTCGTTGTCGTACCACGTCAGGACGCGCACGAAGGTGCCGCCGATAACCTGGGTCTGGGTCAAATCGAAAACCGAACTCAGTGGGTTGTGGTTGAAGTCGATCGAGACCAGGGGCTCGTCATTGGTGCCCAGCACGCCCTTGAGGCGCCCCCTGGCGGCGCGCGAAATGGCCCTGTTGATCGCATCGGCCGTGGTTTCCCTGCCGGCGTCGAAGGCCAGGTCGACCATCGAGACATTATTCGTCGGCACGCGGATGGCGGTGCCGTCGAGACGGCCCTCCATCTCGGGCAGGACAAGGCCGACGGCGCGTGCCGCCCCCGTCGAGGTGGGGATCATCGACGATGCCGCGGCGCGCGCCCGGCGCAAATCCCCGTGCAGGGTGTCGACGGTGCGCTGGTCGCCGGTATAGGCGTGGATGGTGGTCATGAAGCCTCGTTCGATGCCGACCGCCTTGTTAAGGACGTCGACCACCGGCACCAGGCAGTTGGTGGTGCACGAGGCGTTGGAGACGACCTTGTGTTTTTTCCTCAACTGATCGTGGTTGATGCCGTAGACCACGGTCAGGTCGGCCCCCTTGGCCGGCGCCGAGACCAGGACCTTTTTCGCCCCCGCCTTGAGAAGCTGAGCCGCCGAGGCGCGGTCCGTGAAGCGGCCGGTGCACTCCATAGCCACGTCGACCTTGAACTTCCTCCATGCCAGCTTGGCGGGGTTGGTTTCGGCGCTCACCGCGACGGCGTTTCGACCGATCATCAGGTTGTCACCCTTGACCTTGACGTCGAAGGGAAAGACGCCGTGCACGGTGTCGTACTTCAAAAGGTGCGCGTTGGCTTCCGCCGAGCCGAGATCGTTGACCGCCACCACTTTGATGTCCCGGCGCCCGGATTCGAAGATGGCCCGCAGCACCAGCCTGCCGATACGGCCAAATCCATTAATTGCCACGCGAATTGCCATTCCGACCTCCGTCCACGATGAAAGGGTTTAACTGTTTTCGCCAAGCGACGAGGGATGTCCCGCCAACCGGCCGACAGCAAGATTGACAGATTGTCGGTTCCCGTCAATGGCGATTTCTTGGCCTCCGGGCGACGGCGGGCCGGTGTCGGTTCTTGGCAATATGTAAATGCGCAAACGGTTGACGGGTTCCGGGCACGAGTCCTATCTTGACAGGGAAAGAGGAGACGAACTGGTGGCTACCGCGAATTCCCGCAATAAAGGCGGTCTGGAACGGCCCCGCGAACGCCTGGAAAAGGCCGTGACGCGGCTTGAAGCGGCGCTTGAGGCGCGGGACCACAAATCCGGCGAGAGCGACGCGGCGCTCGCCACCTCGCTTGCGGCGGCCGAGGCGGAGAATGCCCGGCTGACGACGCTGAACCGGGCCGTCTCCGGCCGCCTGGATTCCGCCATCGGCCGCCTCAAGACGATCCTGGAAGGATAAGTCTCTTGGCCCAGGTCTCGGTCACCATAAACGGCCGCATCTATCAGATCGCTTGCGACGACGGACAGGAAGCCAACCTGACGCGGCTGGCCGACTATGTCGACAAGCGGGTCGGCGAACTGGTGGCGGCGGTTGGCCAGGTCGGCGACGACCGCTTGCTGGTCATGGCCAGCCTGTTGGTCGCCGACGAGCTTTCCGACGCCGCCACCCGTCTCGACGGATTGGACGGACCGGACGATTCAGGCGGCCCGGGCGACCAAGAGGCGATGATCGCCAATATCGATACCCTGGCCGAACGCATCGAAAACATTGCTCAACGCCTCGAACAATCGTAAACTGTTGGCCGAGGCGAACGCTGCGGGGTTTGTCAGGTCCATTAAATCCCTGGGGCCAATATTCTTCTACCGGGAACTGTCCCTGCCGGGCTCGTGGGCTCGGTATATGGTGCCCACCTGCACACGCAGGCCACAGAGGAATAAGGGGCCAACGGCTTTCGCGGCGCCGCCTCTTTATTCATCCATCGCTCGCGGTGACGCCTGACCGCCACCGGAAAGTTTCCCCATCCATGCCCGTCGACGATGAAAAGGAGCGCCTTCGCACCGTCGCGCGTGCCCGCCGCCGTACCGCCGCCGAACAAGTGGGCAGCACCGCGGGCCAGGCGCTTAAGGATCATTTCCTGGCAGCGCGGGCGGCCATGGGGGTGCCTTCGACGCCCGATGAGGACTGGCGGGCAGTCGCCGGCTATTGGCCCATGGAAACCGAAATGGATCCGCGCCCGCTGCTTCGCCATCTGCACGGGCGAGGGTTCGACTGCGCCCTGCCGGTGGTCGTCGGGCGCGGCCGGGCGCTCCACTTCCGGCGCTGGCATCCGCAAACCGTGTTGGAGCCCGCCGGTTTCGGCCTCCTTGAGCTGCCGCGGTCGGCACCCCGGGTGACGCCCCAGGTGGTGTTGGCGCCGCTCCTGTGCTTCGATGACCGGGGCGTCCGGCTGGGTCACGGGGCGGGATACTATGATTACACCCTGGCCGCCCTGCGCCGGGCCGGGTCCGTGCTGGCCGTCGGCATCGCCTTTGCCGACCAACAGGTGGACCGGGTCCCCGACGCGGACCATGACCAACGGCTCGACTGGATCGTCACCGAAAAGGGCGCCATCCAAGTTACCGCCGATCAACCAGGAGGCCCGACTCCCGTCATGAATGCGACCCCGTCATGAGAGTGTTATTTTGCGGCGACGTGGTGGGGCGGGCCGGACGCACCGTGATCAAGGAAAACCTGCCCCGGTTGCGCGACCGGCTTGAGCTTGATTTCGTCCTCGCCAACGGCGAGAACGCGGCCCACGGCTTCGGCATCACGCCCAAGATTTGCCAGGAGTTCTACGCCGCCGGGGTCGACGTCATCACCACCGGCAACCACGTCTGGGACCGCCGCGAGATCATCGACTACATCGACGGCGATGCCCGGCTCTTGCGGCCGATGAACTACGCCCAGGGCACGCCGGGACGGGGCGTCGGCGTCTTCGACGCACCGGGCGGCCGCCGGGTCCTTGTCCTCCATCCCATGGGCCGGCTTTACATGGACCCGGTGGACGACCCGTTCGGGGCGGTCGAGGCGGCGCTTGGGCGTCATCGCCTGGGCGAGACCGTGCACTGCATCTTGGTCGACGTTCATGCCGAGACGACCAGCGAGAAGGCGGCCATGGGCCAGTTTCTCGACGGCCGTGTCTCCATGGTCACCGGCACCCATACCCACGTGCCGACGGCGGATACGCGGATCCTGCCCGGCGGCACCGCCTATCAGACCGACCTTGGCATGTGCGGCGATTACGATTCGGTCATCGGCATGAAGAAAGAAGCCGCCATCGGGCGCTTCTTGGATGACGACACGGCCGGGCGCCTGGAACCGGCAACCGGCGAGGCGACGCTCTGCGCCGTCTTTCTGGAAACCGACGACAAGACCGGCCTGACGCGCCGCGTGGCGCCGCTAAGGACCGGCGGCCACCTGACCGAAACCTGGCCGGAGTGATCGTCCGCCCCGCCCGGTGCCCCATTCTCGCCATATTGCTCTGTTAGCGACTACGGGGTATCGCTCGGGCCTCACACAATATATGGTATAGTCGGGGCGAGTGCCCCACAGGATTTCGGTTAGGGGCGGAAATCAATCATGGCCGGCCATTCACAATTCAAGAATATCATGTACCGCAAGGGCGCGCAGGACGCCAAGCGGGCCAAGATATTTTCGCGCCTCATTCGCGAATTGACCGTGGCCGCCAAGTCGGGCCTTCCCGATCCCGAGGCAAACCCGCGCCTGCGCTCGGCGATTGCCGCGGCCAAGAACGCCAACATGCCCAAGGACAACATAGAGCGCGCCATCAGGCGCGGCGCCGGCGGCGACGACGGCGCCAACTTCGAGGAAATCCGCTACGAAGGGTACGGCCCGGGCGGCGTCGCCCTGATTGTTGAGACCCTGACCGACAACCGCAACCGCACCGCGTCCGAGATGCGCACGTTGTTCAACAAGAACGGCGGCAACCTGGGCGACAGCGGCAACGTCAGCTTCCTTTTCGAGCGCGTCGGACGGGTCCAGTTCGGTGCCGCCGCGGCAAGCCCCGATGACATGTTCGAAGCCGCCCTGGAGGCCAGAGCCAACGACGTCGAATCGAACGATGAGGGCCACGAGGTCACCTGCGCGCCCGACGACCTGAGCGCCGTGCGCGAGGCCCTGGAGGCGCGGTTCGGGGCGCCCCAGGCGGCGCGGCTGGACTGGAAGCCCGGCAGCGCCATTCCGGTCGGCGAAAAAGACGCCGAAACGCTTTTCAAGCTCTTGGAAGCCCTGGACGACAACGACGACGTGCAACGGGTGGCGACGAACTTCGAGGTCGCCGACGAAATTCTCGAACGGCTGGGCGCGTAATGCCATGATGCTTCTTGGCTTGGACCCGGGGTTGCGCCGCACCGGCTGGGGCGTCATCGTCAGCGAGGACAACCGGCTTGGCCACGTCGCCAACGGCTGTGTTGAGGCGCAAGGCGGCCTTGGCCTGGCCCAACGTCTGGTCCAGATACATGACGGCCTGGCCGGTGTTATCGAGCGCTACCGCCCCGACGAGGCCGCCGTCGAGGAGACCTTCGTCAACCGCAACCCGATGTCCACCCTCAAGCTCGGCCAGGCGCGGGGCGTCGTGCTGCTGGCCGCCGCCCGCGCCGGCTTGGCGGTGGCGGAATATTCGCCCAACCTGGTCAAGAAAACGGTGGTCGGGACCGGCCATGCCGCCAAGCAGCAAATCCAGGCCATGGTCGCTATCTTGCTGCCCGGCTGCGCCATCGCCGGCGCCGACGCCGCCGACGCCCTGGCCGTCGCCATCTGCCACGCCCATCACCGGTCGACCCGGAACCGACTGGCGGCCCTGGAGGCGGCATCATGATCGCCAAGCTTACCGGTATCGTCGATTCGCTCAGCGAGGACTGGGCGGTGATCGATGTCGGCGGTGTCGGCTATCTGGTCTTTGGTTCGGTCGCCACGCTCGGCCGTCTGGCGGTGGGCGAGGCCGCCACCTTGGAAATCGAGACCCACGTGCGCGAAGACCACATCCATCTGTACGGCTTCAGCGATGCGGTGGAGCGCGACTGGTTCCGTATCCTGATGACGGTGCAAGGCGTCGGCTCGAAGGTGGCGCTGGCCATCCTCTCCGTGCTTGCCCCCGACCAGTTGATGCCCGCCATCGCGGCCGGCGACCGGGCGGCCCTGACCCAGGCCGCCGGGGTGGGGAGCAAGCTGGCGGTCCGTATCTTGAGCGAATTGAAGGACAAGGTGGGCGACATCGCCCTCGGCCCGGCGGCGCTGGCCGACGACGCGGCCGGCGGCGCCGTCGGCGCCACGGCCACCGACGCCGTTTCGGCCCTGGTCAACCTGGGCTACGGCGCGTCCGAATCCTACGCGGCGGTGGCTCACGCGACGCGCCGTTTGGGGGCGGCGGCCGATGTCGAGGCGCTGATCCGGTCGGGCTTGGCCGAACTGGCGCCGAAGGAGCATGGCCCATGAGCGAGGACCGGGTCGTGGCACCCGAAGAGGAGGCGAGCGACGCGCCCGAGGCCAGCCTGCGGCCCGCCGTCCTCGACGAGTTCGTCGGCCAGGAAAAGCTGTGCCGGAACCTGCGTGTCTTCATCGACGCCGCGCGCGCCCGCGGCGAGGCCCTGGATCACGTCTTCTTTCACGGACCGCCGGGATTGGGCAAAACGACCTTGGCCCAGATCGTCGCCCGCGAGCTGGGCGTCGGCTTCCGCGCTACCTCGGGGCCGGTGATCACCAAGGCCGGGGACCTGGCGGCGATCCTCACCAACCTGCAGCCGCGCGACGTGCTTTTCATCGACGAGATGCACCGCCTTGCCCCCGCCGTCGAGGAAATCCTCTATCCGGCCATGGAGGACTTCCAGCTTGACCTGATGATCGGCGAGGGTCCGGCGGCGCGCTCGATCCGCATCGACCTGCCGCCGTTCACCCTGATTGGCGCCACGACCCGCGCCGGCCTGATCACGACGCCCTTGCGCGAACGCTTCGGCATTCCGCTCCGCGTCGTTTTCTACACGGCCGAGGAACTGGAAGACATCGTGCGCCGCGCCGCCCGGGTCCTCGGTCTCGAGCTGACCCCCGACGGCGCCGTCGAGATCGCGCGCCGTTCGCGCGGCACGCCCCGGGTGGCGGGCCGCCTGTTGCGGCGGGTGCGCGACTTCGCCGCCATCGACGGCGGCGCGGCGGTGGATGCCGCCGCCGCCGACGTGGCGCTCAACCGCCTGGAGGTCGACAGCAGTGGACTCGACGCCATGGACCGCCGTTATCTCGGCTGCATCGCCGAGAACTACGGCGGCGGACCGGTCGGAGTGGAGACCATGGCGGCGGCGTTGTCGGAACAGCGCGACACCATCGAGGAAGTCATCGAACCCTTTCTTATCCAACAAGGGTTCCTCATGCGCACGCCGCGCGGCCGGATGCTTACCGAGTCCGCTTACCGCCACCTTGGTCTGGCGCCGCCGAGCACCGCCGCCCAACTTGATATGATTGCCGACGCGGAGGCCGGCGATGGCTGACCCGCAAGGCATTCACGTCTTTCCGCTGCGCGTCTATTACGAGGACACGGACGCCGGCGGCATCGTCTATTACGCCAACTACCTGCGCTTCGCCGAGAGGGCGCGCACCGAGATGTTGCGTGACATGGGCGTCAACCAATCCCAATTGATGGCCGAAAATGGCATCGCCTTCGCGGTCCGCCATTGCACGGTCGATTACATGAAGCCGGGACGCCTGGACGACCGCCTTGAAGTCCATACGCGCATCGTCGAGGTCGGCGGCGGCAGCCTTACCGCCGAGCAGTCGGTACGGCGCGACGGCACCGACCTGGTCAACATGAACCTGCGCCTGGTGTGCATGAACCCGGACGGCCGGCCGACCCGTCTACCCGCGGTTGTGCGGACAGGTTTCCTTGAATGCTTGAACACGAACCAGCGGATCGAATGAATGGAAAACAGCGTAATTGAAACGGTGACCCTCGGCGAATCGGTGGCGGCCCTGGATTTCTCGGTCTGGGCGTTGTTCCTGCGCGCCGACGTAATCGTCAAAGCGGTCATTGTTATCCTTCTTATCGCGTCGGTCTGGTGCTGGGCGATCATCATCGAGAAGGTCCTGTGGCTGCGCCGGCTCAACGCCTGGGCGACGGCCTTCGAGACCTCGTTTTGGTCCGGCGGCTCGCTCGACGATCTGTTCGACCGCATCGGGACACAGCCGCGCGATCCCATGACCGCGACGTTCGTTGCCGCCATGCAGGAGTGGCGGCGCTCGGTGGTCAAGGGCCAGGCCTCATCGTCTGACCTGCGCGGCGTCCTCGAGCAGCGTATCGACCGGGTCATGCATATCACCGTGGCGCGCGAGATGGAACGGGTCGAGCGCTACATGACGTTCCTCGCCTCGACCGGGGCGACGGCGCCGTTTATCGGCCTCTTTGGCACGGTATGGGGCATCATGAACAGCTTCCAGGCCATCGCCCTGACCAAGAACACCAGCCTCGCCGTTGTCGCGCCGGGCATCGCCGAGGCCTTGTTCGCCACGGCGCTCGGGCTGTTGGCGGCGATCCCGGCGGTGATCGCCTACAACAAGCTGTCCAAGGACCTGGATCGATACGCCGGCCGTCTCGAAACTTTCGCCAGCGAGTTCGCGGCCATCCTGTCGCGCCAGATGGAGGAGCGGGACTGACCATGGTGGCGTCAATCCAGACCTCGTTGCGCAGCCACCGGCGCCAGCGCACGCGGCCGATGAGCGAGATCAACGTCACCCCGATGGTCGATGTGATGCTGGTGCTCTTGGTCATCTTCATGGTGACGGCGCCGTTGCTTACCGTTGGCGTCCAGGTCGACTTGCCCAAGACCAAAGCCTCCCTCATCCCCGGCTTCGACGAACCGCTGACCATCTCGGTCAATGGCGAGGGGACCATTTTCTTGCAGGAAACCGAATTGGAATTGGCGGCCCTGGCGCCGCGCCTCGCCGCCATCACCGGCAACAACCCGGACGTTCGCATCTTCGTGCGCGGCGACAAGGCGATTTCCTATGGACGCGTCATGGAGGTCATGGGGACGATAAACGCCGCCGGATTCCGCAAGGTGGCGTTGGTCGCCCAGATGCCCGGCGCCCAGGCGACCAAAAAAAGAGAAAGATGAGAGGCCGAAATAGGCTCTTTACAAAAAAGCTTCGCCCTGTCCATCGCCGCCCACGTCGCGGTGATGGTGATTGGCTACGTCGGCCTGCCGCAATTGCGCAAGCCGCCGCCCATGGTCGCGACGCCGGTGATCATCGAGGTGGTGACCGTGGCCGAGGTTACCAATGCGCCGCCACCGCCGCCGCCCAAGGTCAAGGAGACGCCCGAGCCGCCCAAGGCCGAGACGCCGCCCCCGCCGCCGCCACCGCCACCGCCGCCCAAGGCCGCGGCGCCGCCCCCTCCGCCACCGCCGCCCGAGCCCGAGCCGGAGCCAGAAGTGGCCGTTGTGGCGCCGCCGCCGGAACCCAAGCCCAAACCCAAGCCCAAGCCAAAACCAAAACCCGTGGCCAAACCAAAGCCCCGTCCCAAGGCGCCGCCTCAGTTGGCGGCCGTCAAGCCGAAGCGCAAGCCCAAACCGCCCGATCCCTTCGCCTCGGTTCTCAAGACGGTCGAAAAATTGAAACGTCGCCAGCCCCCGCCGGCCAAGAAGGAAGAGGAGAAAAAGAAGGCCCCCAAGCCCGAGACCTTCGAAGATCGGATAGGGCGCGTGCTTACCACCCCGGCGCAACCCCATGACGCCGCGCGTCCGGTGACCATCAGCGAGATCGACCTGGTGCGCCGCCAGATCGCCGGGTGCTGGAACCTGCCGTCGGGGGCCAAGGAGGCCGAGGACCTGATCATCGAAATTTGGGTGGCGATGAATCCCGACGGCACGGTGCGCGAGGCCCGCATCCAGAACCAAGCACGCCTGCGCACCGACGGGTTTTTCCGCGCCGCCGCCGAGAGCGCGTTGCGCGCGGTCTTGAATCCGCGCTGCAGTCCGCTCAAATTACCGCGTGAAAAGTACGACCAATGGCAGACCATGACCCTGACCTTCAATCCCCGGGAGATGTTCGGAACATGAGATCGAAATGCTGGCCCCGACGGCTCCTGTCCCGGACCCCGGTCCTCGCTCTCATCGCGATGGTCGGCGCCGTGGCGCCGGCGGCCGCCGAACTGAGGATCGACATAACCCAGGGCACGGTGGAACCGTTGCCCATCGCGGTCACGAACTTCCTCGGCACGACGCCCGATGAGGTCCGCTTTGGCCGTGACATATCGAGCGTCGTCTCGGCCGACCTGGAACGCTCGGGCCTGTTTTATTCGATCGACCGCCAGGCCTTCATCCAGACGGCGGAATCGTTGAGTACCCTGCCCCAGTTCGCCTCGTGGCGGGTGATCAATGCCCAGGCCCTGATTCAGGGTCAGGCCCAGGTCGTCGAAGACGGCCGGCTGCGCGTTCAATTCCGCCTGTGGGACGTGTTTGCCGAGCAGCAGATGGAGGGCCTCGCCTATACCGCGGAGCAGGCCGGTTGGCGGCGCGTGGCTCATCTCATCGCCGACGCCGTTTACAAGCGGATCACCGGCGAGGACGGCTACTTCGACACCCGCATCGTCTACATCGCCGAGCGCGGTCCTCCCGACCGCCGCGTCAAGCGCCTGGCGATCATGGACCAGGACGGCGAGAACCATAAGTTCCTCACCGAGGGCCATAACCTGGTGTTGACGCCGCGCTTCTCACCGACCCTGCAAGAGATCACTTATCTGTCTTACTTCAGCAACACGCCCCGCGTTTATCTCTTCAACATCGATACCGCGCGGCAGGAGATACTGGGCGAATTCAAGGGCATGACTTTTGCCCCGCGGTTCTCGCCCGACGGCAAGCGGGTCATCTTGAGCATGGCCCAGGACGGCAACTCGGAAATTTATGCGATGGATCTCAGCACCCGCGCCGTCAAACGGCTGACGTTTCATTCCGCGATCGACACCTCGCCCAGCTATTCGCCCGATGCCGGCCAGATCGTCTTCAACTCCGACCGCGGCGGCAGCCAGCAGCTCTATGTCATGGATTCCAGCGGCGGCAACGTGCGCCGCATCAGTTACGGCAAGGGTCGCTACGCGACGCCCACCTGGTCGCCGCGCGGCGATCTCATCGCCTTTACCAAAATCCGGGGCGGGCGCTTCTTCATTGGTGTCATGCGTCCCGATGGCAGCGGCGAGAGACAACTCGCCGAAGGCTTTCTGGTCGAGGGGCCGACCTGGGCGCCCAACGGCCGCGTCCTCATGTATTTCCGCCAGGAACCGTCGGACACGAAAGGCAAGGGCGGGCGCTCGCGCCTCTTTTCCATCGACCTGACGGGTGAAAACGAACGGGAAATCGTCACGCCGCTTGACGCCTCCGATCCGGCATGGTCGCCCCTCAGCCCGTGAAGGATTTTGGTATCGCCTTGGGTCACGGCGTGTTTCCCTTGATTCTTGGGTGAACACATAATATAGTCGCGAGTCCAAGTGGTTATTGACATATTCTGGTGGTGACCTTATTTCGACGTTAGTTGAACGGTGTTGCTGTTCCAGGAAAATTTTGAATGGGCGGCGGCTGATCGCCTCGCTGTCCTTATCACGAGAAATACTCCGGCAAAGGGGATACGAAATATGCGCTTGAACATCCTAGCCCTGATCGCGAGCGTGGCTTTGGTCGCCGCGTGTGAAACCGCTCCGGAAGAAAGCGCCGCCTCGAGCGGCGCCGGCGCTAGCAAACCGTTGGTGCATAACTGGGGAACTTACTCGAACACCCCCGTCGCGACGGAGAAGGCGGGTCCGGCAGCGGGCAGTCAAGAGGACCTGGTGGCCAACGTCGGCGACCGTGTCTTTTTCGACTTCGACAAATACAATCTGGCGCCGGAAGCCCGCGCCACGCTGGCTAAGCAGGCGGCTTGGCTGAAGCGCTATTCCTCGGTGACCGTGCGCGTCGAAGGGCATTGCGACGAACGGGGCACCCGCGAATACAACTTGGCGCTGGGAGAGCGCCGCGCCAATTCTGTCAAGGATTACCTGATCACCTTGGGAATCGGTGCTGGCCGCATTACGACCATCTCATACGGCAAGGAACGGCCGGTGGCCTTGGGCTCGAACGAGCAGGCCTGGTCGCAGAACCGCCGCGGCGTCACAACGGTAACCGGCGGCTCGCCGAGCAGTTAATTCCGACTGACCTCGGATCGAACAATGCGGAGCGCCTGTCTTTCCCCCTTCGGCGGGGGATGGGCAGGCGCCCAAATTTTGCCTAAAATGTGGTTTACGGTGACGCCCGTGGTAAAACGGATGCGGGTATTCCATGACGTTTGACGGTCCGATGGCAGGGCGAATCGGCGCAGGCATGAACGGGGCAGGGGCCGGGCGCTCCTGGGGCAAATTCGGGTTGCTCCCGGTGCTCGGCCTGATGGCGTTGCTCGGCGCCGCTCCGGCCGCTGCCCAGAACGCCGACCTGCGCCAGCTTCTCGACCGCATCGACCGGCTTGAAAGAGATATTCGCACCCTTAACGTTCAACTGGCCCGAGGCGGGCAATTGCCTCCGACGGCGCCCGGCGTCACTGGGTCCGCCGAACCGCCGGGCGGAGCCGCCGTGGCGCGCATCGACGCGCGTCTGGGCGCCTTCGATGAGGAATTGCGCGCCCTGACCGGCCTGGCGGAGACCTTGTCCCACCGCATCGATCAGATCGATGACAGGCTGAACAAGCTGGTCGGAGACGTGGACTTCCGTCTCGGCGCCTTGGAAAGGGCGGCGGCTCAGGCGGCGCGGCCCGCCAAGCCGGGTGTCCCTTCGGTTTCAGCGGCGCCGTCGACGTCCGCGGTCCAGACGATGCGGCCCGATGACGGTCAAGGATTCGCCACGGCGCCACAAACCTTGGGGACGATTCCCCAATCCGACCTTGGGCGCCCTGCCGCGCCGCCGGGCGTCCAGGCGCCGGCCGCACCGCCCGCCGTCGAGGCCGCCGCGGTCTTGCCCGAGGGCACGCCGAAAGAGCAGTACGAATTCGCCAAGAATCTGTTGTTCAGGCAGGAATACGACCAGGCGGAAACGGTGTTGCGGGCTTTCCTCGGCGCCCATCCGAACGACGTCTTGGCGTCAAACGCCCAGTATTGGCTGGGAGAAACCTATTACGTGCGCCAGGACTATGACACCGCCGCCATTGTCTTCACCGAGGGCTACAAGAAGTACAAGGACGGCGCCAAGGCGCCGGACAGCTTGCTCAAGCTCGCCATGTCGCTGTCCAGTTCGGAGAAGCGCGAAGCGGCGTGCTTCACCTTGGCGGAACTGGACAAGGTCTTCCCCGACGCGCAGCGCCACATCAAGGACGAGGCCGCCCGCCAACGCCAGCACAACGGCTGTAAGTGATCCTCCGCCGACCCCGCCGATCCCGCCGGCTACCTTCGCCTCTTGCCGAGGCCGAGTTCGCTCGCCTGATGGAGGCCGTCGGCCCTTTCGAGACGGCGCCGCGCCTCGGCATCGCCGTCTCCGGGGGACGCGACAGCATGGCCCTTGTCGTGCTTGCCGACGCTTGGGCGCGGCGCCTGGGTGGCCAGGTAGCGGCGCTGACCGTGGATCACGGCCTGAGGCCCGAATCGGCGGCGGACGCGCGCCGGGTCGGCGGCTGGCTGCGGCGGCGCGGCATCGATCATCACCTGTTGACGTGGCGGGGCGCCAAGCCGGCGACCGGCATCCAGGCGGCGGCGCGGCGCGCGCGGTACGATCTGATGACGGCATGGTGCCGGGGCGCCGGTGTCCTCCACCTCTTGCTTGCCCATCACCAGGACGACCAGGCCGAAACCTATGTTCTGCGTCTCGCCCGTGGCAGCGGCCAAGACGGCTTGGCCTGTATGGCGGCGGTGGTCGAGACGCCCGACGTGCGCCTGTTGCGCCCGCTCCTCGGCGTGCCCCGGAGGCGCCTGACGGCGACCCTGAAGGCGATGGATCAGCCCTGGCTGGACGATCCCTCCAACCGCGATTCCACTTTTGCGCGGGTGCGCGTGCGCGCCGACCTTGCCGGTGACCGAAAGGGTCGCCGGCGCTCGGCCGGCCTGGCCGTCGAGGCCGGCCGCCGCGGTCGGCGGCGGGTGCTGCGCGAGGCGGCCGTGTCGGCCTTGTTGGCCCGCTGTTGCGTGGTCTATCCGGCGGGCTACGCCGTCGTCGACGGCTCTCTCGCTCTGGCCGCGCCGGTCGAGATTTCGCTCGCCGCCCTGGCCCGCGTCGTGCTGTGCATCGGCGGTCGGGACTACGGGCCGCGCCGCGACCGCCTGCTCCGCCTGCACGGGCGTCTTTGCGGCGGCCGCCTGGGGCGGGGGGCAACCCTCGGCGGTTGTCGTGTCTTGGCGGCCGGCCGTGGGGCGGGGAAACTTCTGGTATGCCGGGAGACGCGCGATCCGCTGCCGCCGCTCGATGTCGGGCCCGGATGCGAGGTGCTGTGGGAGGGGCGTTTCAAGATTTCCCTGCTCTCGGCCGCCCGATTGGAGCGCCTGGGCCGCCGCGGCTGGGCGGAAGTCGTCGGCCGCCGCCCCGATCTCAGGCTCAGTCCCATCCCCGCCGCCGTCCGCCCGACCCTGCCCAGCCTGGCCGACAAGGCGGGAATTCGGGCCGTGCCCCATATCGGTTACCGGCGCGAAGAAGAGGGCGGGGCGGCTGGTGGGATCGGCCAAATCGCGTTCCATCCCAGGCATCCCCTCTCGCCCGAGGGGTTTTCGGTTGCCTGATCAGGCCAGCTTTTTTCTTGCGTCTTGGTGCCGGCGTACTATTTCTTTAGAGGGTAGGTTGGATCAGGGGCGTGGCTCGATCCGACCGTTTGTTGCGAAGGAAAGGATGGCCTCGTGAACTTCAGCAGGAACCTGGCGCTCTGGGTGATCATCGCGCTGTTGGTGTTTGCCCTGTTCAACCTGTTTCAGGGTGGGCAGCCACGCGGACCGCAGGCGAGTCTGGCCTATTCCGAATTCCTGAAGGCGGTGGATGGCGGTCAAATCAAGGAAGTTACCATCAAGGGTAACTCGATCACCGGCATTTATCGCGATGAAGGCACCTTCTCGACCTATGCCCCCGACGACGCCAACCTGATCCCCAAACTCAACGAAAAGGGCGTGCGCATCAGGGCTCTGCCGGCGGACGACGGATCGCCCGGATTGTGGGGTGTCCTCATTTCGTGGTTCCCCATGCTGCTGATCCTGGGCGTTTGGATATTCTTCATGCGCCAAATGCAGTCCGGCGGCGGCAAGGCCATGGGGTTCGGCAAATCCCGCGCCCGCTTGCTTACCGAACAGACGGGACGCGTCACTTTCGAGGACGTGGCGGGGATCGACGAGGCCAAGCAGGAGTTGGAGGAAGTCGTCGAGTTCCTCAAGGACCCGCATAGGTTCCAACGCCTGGGCGGCAAAATTCCCAAGGGCTGCCTGCTGGTGGGACCGCCGGGTACCGGTAAGACCCTGTTGGCCCGGGCCATAGCCGGCGAGGCCAACGTGCCTTTCTTCACCATCTCGGGCTCGGACTTCGTCGAGATGTTCGTCGGCGTCGGCGCGTCGCGGGTGCGCGACATGTTCGAGCAGGGCAAGAAAAATGGGCCCTGCATCATCTTCATCGACGAGATCGACGCCGTCGGCCGTCATCGCGGCGCCGGCCTTGGCGGCGGTAACGACGAGCGCGAGCAGACCCTGAACCAGTTGTTGGTCGAAATGGACGGCTTCGAGACCAACGAGGGCGTCATCTTGATCGCCGCCACCAACCGTCCCGACGTGCTCGACCCGGCGTTGCTGCGTCCGGGCCGCTTCGATCGCCAAGTCGTGGTCCCCAACCCCGACATCCTGGGGCGCGAACAGATCCTCAAGGTGCATCTGCGCAAGATCCCCGAGGGTCCGGACGTCAATCCGCGCACCATCGCCCGCGGCACGCCCGGTTTCTCGGGCGCCGATCTCGCCAATCTGGTCAACGAGGCGGCGCTTCTGGCGGCCCGCCGGGGCCGGCGGGTCGTGACCATGGCCGAGATGGAGGATGCCAAGGATAAAGTCATGATGGGGGCCGAGCGGCGATCCATGGTGATGACCGACGCCGAAAAGAAACTGACCGCTTATCACGAAGCGGGTCATGCCATATGCGCCCTGCACTGTCCGGCCTCCGATCCGATCCACAAGGCAACCATTATTCCGCGTGGCCGGGCGCTTGGCATGGTCTTGCGCCTGCCCGAAAACGACCGCATCTCCATGTCCCGCGAGAAGCTCGAGGCCGACCTCGTCGTCGCCATGGGGGGGCGGGTTGCCGAGGAGGTGACCTTCGGACACGCCGGGGTAACGACCGGCGCCTCCCAGGATTTCCGGATGGCCACCGATGTGGCGCGGCGCATGGTGACCGAATGGGGGATGAGCGACAAACTTGGTCCCCTGACATATGGCGAAAACGAACACGAGGTTTTTCTCGGCCACTCGGTGACCCAGCGCAAGAACGTTGCCGACGCGACCGCCAAGGTTATCGACCAGGAAATCCGCATTATCATCGACACCGCCTACGATAAGGCTCAGGCCATCTTGACCGACCACCGCGAACAACTAGAAGCGTTGGCCAAGGGACTCTTGGAATACGAGACTTTGAGCGGCGATGAGATCCAAGCCTTGCTCAAGGGCGAGACCATCGTGCGCCGCGCGCCCGAGGATACGGCGCCGCAAGAAGACGCTCCGCGGTCCTCGGTCCCGACGAGCGGCAAGCCCAAGGGTCGCCCCAAGGGCGGATTGGAGCCCGAACCCCAACCCGGCGCCTGAGCACCGGGCGAATGGCGGGCCATGATGACAGGGCCTGAAAACCCCGCCTTGCCGCGGGGTTTCCCCCCCAACGGCAAGGACGCGGCGGCAACGGTTTATCTGCGCCCCCTGGGTTCGCCTGACGGTTTCCAGCACTGCGAAGTCCTGATCCGCCGGCCGGGCGGCACCCTCACCGTGCATTGCGCCAAGGACGATGTCGTCGACTGGGCGCGGGCCGAAGGCGGGGCGCTGGCCAATCACATCTCGGCCCTGATCGGGCGCCTGGCGGCGCCGCGCCCGCCGTTCGCCGGTCTTGCCCTGGACCGTCCCTTGATCATGGGCATCATCAACGTCACCCCGGACAGCTTTTCCGACGGCGGCGAGACCCCCGACACCGCCTCCGCCGTTGCTCGTGGCCGCGCCATGGCCGAGGCCGGCGCCGACATCTTGGACGTCGGCGGCGAATCGACGCGGCCCGGATCGCGCCCGTTGTCGGCGGACGAAGAACTGGCGCGCGTCGTGCCGGTGGTGCGCGCCCTGGCCGGCGACGGTCACGTGGTCTCCATCGACAGCCGCCGCGCCCGGGTGATGGAGGCGGCGCTGGACGCCGGCGCCGTCGCGGTCAACGACATCACCGCCTTGAACGGCGACGAGCAGTCCCTGGCCGTGGTCGCCGAGCGGGCGGTGCCGGTGATCCTCATGCACATGCAAGGCCGGCCGCAAACCATGCAGGAAAATCCGCGTTACGACCACGCCGCGCTCGACATCTATGACGAACTGGGCCGGCGCGTCGAGGCCTGCCTGGCGGCCGGCATTCCGCGCGCCGCCATCGCCATCGATCCGGGCATCGGCTTCGGCAAGACCGTGCACCACAATGCCGAGATTCTGGGCCGCCTGTCCTTGTTCCACGGCCACGGCTGCGCCGTCGCCTTGGGTGTGTCGCGCAAAAGCTTCATCGCCGCCCTCGGGCGCGGCGAACCGGTCACCGACCGCCTTGCGGGCTCGCTCGCGGCGGCGCTCCACGCCGTTGGCCAGGGCGTGCACATTCTGCGCGTCCACGACGTCGCCGAAACGCGCCAGGCCTTCGACGTGTGGCGGGCAATCGAGGCGGCCCGATCGCCCCACGAGTGAAACCGTTTGTAACAATTTTTTACCCCTGCCCGTGGCAAACTGGTTTAGGAATTAACCAGCCCAGAAGGGACCCGGGCACCGGCTGAACGCCCAGGGGAAGGTCATGACCCGAACGCTCTTTGGAACCGACGGCATCCGCGGCACCGCCAATAGCGAACCGATGACCGCCGAGACGGCGCTCGGGGTCGGCATGGCGGCGGCGCGGCACTTCCTGCGCGGCGATCACCGTCACCGCGCCGTCATCGGCAAGGACACGCGCCTTTCGGGCTATATGATCGAACCGGCCTTGACCGCCGGCTTCGTCTCCATGGGCATGGACGTGATTTTGATCGGTCCCATGCCGACGCCGGCGGTGGCCATGCTGACGCGCTCGCTTCGGGCCGATCTCGGCGTCATGATCTCGGCCTCGCACAATCCTTACCAGGACAACGGCATCAAGCTTTTCGGTCCCGACGGGCACAAGCTTTCCGACGCCGTCGAGCGCGAGATCGAGGAGCACGTTGACAACGGCGTCGACACCCATCTCGCGGCGCCCGGCCTGTTGGGCCGCGCCATGCGTCTCGACGATGCCCAGGGCCGCTATACCGAATTCGTCAAGCAGACCTTCCCCCGGGGGCTGACGCTCGAGGGCCTGAAGATCGTCGTCGATTGCGCCAACGGGGCCGCCTATAAGGTGGCGCCCGAGGTGTTGTGGGAACTGGGCGCCGAGGTCGTTCCCATCGGCGTCGCGCCCGACGGCTTCAACATCAACAAGGATTGCGGCTCCACCGCCACCGAAACCATGCAGAGCCAGGTCGTCGCCCACGCGGCTGACCTCGGCATCGCCTTCGACGGCGACGCCGACCGGGTGCTTATCGCCGACGAGTCCGGGGCGCTGATGGACGGCGATCAGATCATCGGTCTGATCGCCGGCCGGTGGCACGCCGAGGGCCGGCTTCTGGGTGGCGGCGTGGTCGCCACGGTTATGTCGAACTTGGGCCTCGAAAGCTACCTGGGCGGACGCGGGCTGACCCTGGAGAGGACCCGGGTCGGCGACCGTTACGTTGTCGAGTCTATGCGAAAAAGGGGCTTTAATCTGGGCGGCGAACAATCGGGACACATCATTCTCGGCGATCACGGTACCACCGGCGACGGTCTTGTCGCGGCGTTGCAGGTGCTGGCCGCTCTCGTCGTCTCGGGCGGCCGGGCAAGCGAGACCTGCCGAGTTTTCGAGCCGCTGCCCCAACTCCTGCGCAACGTTTCTCTCGATGGCGGCTTGGCGCTCGAGGACGAAGCGGTGCAGGGCGCCATTACCGCCGGTACCGAACGCTTGGGACCAAAGGGGCGGCTATTGGTTCGCGAGTCGGGCACCGAACCCCTGATTCGGGTCATGGCGGAGGGCGAGGACTCGGCGCTGATCAACGCCGTCGTCGATGACATCGCCGCCGTCATCGCCAACGAAGAAGGCTAGTGTCCTGGATCAGAAGTTCGTAGCATATACGATCGCTTTTCCCGTTCGCTCGGCAGGAAGGGAGGCGCGGGCGATGCCATTGCATCGGCTAGCCTTCCTGACGCACCGAGGGGACGGGAAAAGCGACCCGCTGGGCGGCCTTCCAAGCCCCCCGGCGTTGTTGCGCGGCGCTTGTGATGCTCCAGCATCACGGCGCACCCCGCGCCTAGCCGGATGAACTCGGAAGGCCGTCGTATATGCCACGAACTTCTGATCCAGGACACTAGGCCGATGCGCGGAAGGGTTCTCATCGTCGCCGGTTCCGATTCGGGCGGCGGCGCCGGAATCCAGGCCGACGTCAAGACCGTCACCGTCCTTGGCGGCTTCGCCATGACGGCGGTCACGGCGTTGACGGCGCAGAACACCGAAGGCGTCTCCGCCATCCACGAGGTGCCGCCGGATTTCGTCGCCCAGCAAATGCGCGTGGTGCTCGCCGACATCGGCGCCGATTGCATCAAAATCGGCATGCTGCACCGGCCCGACGTCATCGCGGCGGTGGCGGCGGCTCTCGATGCCGAGGCCGCCGGCGTGCCGGTGGTTGTCGATCCGGTCATGGTGGCCAAGGGCGGCGCCGCCCTGCTGGCGCCCGAGGCGATGGACAGCCTCAAGGAGCGCATCGTGCCCCGCGCCGCCATCCTCACTCCCAATTTGCCGGAGGCCGAAGCTCTGACCGGCCTTGCCATCGTCGATCGCGACGCCATGCAACGGGCCGGCGCCGCTCTGCTGGCCCTTGGACCAAAAGCCGTGCTGCTCAAGGGCGGGCATATGGAAGGCGAGATGCTCACCGACCTCCTGTTCGCCGAGGGCGGGGTCCAGGCCTTCGAGGGACCGCGCATCGCCACCACCAGCACCCACGGCACCGGCTGCACCCTGGCCTCGGCGGTGGCCGCCGGCCTGGCCCAGGGCATGGCGATGAGCGACGCCGTCACCCGCGCCCGCGGTTACGTGCGCCGGGCCATCGAAACGGCGCCCGGGTTGGGCCACGGCCACGGCCCCTTGAACCACGCCCACCTGGTGCCGCCGTTTTCGGTTAAGGGATAGTCGGCCTGCCTTCGGCGTATTTTTTCAGTTGCGCGTAGGCGGCCGCGTGGTTGGGCACGGCGATGCCCAATTCGGCGCCGAAACGCACCACGGTGCCGCTTAGATTTTCGATCTCGGTCCGGGCGCCGCGCTCCAGGTCCTGCAGCAGGGACGGTTTCATGGCGCCGTCCAAGGTGTCGGCGAAGGCCAGGTGCGCCTCGACCACTTCTTCGTCCAGGGCAATGCCCTTGGCCCGCGCCACCGCCGCCACCTCGGCCATGGCGGCGGCGAGCCGCCGGCGGGTCTCGGCGGTGGCGAGAATCGGTCCCAGGGATTGCCGCATCTGACCGCAAAGCGCGGCGATCGAGGCGAGGAAGGTGAACTTGCGCCACAGCTCAAGATCGATCGCGGGGCTCAGCACCGCCTCGATGCCGGCCGTCTCGAAGGCGGCGAGCAGGGCCTCGGCGCGGGCGCTTGGTTGGCCGTCCAACTCGCCGAAGACGATGCGCGCCATCCGTCCCGTGTGGCGAATCACGCCTGGTTCCTCGATGGCCGAGAAGATATAGGACGCACCGCCCATGACATGCCCGGCGCCCAACCGGCGGGCCAGGGTTTCCTCCCCATCGACGCCGTTCTGCAGCGACAGCACGATGGTATTGTCGCCGATCATCGGTGCCATGGCGGCCGCCGCGGCCTCGGTGTCGTAGAGCTTGACGGCGAATAGAATAACATCGACCGGACCGATGCGGCGGGGGTCGTCGCTGACCTCGACGGGATGGATATGAGCGTCGCCCAGGGCGCTCTTGATCCTAAGCCCGGCGGCGCGCATGGCTTCCAGGTGAGGCCCACGGGCGACGAAGGCTACCTGGGCGCCGGCATCGGCCAGGCGGGCGCCGAAATACCCGCCAACGCCGCCGGCACCCATGACGGCGAAACTCAAGGCGGTCGTCGGCTGATCGGACATCGGCCGATCATCACCCGAAGGCGGGCACCGGTCAACGCCTTGACGGTGGTGGCCCGTGGGGCGAAGGTGGCGGCGAAGGGACGGTCCGTGCCATGAAAGCGACGCTTGATGATATCGAGAAGGCGGCCGAGGTCGTCTATGCCCATATGGCGCCGACGCCCCAGATCAACTGGCCGCTGCTCGGCCGGCGCTCGGGCGCCGAGGTTTGGGTAAAGCACGAAAACCATACCCCCATCGGCGCCTTCAAGGTGCGTGGCGGCCTGGTCTTTATGGATTGGCTGCGCCGCGACCACCCGGACGTCGCGGGCGTCATCACGGCGACCCGCGGCAACCACGGCCAGAGCATCGCCTTTGCCGCCAAGCGGGTCGGCGTGACGGCAACCGTTGTCGTGCCGCGCGGCAACAACCCGGAAAAGAACGCCGCCATGGAGGCCCTGGGCGCCGAGCTTATCGAGCATGGCCGCGACTTCGACGCCGCCAGCGGCCATGCCGCCGAACTGGCCGAGGCGCGCGGCCTTTTCCGGCTTCCCTCGGTTGCCGCCCCCCTGGTGCGCGGCGTTGCCACCTATGCGCTCGAGTTCCTGCGTGCCGTTCCCGACCTCGATACGGTTTACGTGCCCATCGGCCTGGGATCGGGCATCTGCGGCATGATCTCGGCCCGCGACGGGCTCGGCCTCAAGACCCGCGTCGTTGGCGTGGTGGCCGAAGAGGCTGCCGCCTACGCCCGGTCGTTCGCGGCCGGTAAGGTCGTCGAAACCGACAGCGCCGACACCCTGGCCGACGGCATGGCGGTGCGCGTTCCCAACGCCGAGGCGCTGGCCCTCATCATGGCCGGCGTCGACGACGTGATCAGCCTTTCCGAAGACGCCATCCTGGACGCCATGGGCCATTACTTCACCGACACCCACAATCTGGCCGAAGGTGCCGGCGCGGCGCCCTTGGCGGCTCTTCTTCGCGACCGCCAGGGCGTGGCGGGCAAGAAGGTGGGCCTGGTGCTGTCCGGCGGCAACGTGGACCAGGCGTTGTTCCGCCGCGTCCTGAAGCGCTAGCTAATCCGAAGACGAATTCTCGGTGCCGCTCGGGCCCACCGCGTGTCCGTTCCTCATCTTGCCGGCGCCACCCGGTGCCGCGATCCGGCGAAAGGTGCTGACTATGCGCTGGATGACCGTAAAGCCCGTCGTCACCACCAGAAGATAGATCACGTAGGCCAGCAGGCCCGAAAGCAGGCCGGCGGCGAGCAGAATCACGCGCTCGGCGCGCGTCACCAGCCCCCCCTTGCATTGAACACTGAGGCCCTCGGCGCGCGCCCGCGTGTAGCTGACCAGCAGGGAGCCGAGCAGGGCAAGCACCGTGAGGCCGGCATCAAAGGCGGCACCTTCCAAGGCGAAGCGGTATGCGATGGCGGCGAAGAGGACCCCTTCCGAGACGCGGTCAAGGGTTGAATCGAGAAAGGCGCCGAACGGCGTCGCCATCTTGGCCAGCCTGGCCAGGACTCCGTCGAGCAGGTCCAGGACTCCGCCGGCTAGAAAGAAGAGGCCGGCCAGGACCGGTTGGTCGGCAACGATTAGGACCGCCGCTACGACGTTGAGCAGGACGCCCGCCACGGTGACTTGGTTGGCGCTAACATGGAGGCGCAGTAAGAGCCGGGCGAGGGGCGTGAGAGCGGTCTCGCAGTAGGCGTGACAGTATTCCCGGATTCGTTCCATCGCCAATGGAAGCCTAGACAAGAACCGGGCCGCGGTCTACGGGCGTTTCGCCGATATGCCGGCGCATTGAATTTTCCTGCCAATCACCCATTATGTGCCAAGACACATTGGATGGAAGGCCACTCCATGACCGAAGAGATCTTTCGTGACGACGCTTACGCGCAATCCTGCGAGGCTACCGTTAGCGCCATCGACGGCGACGGAATCCGCCTCGACCGGACGGTATTCTATCCCATGGGCGGCGGTCAGCCAGGCGACACCGGTGTGCTGAAGACCGCCGACGGGCGCAGCATCGCCATTACCGATACCCTCAAGCATCGCCAGACGGGCGAGCACGTCCACGTGCCGGCCGACGGCGCGCCGGCCCTCAACGCCGGCGAGACTGTGAGCGCCGAGATCGACTGGCAACGGCGCTATCGCCACATGCGCATGCACACTTGTCTGCATCTTCTGTGCGCCGTGGTGACCGGCGGCGTAACCGGCGGCTCCATCGGCGAGGCCAAGGGGCGGCTCGATTTCGATCTGCCCGACCAGACCCTGGACAAGGAACACATCACGGCCGAGCTCAATCGTCTGATCGAAGAAGACCATCCCCTCGACGGCCGCTGGATTGACGATGGAGAGCTGGCGGCCAATCCCGAATTGGTGCGCACCATGTCGGTCAAGCCGCCAAGCGGCGCCGGCCGCGTCAGGGTGATCGACATTCCAGGCGTCGACCTGCAACCCTGTGGCGGCACTCACGTTCGGGCAACCGGCGAGATTGGCCGCGTGCGCGTCGGCAAGATCGAAAACAAGGGACGGCACAACCGGCGCATCAACATATTGTTCGATGAATGAGCGCAGCTGTCGGGTGACCGCGAAACGGACGACCATGACCATTCCTCTCTATCAGATCGACGCATTCGCCGAAGAGATATTCCAGGGTAACCCGGCCGCCGTCTGTCCGTTGCGCGAATGGCTGGCCGACGAACGCATGCAGGCCATCGCCGCCGAGAACAATCTTTCGGAAACCGCCTTCTTCGTGCCCGGCAAGAAACCCGGCGATTACGATCTGCGCTGGTTCACCCCGGCCGCCGAGATCGACTTGTGCGGCCACGCCACCTTGGCCAGCGCCTATCTCATCATGAGCAGGCTGGCCCCCGATCTCGACGTGGTCCGTTTCTCGACCCTGAGCGGAACCCTTGAAGTGCGGCGCGAAGGCGAGCTTCTGGCCCTGGTCTTTCCGGCCCGTCCGCCCGATGCCTATGACCCGGCGCCCGGCCTTGTCGAGGCGCTGGGGGTCGAGCCCGAGGGGATGGGGGCCAGTCGGCGCGATGTCATGGCCGTCTATGGCGACGAAGCTACGGTGCGCGCCATGGCGCCCGACTTGAGGCTGCTGGCGGCCATCGACCGCCAAGGCGTCATCGTAACGGCGCCGGGCGATGAGTGCGATTTCGTGTCGCGCTTTTTCGCCCCGGCGCTCGGCGTCGACGAGGATCCGGTCACCGGTTCGGCCCATTGCACGTTGATCCCCTATTGGGCCGAGCGATTGGGCAAGACGGAGCTTCACGCCCGTCAGATCTCGGCGCGCGGCGGCGAACTGACCTGTCGCGCCATGGGCGAACGGGTCGGCATCGCCGGTCAGGCGCGGCTTTATATGGAAGGCACCATCGCCTTATGAATGGCCAGGGCATCGCCATCACCCACGCCGAAACGGCGGCCGACATGGGACACGTGCGGGCGTTGTTCGTCGAATACCAGCGATGGCTGGACGTCGATCTGTGCTTCCAGGGCTTCGATGAGGAACTGTTAAACTTGCCCGGCGCCTACGCACCGCCCAGGGGCCGGCTGCTGCTGGCCCGCGAGGACGCTGCGGTGGCCGGGACCGTCGGCATGTGGCCGCTTGGCGCCGACTTATGCGAGATGAAGCGATTGTTCGTTCGCCCGCCATGGCGTGGCCGCGGGCTTGGCCGCCGCCTGGCGGATGCCATCGTGGGCGAAGCCAGGGCCGCCGGCTACGTTCGTATGTGCTTGGATTCGCTTGAGCGACTTGTCGCGGCGCGGGCACTCTACGAATCCATCGGCTTCGCCCGCATCCCCGCCTATTACGATAATCCCTTGGAGGGCGCCCTTTTCATGCAGCTCGACCTGACCAACGCGGTTTGACCGGTCGCGGCGCCAAATGGCACCCACGATCCGCAATTCGTGCTATCATTCCAAGGGCTTGGAGATCAATGAGTGGCGGCGGGCTCGTCGAATACGATTAATGAAATGTTAGCAAGTTCAGGCATAATGCTGTTTGAGCCTGCTTTGGATCATTGTTCCCGGCGGTGGAGCCCGTCGCGGGCCAGACGATAGGAAAGAGATGGGTGAAAAGCCAGACATCGAGGCTCTTGGCGGTGGCGCTGCTGGCCGGCGGGCTTGCCGGCTGCGGCGGCATGACGGAAGGCAGCCTGGTCAATATGGATTTCTGGGACGCCAGTCCGTTGTTCTTCGACAACGATCAGGCCGAACTTGGCCTGGCCGAGATGGCCAAGGACAACTACGGCACGGCCGAACTTCATTTCAAAAAGGCCGTCAGGCGGAATGCCGAGGACGTGGACGCGCTGTTGGGGCTCGGAGTCCTCTACCAGAACACGGGCCAGTTGACCAAGGCGCGCGAAATGTACGAGGCCATCCTGGCTATCCGGCCCGAGCGCAGCGTAAAGATGTCCGTGTGGACCAACCTCTCGCCCGAGCCGGTCATCGATATCGCCAGCGTCAACCTGGCGCTTTTGGAAAGCGGCGGTGTTCCGGGCGGCATGACGAAGGGAGCGGCCGGCGCGACCGCGCCCAGGCCCGGCCAAGCGACCCCTCCGCCGGCGGCAAGCGGAATGGCCGCCGCCTCGGCCTCGACCGGGCGCACGGCCCCGGCCCGGACAGCGCAACCGCAAGGCGCCTCGATGACCCTGCCCGGTCTGTCAGGGGCTGCCGACAATGTCGTCTCGCGTTTCCACACCCTGACCGTGCTTCGCGACCAGGGTCTCATTACCCCGGATGAATTCAACACCCGGCGCCGGGCCAGCATCGGCGCGTTGCTGCCGCTTTCCTCTCCGCCGCCGGCGACCGGCCTGGACCGGCCGGTGCCAGGGACGGAGCAGATCGCGGGACGCCTCAGGGCCATCGGGCGGGCACTTGAAATGCGCGCCGTTTCGGTCAGCCAGCATGCCGCCGAGCGCACCATGATCCTTGATGCCCTGATGCCGGCGGCGCCGGTTTCCGTTGTCAATCCGGGTCGGCCGCCGCAGGGTCTGTTGGAAGCCGCCGATGCGGTGCGCCGGTTGGAACAGTTGAAGGGCCAGGGCTTCATTACCGCCGACGAGTACGCCAAGGAGCGCAAAGCCATCGAATTGGCCATGCAACCCCCGGCCCTGCCGGCGCCCAAGGCGGCGGCGAGCGCGCCTGAAAAGGCAAGCGCGGCAAAGCCGACGGGACCGCAACCGGCCATACACCTGGCTTCATACCGATCACAAAAGGCGGCCGACCGCGGTTGGGCGCAGTTACGCCGTGCTCATCGCAGCCTTTTGGCAGGGCTCAAGCCCGAGGTTGCCAAGGTCGACCTGGCCCGCAAGGGAACCTGGTATCGGCTGATGGCGGGTCCGGTCAAAAGTAGTCAAGCGGCGACCGAACTGTGCCGCAAGCTCAAGCGGCGGCGCCAGTTTTGCGAGCCTAGCTTCATGGGCACCATTTGATTTACTCGTCGGTTTGCACGACGCCCTCGGCGACCAGATCGTCGACCTGATCGGGGCTGTAATCCAGAGTTTCCTCCAAGATCATACGCGTGTGCTGGCCCAGGTTGGGGGCCGGCTCGGCCGGTAGCGTCGGGGCGGCGGAGAGGTGCGGCGGCGTGCGGGCGAAGCGCAAGGTGCCGACCTCGGGGTCGGAGACGGGCATGAGCATGCCGCGCGCCTCGACGTGGGGATCGGCGAAGATGTCCTCGGCGGTGTTGATCGGCCCCGTGGGCACGCCGGCGGCATTGAGTGTGTCGACAGCTTCGTCGCGGCCCATGGCGGCCAGCCATTGTTCGATGATGGGCTCCAGAAAGTCGTGGTTCTTGGCCCGCGCCGTGCCGTTATTGGTGCGTTCGTCGTCAATCAAGTCAGCCCGGCCCATGGCCTCGCAAAGCCGCTTCCAGATAATGTTGTCGGGTACGTTGAGGGCGATGTAGCCGTCGCGGGTCTGGAAGGCGCCGCGCGGACACAGGTTGACGGGAACGCCACGGGTCGGTGAGTCGCCCGTCGCTCCATAAAGCGCCACCATGGATTCGTTCAGAGACAGCATGTTGTCGAGCATGGCGGAATCGACGATCTGGCCTTGACCCGTGCGTTCACGCAGGAAAAGGGCCTGCAAGATACCGTATGAAGTGACCAGCCCGCTGTAGACATCGGCCATGCCGTAAATCGTCCATGACGGCGGTTTGTCGGCGAAACCGACCATGTTCATGATGCCGCTCATCGCCTCGACGACGATGTCGAAGGCGGGCCGATCGCTGTAGGGTCCCCGATAGCCTTCGAGACGGCCGAAACCCGAAATCAGCGCCCAGATCAGGCGGGGGTTGTCCGACTTGGCGGCATCGTACCCGAGGCCCAGTTTTTCCAGCGCGCCAGGCCGGATGTTCTCGACGACCACGTCGGACACGCCGATCAGGCGGCGCAGGACGGTCTGTCCCTCGGGCTTTCGCAGGTCCAGCGCCAGGCTCTTTTTGTTGCGGTTATAGCCCATGAATCCCGCCGCTTTCTTGGCTCCGTCCTTTTCGACGAAGGGCGGCATGGCGCGCCTCGGGTCACCCGGGCCGGGGCGTTCGATCTTAATGACCTCGGCGCCCGCGTCGGCCAGCAGCATGGTGCAATAGGGCCCGGCAATGTACTGCTCCATGCCGATGACGCGAACGCCGGAAAGCGGTCGATCCATGAACTTTAGTCCTCCTTCACGCTGGCCGTCGGCCGCCTACTCGCCAAGCCATTCGACCACCGTCGAGACCCCCATGCCGACACCGACGCAAAGCGTCGCCAAGCCGTAGAAGGGACGTTTTTCGGTCGGCGCGCGGCGTTTCATCTCGTGCAACAGGGTCACCAGGATGCGGGCGCCCGAACACCCGGTTGGGTGGCCCAGTGCAATCGCGCCCCCGTTGACGTTGGTGATTTCGGGGTCGAGGCCCAGGCGCCGCATGCAGCCGATTGTCTGCGCCGCGAAAGCCTCGTTGAGCTCAATAAGTCCGATGTCGTCGATGGCAAGGCCGAGGCGATCGAGTAGCTTTTCGGTCGCCGGGACCGGCCCATAGCCCATGACGCCGGGATCCACACCCGCCGTGGCGGAGCCAATCCAACGCGCCATGGGCTTCAAGCCCAATTCGTCGGCTCTGCCGGCGCTCGTCAACAAAAGGGCGGCGGCGCCGTCGTTGATGCCGCTTGAATTGCCCGCCGTCACCGTGCCGCCCTTGCGGAAAGCGGGCCTGAGTTTGGCCAGATCGTCGATTGTCGTGGCCAGTTCGTAACGGCCGTCTTCGACGCGGTAGCGTGGATGCTCGTCGATCTCGACAACGATGGGATCGCCTTTGCGCCGGGGCACCTGGATGGGAGCGATCTCGTCGGCGAACAGGCCCTGGTCGATGGCGGATATGGCCCGGCGGTGGCTTTCCAGCGCCAGGGCGTCCTGTTCCTGGCGGCTGATCTGCATTTCATCGGCGATGTTCTCGGCGGTTTCGCCCAGGCTGATGATGGGGTAGACGGCGTCCATGCGCGGGTTGGGATAGCGCCAGCCGACCGTGGTGTCGAACATCTTTGGGTCGCCGAAAACCGGCACCCGGTCGGGCTTCGGCATGCTCCACGGCGCCCGGCTCATGGACTCGACGCCGCTGCCGATGAACACGTCGCCCTCGCCGGCGATAATCGCCTTGGCCGCCTGATTGACCGCCTCAAGGGCCGAGGCACAGTTCCTGTTCACCGTGACCCCCGCCACCTCGACCGGGAAACCGGCCAGGAGAGCCGACATTCGGGCGACGTCGCGGTTGTCCTCTCCGGCCTGGTTGCCACAGCCGGCGTAGACATCGTCGAGCTGCGCCGCGTCGACGCCGGCGCACTCCATCAACGCCCGGTAGACATCGGCCAAAAGATCGTCGGGGCGGACGCTGGACAGGCCGCCCCCGAACGTGCCAATCGGGCTGCGCAAGCCATCGACGATGACAACATTCCTCACGCGTTTATCTCCTCTCGGCGAAGCGGGCCTTCCGCGTTCCTATGATTAGCGAATTCGTTGTACGGGTTGGATCGGTGCCGGCACGGCGGAACCCGCTCGGGGGGAAGCCTTGGGCAGGCCGCGCGGCGAGACGGTGAGGGTGACTTCGGAGCCGCGGATGGTGCGCTCCTGGATTTGGATCGTCGCCACCCGGTCCTGGCGGGTGTAGGTGAGGACGCTGGTGGCGGAGCGCAGGGACGTGACCTCCTGCCAGCCGTAGCCGGGCAAGTGTTCCTGGTAGAAGTCGAACATTTCATTGGCGCCAAAAGAGGTGTTGATAACCAAGCGGCCGAACCAGGAATCGCCGCCGCCGAATATCATGGTGCGCTCCATGTCAAAGTCACCCTTGGTGGGCAGCGGCATGTCGGGGAAACGGGTAAAGGCGGCCTGGGTTTCCGTGCCCCCCGCGCTGTCCTTGGCGGGCGGTGCGATTCCGACACTTTGGGAGCAGGCGGCAAGGGCCGCGCCGGCTGCCAAAACGAACATTGAAACCATCCGGGTCGCCATGCGAACAGCCATCATCTTCCCCCGCTTCGGTGATTCGGTTCCAGCCAGGGGTTGGGCGGAACCCGTCCACCAACCTATACCATCCCGACGGCTTCAGGCCAACCGTCGGCGCATCCGATTTGTGGGATTGTCTTTGCCGCTGGCGGCGGATATAATTGGTTGTTCGCTAACCTCATAATTCGGTTGACATGAGGGGGGTTGGTGCTTACAAGCACGGCTCCGAAAGGGTGCGGGTTTCCGCGCTCACGTGTTCTTTGACATTGTTGATAGAGGAAGGGATGCGCAGGCGGCGGCTTTGTCCGTGGTGACGGAGCCGTTGTATCAGCGCATCCGTTCAAGGAAACTTGAACGTTTGTGCATAGGACGGCTCTTGTTTTCCTTTGGCGATGTCCAGCGGGTCAAACCGGTGGGCGTAGTCAAGGAAGTCAACTTGAGAGTTTGATCCTGGCTCAGAACGAACGCTGGCGGCATGCTTAACACATGCAAGTCGAACGAGGGCCCGGAGCTTGCTCCGGTCACCCTAGTGGCGGACGGGTGAGTAACGCGTGGGAACCTGCCCAGGAGCGAGGAATAACCACTGGAAACGGTGGCTAATACCGCATACGCCCTGAGGGGGAAAGGCTTCGGCCACTCTTGGATGGTCCCGCGTCCGATTAGCTTGTTGGCGGGGTAACGGCCCACCAAGGCGACGATCGGTAGCTGGTCTGAGAGGATGATCAGCCACACTGGGACTGAGACACGGCCCAGACTCCTACGGGAGGCAGCAGTGGGGAATATTGGAC
>JASLLZ010000039.1 GCA_030746775.1 Rhodospirillales bacterium | reverse complement strand
CAGTGACCCATCAATCCAATTAGCGCAATTGAGGCAATGGGTTAGGAAGCATTTGGGCTAGTTATCTGGGACAGCCCATGTTTTTTTATTTCGTCCTCGACGAGGCCGAAGCCGATCTCGTTGCCACCGTCGCCCACGCCGACGGTAGCGATGTTCCTGGCCGCCGCCTCATGCACCAGATAGTCGGCCTTGGCGATATGACTCTCCGTGAGCTCGGTGCCGCGGGTGCCGAAGAGATACCCATGATCGTTCATGCCGCCCTTCTCGATGGTGACCACGGCGGCCGGCGCGTAGGTCTCGACGAGGGCGCGGGCGCGCTCCTTAGCCTCGTCTTTGTCGATGGGAAACCCGAGGACGGCGGCGCCGTGAATCGGAGAATGAAAGCCGAGCCCCACCGAGCCGGCGCCACTGCCGTGCTCGGCCTCGCTGCGCAGTTTGCCGGCAACGCATTCGATCGCCTCCTCGGGCGTCATGATACGGAAATCGGCGGCTTGCATCACGGCGCCGACACCGGGCACCAGGGCATCCTCGCAGAACACGATGGGCACCGCGTCGAGGCCCCGGTGCAGGGCCCGCGCCAGGGCTGCCGCGCCGGGCGGGCCATCGGATTCAGAGATAGCGGGATTGATGTCCGGCCGGTCCGGCTGGCCGGTGGCGATGAAGACGACATCGCCCGGCTTGACGCGCTCGTGCAGTAGCCGGGCGGCGGCCATGCAGAGCGGCTCATCCAGCTTCTCGCGCACCAGGGTATAGAGGGTCGAAATGACGCCCCGCGACGATACGTCGAGGCTCACCATCTGGTCGATGGTCTCGCCGAGTGTTGTAAGGACGCGGGTTTCGACGTCCTGGGGCTTGGCAGTATTACCCATCTTGGAACTCTTTCGGCGGGGCCGGGCTGATTACGGGATGTCTATGTCGAACAAGGGCGCGTACTGCTGCGCCCCAAAGACGTCGCTCTCTCCGGGGCTGCCGTTGGGCTGCAACCGGCGAATGGCGAACTTGATGGCGTTGGCGGGCTCGAAGATGACGAAGTCCGTGATGCGCGCCGGGTCGATCCCATAAAGCCCCGCAATCGATTCGCGGTTGACGATGCCGCTGTCGCGCACACGCTCGAAGTTGGCGCGCTCGCGAAAAATGATGTCGAACCCGATGTGGTCGACGCCGGCGTTCTTGCTGCGGATGGTCGACGCCAGGTCGACCAGCTTGGTCGGCTTGACGTTCCTGCCTTCGCTCGCTGCCATCGGTCTCTTTCCCCCTTCTTCCGCGCTCAACCCTGGATGGTGTGGAACTCGGTCGCCGTGAACTCCAACGGATTGTCCACCCGCATGGTGTGGTTCAGAGTCCACAGATAGGCCGCCCGTGCCGTCAGAACCTCGTCAGCCAGCATGGCGGCGGTGCCGGCCGTTCCCTTGACGTTGGGAAGCCGGGCGTAAAAGAGGTTGAATCCGGCCATGTGGCAGATCTCCTCGGCGCGATTGCCGTCCTTGCAGGTGACTTCTACAACGATACCCAGTTCATGCGGCGAATGGACGGGACCGGGGTCCAAATCGCCCATCACCGCGTTGCGGCCGTAGACGTGATAGAAGACGTCATAGTCGACGCCGATGGGGCCACAGCGCTCGTTCAGCCGGGCCTTGGCCCAGTCGATAGCCTGATCGACGTTGGCGATGGTGTAGGGATCGCGGATGCCGATGATGAAAAGCCGCCGCTCGGCGACCTTGCCCGAGCCCTCGATCTTGATCTTGTAGTCCTCGTCCTCAACAAAGACCTGCCCCGTGACCTTGGTTGTCTTTTCATCGACCTGTTCGTAGTGGCAGTTGGTCATGTCCAGGTAGCCGCCGGGTACCGTCTCGCGATAGGGGTTGATGCGCTCGTACATGGCGTGACCGGCGACCGAGGCCGGCGTGCAACGCTGGTCGGGATGCATTGCGCTGACGTAGACGGCGTCTTCCTCGATTCGCCCCATGACCGATTCCTTGCCCATGTAGGGCTCGCCGCAGAAGGACGCGCATTCCAGGGCCTTGCCGGCAAAAAAGGCGTTGGCCTTGGAATGGCCGGCGTTGATGAGCGGCGCGGCGAAGATCGCGGCATCGCAACTGCGCCCACAGATGACGACGTCGGCGCCATCGGCCAATGCCTTGCAGATCGGTTCCGTTCCCATGACGGCGACTGCCCGGTCGGTTTGTTCCAATACTTCGGCATCGGCGTCGGGCCGGCCGTTCAAGCCTGCGAGGCGGGCTCCGTCCTTCAAACGCGTCTTGAGGTCCTCCAAAGGAATTTCGGAGCGGATGGCCGCCAGCCGGAATGAAGCAAGTTTGTGCTCCGCCGCGATCTCCCCGATTAATCGCACGTACTGATCGACGCCGCGGTTAGTGCCGGTATCCGAGGCGGAGCCAACCACCATGGGCACGCCGAGCCGCCGTGCTTCGAGGAGCATGACTTCCAGGTCATGGCGCTGCCATATCTCTTGGGACGCCGAGATGTCGGCGCCAAGCGGAAAGGGTCCCATGTCGGCGCTGCCGGAATCGGCGATGACGAAATCAGGTGACTCGGCGCATCCGATCTTGAAGCTGCCCGTTTCGATGGGGGCGGTTCCCATATGTCCGGATGGACAGATGATTTTGGTAGAAAGCATCGAATTTCCCCCCCAAACAATCCCGACGCTTGCGCCGACCGGTCCACTGACCGAACGTCAGTATGGGAGGGACAAAATGCCGAGTCAATTCGCCCCGATAATCGGTGGTATTAGGCCGCGCCTTCGCTTCCATAGAGGCGGGGAAGCGGCCGCGGCAGGGCTTGAGCCACATCGGAGAGAACGCCGCCGCGACGTTGCGTGACGTCACCGATGGTGATCGCTCCATCGCCCTGGCAACCAATGATCACCACTTCGTCGCCCACCTCGGCCTCGGGTACATCCGTCACGTCAATCTTGGTGTGCTCGGCCGACAGCTTGCCAAGCACCGGGGCACGCCGGCCACGGACCAGGACCTCGCCGCAGTGGAGCTCGTCCAGGCGGTCACTGGCGCCCATGGGAATGACGCCGACGCGCATTCCGTCGCGGACGGGAAACGGCGCCTGGTCGGTGAACTTGGACCGTTCCGGTTTGTGACAATGGATCAGGCGGCTCTTGAGGGCGATTAGTGCGGGGCGAACGTCGAGGTCGAACTTACCCGGGCCGCCGGGGTCCAGGCCAAAGACCAAATTACCCGGATCGACGCCGTTGAGGACCATGCGGTCACCCATGAGGAGCATCTTCGAGCTGGATGCCATGCGCAGCGGGACTTCGAGGCCGGCATCGTCAAGGTTGCCGAGCGCCGAGAGGAAGCGGCCGTATTGCCAGTCCACGCATTCCACGGCGCCTTCACCGGACGGCACGCCGGGATGGGTATAGACACCCGCCACCTCGATATGTGGGAATTCCCTGAGCCGGCCCACGATGGCGGCCACCTCGCTGGGCGCCACGCCGAGCCGCTCTCCGCCGGTGTTGACTTCGACGAAGATGCGCAGCGGCGCCTCGCCCCGATCAATCACCATCTCGGCCGAGTGGCCGTCATGCACGGTCAGGGTCAGGTCGTAACGAATTGCCGCGTCGATCGTCTCGCCGCAGACCAGGTTGCCGCCGAAGAGGAGTATGGGCAACTTTATTCCATGCTCGCGGATTCGAACGGCGTCGTCCAGGGCGACGAGCGCAACGGCGTCCGCGCCGGCGGACTCCACCGTCTGTGCCGCCTTCAACAGGCCGTGGCCGTAACCATTGGCCTTGAGGGTGGTGAAAATTTTGGTCGCGGCGCCGACGTGGCGGCGGATCACGCCAACGTTGTGGGCGATAGCGGAGAGGTCGACCTCAATCCAAATGGGCCGCGCGTATCGGCTTTCGCTCGTAGGGCCGTTGAGAGGCGACATGGAAGACGAGCCCTCCTACAAATGGTGCTACCCATAGTAAAGCGGCAGAATCCTAGCACGCACCATCGGGCCGGTCCATCGAGGCCGGCGGCCCGCAACCTCAGCGCGTCCCGTCCTGGCGCAGTTGCTCCCGCAAGTGTGTCGTTTCCTCAAGGTGGAGCCGATCGCCGTCGATGACCACGCCGTAGAGCTCGCGGGCTGCCTCGGGACTAACCCTTAGGTCCAGCACGTCATCCAGGACTCGCTCGGCAGGGCGCTCCAGCGGATCGCCGTAACCACCGCCGCCACTGGTCCACATGATGATTCTGTCGTTGCGGTTTAGATGGACGGTTTGCTTGGACGGAACCACCTCTTCGCGTCCGTCGGCACGCACGACGACGCTACGCGACGTGGCCGCCGGCGCGCCTCCGGCCTGGCCCCAGGGCTGCGTGTAGTGGCGCTCGCCGCGGTGGGCCAGCACCACGTTATCGGTCAGGCACTCATATTCCTTCTCGAGTCCGCAGCCCCCGCGATAGCGGCCAGCACCACCGGAATCGGTTCGGATCTGGTAGTATTGGACGCGCAACGGCGCCGTCGCCTCGCCAATCTCGACGGGGATGTTCTTGGCGTTGGAGGTGTCCGTGAACAAGCCATCGATACCGTCTTTGGTCGGCCGCGCACCCATGCCGCCAGTGCCCATCTCGGAGAGGATAAACAATTTGCCGGTGGCCCCGTCGACACCGCTGAAATGTCCCTGCAAGGGGTGACCGTTGTTGGCTGCCGGCACACGACCGGGCAGCGCCTGGGCGAAGGCGCCCAGCGTGGTGTCGACAACGCGGCGGAGGGTCACCGCGCGGCAGTTCACCGGCGCCGGCCGGCGCGGGTTGAGTACCGACTTCTCCGGGATGGTCAGGCGGATCATCCGATAGCATCCCTCGTTATTGGGGATATCCGGATCGGTGATCACGCGGATCACGTAACGCACCGCCGACAGGGCGCAGGAGGGAACGGCGTTGAGGGGTCCCCGAACCTGGGGGCTGGTCCCGGTGAAGTCGGCGTGGACCTCGGACCCCTTGATCGTCACCGCAACGGTGATGCCGATCCGTTTGTCCAATTCGATGCCGTCGTTATCCAGCCAGTCGGTAAAGTGGTATGTGCCATCGGGGATCTTATCGATCTCCTTGCGGGTCTGCGTCTCGGCGCGGTTCATCAGCTCGGTAATGGCCTCGAAAATAACGTCGCGGCCATACTTTTCGAGTAGCGCCACCATCTCCTTGGCCGCCGTATTGCCACACGCGATCTGGGCGTTGAGGTCGCCGAAGATGAGATCCGGATAGCGCACGTTGCGACGGATCAGGGCCTCGACAACCCCCACCATGCGGCCATTCTCCATCAGCTTTAGAGGCGGGAGGCAAAGGCCCTCCTCGAAAACGTCGGTCGAATCGGGCGGGTTCGAGCCCGCCGTCCGGCCGCCCACGTCCTGGTGATGGGCCAGCGATACGGCGAGGGCTACCGTCTCGCCCCGATGGACGACCGGGACGATGCAGATGATGTCCGGGTTGTGCTGGCCGCCCAAATAGGGGTCGTTCATGATGATGACGTCGCCCTCGTTCATCTCCGATGCCGGAAAGTCGGCCAGCATGGCCTCGACCGCCGGCGGCATGCTGCCGAGATGGAGGGGAAGGGCAAGCCCCTGGGCGACGGTCTGGCCGCTGATGTCGAACAGCGCGACAGAACAATCGGCACCCTCTTTAATGATCCCGGAATAGGCGCAGCGGATGAGCGTCGATTCCATGTTGTCGGCAATGGCGTCCAGGCGGTTGCGCAGGACCTCGAGAGTGATCGCATCAAGACTCATTGGGTGTAGGCCTCCGAGATGCCGCCGATCAACAAGTTGTAGTGGGCGTCGACGACGGCCGTCTGCTGTGGATAGACGATGGTCGTCGTGTCGGCCTGTTCGATGATGGCAGGACCAGAAATCGTCAGGCCCGGGCGCAGGCGGTCACGTTGGTAGATCCGGGTCTCGAGCGCCTGATCGCTGCCCAGAAACCATACGTCGCGCTTGCCCGGCGTGTCGTCCCCTTCTTCTGACCCGTGCAGGTGTAAGTCGTCCAGCGGTTCGGCCGGCTTGTAGACGACGGCGCGGAGGTTGACGATCTCGACATCCGTCTTGTTGGAGAAACCGTACAGGCGTACGTACTGATCTTCATAGTCCTTGATCACGCGACGAATGATCTCGGCGCCGCCGACGCCGTCGGCCAGCGACACCGCGATCTCGTGGGACTGGCCTATATAACGCAGATCGGCGCTAAAGCGGGGCCGCGCGTTCTCCACGCTGATACCGTCCTCACGCATGATGACGAGGCATTTTTCCTCGAGCCCCTTGAGCGTCGCCGCCAGGTCGCCGGGATCGGCATCCACGATGGGGGTCAGGTAGCTGGTCTGCTGCTCGACCTCGACGTTGGCGTTCAACAGCCCGAATGCCGAGAGAACGCCGGGCGTTTGCGGGATCAGGCAGCCCTTCATGCCGAGCATGGAAGCCAGGGCACCGGCGTGCAGGGGACCGGCGCCGCCGAAGGCCATCAATGTGAATTGCCGGGGATCGTGTCCCTTCTTGATGGTGATGAGACGGATCTGCTCCGCCATCTGCACGTTGATTATGCGATGCGCACCCAGGGCCGCCTCGGCGGTGGACATCCCGAGCCGATCGGCAATCCCGGTCAAGGCCCGTTCCGCCAAGCCCCTGTCGAGACGGAGTTCGCCGCCGGCAAAACCGGCGGGATTGAGGTATCCAAGTTGCAGACTGGCATCGGTGATGGTGGGCTCGGCGCCACCCCGGCCGTAGCAAGCCGGCCCCGGATCGGAGCCGGCGCTGCCGGGCCCGACCCTCATGATGTCGGAGGTATCCATCCACAGGAGGCTGCCACCGCCGGCGCCGATGGTGTTGATGCCGACCATGCTGATGGGCACCGTATAGCCGGCAATTTCTCCCGACGGATTGACTGCGGGCACCCCGTCGCTGATCAAGGCCACGTCGGAACTGGTGCCGCCGATGTCGATGGTCACCACGTCGGGGTTGTCGGTAGCACGCGCCAGCTCGGCGCCGCCGACCACCCCGGCCGCCGGTCCCGAAAGGAACAGGTTGACCGGCCTCTGGGCGGCGATGCGGGTCGAGGTGACGCCGCCGCGGGACTGCATGACGTGGACCTCGGCGTCGAGGCCGAAATCGCGCAGTTGTCGTTCCAGGGTGGCCATGAACGTCTCGACGGCCGGGCGCATGTAAGCGTCGAAGGTCGTCACCACGGTGCGCTCGTATTCGCGAAAGATGGGGTTCACCTCGGACGACAATGAGATGAACAGGTCGGGGTACAGCTCCTTGATGATGTCGCGCGTCCGCCGCTCGTGGGTGCCGTCTTTGAAGGCATAGAGGTAGACAACCGCCACCGCCTCGATGCCGTGCCGGGTCCGCATGTCGGTGATCGCCTCGGCGACGAACGCCTCGTCGAGGGGCTGGATCTCCTTGCCATCCGGGTCGAGCCGTTCCGGCACGCCGACGCGGAAGCGCCTGGGCGCCAGGAAGACCGGCGTCTGCACGTCGATGTTGAGGTCGTACATCCGATTGCGCTTGAGGCGTCCGATCTCCAGCACGTCCTCGAACCCCTTGGTGGTGAAGACGGCGGTCGTGGCGCCTTTCCGCTGCACCACGACGTTGGTGGCGATGGTGGTGCCGTGGGCGATGCGCTCTATGTCGGAAGGCGCGGCGCCGATAAGGTCCAGGATCTTGCGCACGCCGTCGAGGACGCCCTCGATGATATCGGCGTAGTTGGTACTGACCTTGGTGAAGTGAATCTCACCCGATCGCCGATCGACGCAGACGACGTCCGTGAAGGTTCCACCGATATCCACGCCTACGATCATCGTCGGCCCCTTCAAACTTCGATTATTTGCCGCTGGATTAGGTCTCGGTAATCGTCGGTCAGGATTGGGTGATAGATGCTAAATTCATAGACCGGACCGCCTTCGAGGGAGGCCGGTGACAAAGTCATGGCCACGTTGCCGGCCGTCGTGTAGCGGCCGGGGTAGCGCCAAAAAGCAATGCGGGTCTGCAGATCGCAGGCAATGTCGTGGGCCAGATCCGCGGTCTCGGCAACGACATCGGCGACCACGCCGACCTCGCTTGGGGCCACGTTGGAGGCCATTTCGGCCCCCTGTAGGACCGCATCCTTGCCGAACCGGTGCCAGTGGATCTTGAAGGCGCCGTACGCTCCGAACCTTTTCTGGGCGATTTCCTCAATGTCGGCAAGAATCTCGTCCAACTGCTCGATCATTCTGGGCGTGCGCACGCCGAGAATAAGGACGTAGCGGTAGCCAACCGGCTTGGTACCTTCCAAGAGGATGGAATAAGGCTCGTCGACGAACCGCGAGCCCCAAATTTTGGTGGTGTTGGGATCGTGCTGGGTATAGTGGGCATCGCCTTTGTCGAGGACGCCCCCGGGGAACTTCGAGGCACGAATGTCCATACGCTCGTAAAATGAGTGCATCAGGCACGAGTTGGGCGTGCAGGCCAGGGAATCGACGGCCGGCCAGAGATAGAAACTGTCCTTCTCCATGCGCCCGATTATGGGAATTCGGTTGTGGGCCAGGGCCCTGAGCGTCGGGCGCAATTCCTCGGCGGCGGACTCGCCGCATTCCATAATGTCGCCCATATGGTACGACAGACCCCGGTCGAAGCCCTTCCAGATGGGATAGGCGGCGATGACCGCCGAATCAGAGGCGCGGCCACAAAGGATCACGTCGGCACCGTCCTCCAGCGCGTCGATGATCGGCTCGACTCCCATCAGGCCGACGATGACGTTGCTTTCCTCGACCGCCTCAACGCGTAAAGGGCTGCCGTCGTCCAGGCTGTGGGTTCCGCCGACGGTGCCGTTTTCGGCACGGCTCAGAAGATATTCCTTGGGGATGTCCGAATAGATGACGGCTAGCCTGAAATGCAGCGAATTCTCGCGTGCCACCTTCTGGATCATCTCCACCGTCGCATCGACATGGGCGCGGGCGCCGGACCCGCCGGCAGAGCCGATGATGACCGGAATGCCGCGCGGTACCGCCTGGCAAAGGACGTGCTCGAGGTCCCACAGGATGTCGAGGGTGGGGCTGTGCGCCTTACCGGCGCCCAAGTACCACGGACCACAGTCCATGGAGCCGGCGTCCATCGCCAGGGCGTCGGGCTTGGTCTCTTCGATGGCCCGAATTAAGGCATCCTTGTCGACGCCACGATTGCCTATACAGCCGACCGGTGTAATGACTGTCACCTGGTCCATGGACACTCCTCCTCAATTAGAAACCAACTGCCTGAGCAACATGGCCAGTGGTTCTTCCTGGTTCATGCCGTAGCAGTCGGGATCACCGGGATGGCCGCAGGGAAGGCGGCGTTTGATCGACATCTTGGCCGCCGACAGTTCGTCGAAGAAATCGAAGCCGAGAACGTCCGCCTCGGCGACCTGAAAAGCGGTCGCGATCTTATCCGTGCTCAGCTGCTTCTTGAGCACCTCGTAGTCCTCGGTCTGGCCAAAAACCACGTCGAAGGTGACGACGAAGGGCCCCGCGTTCTTGCTGCGAAGGACCTTCAGCCTGTCGATGATGTCCAAGTTGTCACCTCCCGTTGCCGGTACAAGTTTTCCACTGCCCTGGCGCCGCGGCCCATGATACGGGCTTTTCGGCGCTGACGGCAACCGCCAACCGTCGCCTTGCCCAGCCGCCGGCGGAAGCCATTACCCCCAAAAGGTGTCTGGCAACCACAACGGAATCTGCGGAAAGACGATGATGAGCACGATCACGATTTGGAGTGCGACGACGAAGGGAAGTGCGCCGATCATGACGTCGTGGACCTGGCCGCGCCCCCGCACGCCCTGGATGATGAACAGGTTGAACCCAACCGGAGGCGTGATCAGCGCGGTCTCGATCAGCAGGATCATCAGGATGCCGAACCACACCGGTTCGAAGCCCGCCGCGATGATCACGGGCGTGATGATCGGCACCGTCGCGACCATCATCGACAGCGTTTCCATGAACATGCCGAGAACGAGGTAAAACACGATCACCACCACCAAGATCGCATAAGGCGACAGGTCGAGCGAGGTAATGACGGAATTGACGTGGGAGGTGAGCCCGACAAAGGAAAAAACGAAGTTCAGAAAATAGGCCGCCACGACGATGATCATGATGAATCCGGTCGTCAGGACGGTGCCCTCGATCGCCTCGACCATGATCGCGATGCTGAGCCGCTTGCGCGTGGCCGCGAGGACCATGGCCCCGACGACCCCAAGTGCGGCGGACTCGGTCGGCGTCGCCAACCCGGCATAGATCGAACCGACGACGAGCAGAAAAAGGATGATCGGCGGCAGGAGATCCGGAAGCAGCCGGATGCGCCGCCGCCAGTCCGTTTCCACCCGTCTTCCGCCCAAGCTGGGACGGACCATGCAGATCGCCACGATGATGAGAACGAAGGTTGCGGTGAGAAGCAGGCCCGGCAAGATCCCGGCCAGGTAAAGTTTCGGGATCGACGTGTTGGTCAGCACCCCGTAAACGATCAAGTTGATCGACGGCGGAATGAGGATTCCCAGCGTTCCGCCGCTTGCCAGCGAACCAAGAAACAGACGTTCGTTGTACTCATAGCGGTCGATTTGCTCGATCGCCACCGTCCCGATGGTCGCCGCCGTCGCGGCGCTGGACCCCGAAACCGCGGCGAACATGGCGGACGACACGATGTTCGAATGCATGAGCCCGCCCGGCATCCACGAAAACCACTGCGACAGCGCGCCGTACATCCGTTCCGCGATGCCCGAGCGCAGGAGCAACTGGCCGAGGAGGATATACAGCGGAATCGCCACCAAGATGAAATCCGTGTTCGCCTTCCACGCCACGTCGCCAAGGCCGTAAACCAGGGGCACCATGGAGTAGACCTGGTCGAGGGTCAGGCCGATGATCCCAAGCACCGCCACCACGGGAATGGTCAATGCCATGAGCCCGAGAAGGAGGGCCAGGCTCAGGGCGATCATCGCGTGTCTTCCCGGTGGGCAACCACCTGCTGTTTCTCGTGCTCCACTTCCTCCACGGCTGATCGTGATCCGATCAGCGCATGCAGCGTCGTCAGATCGCCGGCGAGCAAGGCCGCCGCCGAGCGCAGAAAGAGGAGAACGGCCACGATGACGAACATCAGATAACCGGCGACCCACGCCGTTTGTGGGATCCAGAGCGAAACGTCGAGCATGTCCGCGTTCGAACCCATGTCGATCGACATATTGAGCACATTCGCGCCATACCACCCGACAATGGCAACGAACGCGCCGAGCAAAAGGAGGCCGACCAAATCGAGGATCGCGCAAATGCGTTGGGAGAGCACGAGTTGGACGGTCTCGACCCGAACGTGAGCCCGGTGCAGGAGCGCGAAGGCGCACCCCCACGAACAACTGATGGCAAGGATAAAGCCCGATATCTCGTCAACGCCGACAATCGAAATGCCGGTGGCCTTGCGCGCGACGACGTCGAAAGCGATGACAATCGAGATGAGTACCACCAAGGCGCCGCACAGCAGGACCCCGCCACGGCACACCACGCCCGTCCCTTGTATCAGACGGTCGAGTAGCCTCATTGGCAAAGGTTCCCCATCCGACGCGGGCGCCGATTCCGGCGCCCGCGACTTTCGCTCGATGTTACGCCCTCACGGTAGCGGCGACTGGATGTTGAGCACCTTGCCCACCGTGCCGTTCCACTCCTTCACGCAGTCCAGACCACAGCGCTTTCCCCACGCCGTGAGCACGTGTTCCTTAATGACTTTTCGGGCCAGTTTAATGTCGGAGTCGGTGATCTTGACCAACGTCATTTTGTATTTGTTGAGCCCTGGAAACTTGCATTCGCGCCCGACGCTGCAATCGATGGCCGGCTGCGCGCCATCCAAGGCGGCTTTCCACAGGGCGTCCTTCAGTTCGGCGAACTTCTTTTCCAGGTAGGTCCTGACCTTAGGATCGAGACGGTTCCATGTCTTCATGCTGACGGCCCAGTACTGCGTACCCCAGCCCATGTAAAGCGGCAGCAAGTGCGTCGTCACCTCCGGCCACTTCCCCGTGTTGCCGTTCGTCGTGCCGGTGATCGCGCAATCGATGACCCCGCGTTGGACCGAGGTCACAACCTCGGCCGAAGACATGGTAATCGGTGTGCCGCCGACCCCGGTCACGAAGGTCGCTAAGCCCTTGTTGTAAACCCGCACCTTCAACCCCTTGAGGTCGGCCACGCCCTTGATGGCCGGTTTGCACCAGATCACCTGCGGTGTATTGGGCGCCAGGAACAACAATTTGATGCCAGACTTCTTCAAGATGCGATCGAAAACGGGCCGATACGACTCGGCGGCCTTGCGAACATCCTCGATGGTCGGCGTAAGGCCGGGGAAATCAAGGGATTCGAAGCGTGGGTTATCGCCGCCGTGGGTGCTGATGTCGCCGCGCGAGAACTCGATGGCGCCGACCTGCAGCATGCGAAGCATCTCGAACCCTTTAAGGCCGACCTGGTTGTAGGGAAGGATCTCACCCGTAACCTTGCCGTTCGTCTCCTTGCTCATTGATGCGGCCCAAGGGACCTCGACGTTTGGAAGCTGCCACATGTAGCTTGCGCCGCCCACGGACTTGAAATGGTAATTCGGCATCTCCTGGGCCGCCGCAGACCCGATTGCCAGGGCGCCGGCCATTCCGGCGGCCAAGGTGATCGCACGGTACGTTCTTGCAAAATTCGTCACGGTTTTCTCCCTCCATTCTTTTGTTTAACGTTTATGGCGCCGCCACCAACGTGGCGCCGCCTCCTTCTTAGGTCACGGCACCGCCGCGACCGACTCGGTCGAAAGGGAATCCAGATATCGGAGCACGTAGGCCATGTCGACGACCTCGCCCATCTTCGTCTGGATATCGAATAGGTTGGCCTGGTGGGCCTCGGGCGTGCGGTCGCCGACGCAATCGGCGGGCACCAGCAGCCGATAGCCGTAACTGTAACCGTCGACCGCGGCGGCGCGGACGCATCCGCTGGTCGAACAACCGGTCAAGACGAGGGTATCGATTCCAAGCCTGATCAGCGACGGGCCGAGAGTGGTGCCGAAGAAGGGACTGGCCGCCTTCTTGGTTATGACCGGCTCGTCGGGTCCGGGGGCGAGGCGCTCGTCGATCTCCACCGCATCGGTTCCCTCCTTGAGGATCGCCAGCGCTGGTTGCTTGAGATAAAAGATGCCGGCATCCGAAAGATCGTGGCGGTAGGCTATCCTGAAGAAGAAGATCGGGACTGCCTTTCGCCTCGCCGCATCCAGGATCTGACGCGTGCCGGCGACGACCAAGTCCAAGTCGGACCCCACGTCCGACGTCGGGTCGGTGAAGGCCTTGCTGAGGTCGATGACGATGACGGCCGGCCGCGTCCCCGGCTCGATCGACCGTCCGAACCCTTTGCGCTCCAGAAATTCCCGCGCTTCCGGTCCGAAATGATCGAGAACTTTGTTACCGCCTCCCTGTTGGATGTCTTTCACACCCAAACACCTTTATCCGAGATTCCCCAGATGGCTTCTGTCGTCCGCCGAGGATGGTAGCACTGTCGAGCAGTGATTGAAACCGCTGATCGCCACTGTGCTGGCTCTGGTGGCGCTACGCCAAACCATCCGGGCGCGACGCATCGCGGTTCCCGGCTTGGCCGAGGACCGATATCTGCTTCGGCTGGCAAGCCGAAACCCACCGTCATCGTCAGCCGGACCGCGCTTCCTAGCAAAGACGATGGCGTTGGAGGGTCATGACCGCGCGGCTCTGAGCATGTGGTGCTGGTCTGTGCCCACAAGGGAGGGAGCACATGTCCGTCGTCTCACCGAATGTGAGCGACCGGTTGTGCGCGTACGCTGTTTCGCTGCGTCTTGACGATAATCCACTGGAGGTGGCCCAAGAAACGCAGCAGCTGTTTCCCGACTTCCCGGACTGATTTTGCTCCGTCGTTGACACTCCCCGATGACCAAGGAATATAGTGCCCTGAGACAGCGGTTGGGGAGAAAGGGGTGCGCCTCGAGGACAAGGTCGCAGTCGTCACCGGGGCGGCGCGGGGAATCGGCGCCGCCGTGGCGTCCGCCTTCGCCGCCGAGGGCGCCCGGGTGGCTCTCGCCGATGTCGACGCCGACCGGGGCCGGGCCACGGCGGCGGCGCTCGAGGGCGCCAGCTTCGTCGCCTGCGACGTCGGCGACACGGCGCAAGCGCGGGGCCTGGTCGCCGAGGCCGTCGCCCGCCATGGCCGCCTCGACGTTTGTGTCAACAACGCCGGCATCATGCGCCCCGCCGACGTGCTCGAGATCACGGAAGAGGACTTTGACGTCGTCCTCCGCGTCAACCTGAAAGGCGCCTTCCTGATCAGTCAGGCGGCGGCCAAGCAGATGGTCAAACAAGGCGGCGGCAGCATCGTCAACATATCGTCGATCGCCGCCACGGTGACCACGCCCGAACTTGTCCCCTACAGCGTCTCCAAGGGCGGACTCAATCAGCTCACCCGGTCAATGGCGGTCGCCCTGGCGGCGCGGGGTGTACGGGTCAACGCGATCGGACCGGGCAGTATTTCGACCGACATGCTCAAGATCGTCATGTCCGACGATGTGCTGCGCCGCCAGGTTCTCTCGCGGACGCCCATGGGCCGCCTCGGCGAGCCCGATGACATCGCCCGGGTCGCCGTCTTCCTGGCCTCCGACGAGTCGGCCTATGTTACAGGGCAGTGTCTCTATGCCGACGGCGGCCGCCTTGCCCTCACACCGTGGTGCCTGTCGAGGGCCCCTGACGGCGCGCTTGCGCGACCGAGCCTCGATGGGGAAGAATAGGGGCAGGAATCAGCGCGCATCTATAAGAAGCGACGCGGAATGAACAACGCGGCAAGGCCTGCTGGCTAGAAATTTTCCGGTGGCATTAGTGCGGGCCGACAAGGGAGGGAACCTATGTCCATCGATACACCGAAGGTGAGCGACCGGTTGTGCGAATACGCGGTTTCGCTGCGCCTCGACGATATTCCGCCGGAAGTGGTCGAAAGGACGAAGCAGCTTTTTCTCGACTTTCTGGCCTGCACCCTGGGCGGCCATGAAACCGCCGAGTCCGCCGGACCTGTGACCAAGGCGGTGGCGAACCTGGTGCGGGGCGCCCGCGGCACCTGCACGGTCATCGGCGAGTCCGACCCCTATCCGCCCCAGTATGCTGCCCTTCTCAACGGCACCAACGCTCATTCCATGGATTACGACGACATTCACCGGGACTCCGTCATCCACCCGGCGGTCACCATCTTTCCCACGCTTCTGGCCCTGGGCGAGGACAGTGGCGCCTCGGGAAAGGATTTCCTGGCCGCCGCCGTGGTTGGATATGACGTTGTCAACAAGATCGGCAAGGCGCATCGGACGTTCATGCATGCGCGCGGATTCCACCCGACCGGAACAACCGGGATATTCGGCAGTACCTGCGCCGGGGCGCGCATCCTGGGACTCCCCATCGAACAAGCGCGCAACGCATTCGGTATGAACATCAGCCAGACGGCGGGCGCCCTGCAGTACGAGGTCAACGGATCGTGGGACAAACGCATCCACACGGGATTGGCGGCCCATAATGCGATCCTGAGCCTGTTCATGGCGCAAACCGGCTACCGCGGGAGCGTCGAGCCCATCGAAGGCAAATACGGCTATTTCACCCTCTATGCCAGCAAGTCCCTGGATGCGGCAAAGGTCGTGGACGGACTGGGGGTCGAATTCGAGGTCATGAACACGGCCGTGAAGCCCTATCCCTGTTGCCGATGCAGCCACGCCGCGGTCGATGCGGTTATCGCCTTCGTCGATGAAAACCATCTCAAACCGGAAGACATCGCGGCGATCGATATCGATATCGGCAAGTATAGCTATTCGATTGTCGGCGACCCCCCGGCAAAGAAACGAACGCCGGCCAATGTCATAGACGCGCAGTTCAGTCAGTATTTCGCCGCCGCCGCCGCCGCCGCGCGGGGGAACTTCACATGGCAAAGCTATGACTTGATCGACGACCCCGCGGTCCGCGACCTGATGCAACGCATCACCCTCAATCCGACAGACGAGGTTCCGCAATACGGAGTCAAGGCCACCCTGACAACACGGGGGGGAGACCGTTTGTCGGCGGATCATCCGTTGCCCAAGGGAGAGCCCGAGCTTCCCATGTCCCAGGACGCGTTCGACAGGAAGTTCCAGGAATGGGCGCGGCCGGCGCTCGGCGATGCCAACACGGACGAAGTCATCCGCCTGATCGGGTCCCTCGAGGACCTGGAAAACATCACGGAGTTGACGCGCCATCTGCGCGTCCGCCCAGGCGGAGAGGGCACGAAGGAAGCGGCGGCCGAGTGACGACGGACCGCATCGACGAAAGAGGGAGATCATCGAATGAAGATGCCGAACATCACTGATGAGTTGCGGGCCACGGTGCGTGCCGAGTTGCCCGAGATCGAGGAGATCTCGGATCCCGATCTGCGCGACAAGGTGGTCGAGGCCTGGGCCTTCGCCCTTGCCGAAACCAGCTTCCGTTCGATCAGCGAAATCCCCGGCGCCGGGGCGCCGGGGCGCAACGTCCTCAAGACCGGCACCCAGGCCGACCACCTCCGGGGCGTCGCGATCCAGTGCATTCGCGTCGCCGACGAATTCAAAACCCAGTTCCCCGATTTTCCGCTCAAGTGCGACATCCTGATCGCCGGCGCGCTGGTCCACGACGTCGGCAAGCCGTGGGAGTTCGCGCCCGAGAACCAGACGCGCTGGGAAGACGACCCCAGGGAAACCGGGTGGCCGTCGATCCGCCATCCGCCCTATGGCGCCCATGTCTGCCTGTCGGTCGGCCTGCCGGAAGCGGTGGCCCATATCGCCACCGCCCACTCGCGGGAGGGTGAGGCCATCCTGCGCAGCCTCGAATGCACCATCGTCTATTACGTCGACCACGCCTATTGGCGCATTCTCAAGGCTGGCGGAATGTTGGCCGACACCGAGGCGGTGAGGCCGCCCGCGCCGCCACCCTGACGGGAAAGAAAACAACGCCATGACCCAGGATTCGCGCCGCCCCCTCGATTACCCGGAAGCCCTCCATCCAACCTGGATGGAGGTCGACCTGGCGGCGTTAGAGAGTAACTTCCGCGAGGTCCGGCGGCTCGTCGGGCCGGAGACTAAGATCATCGCCTCGGTCAAGGGCAACGGTTATGGCCTGGGCGTCGCGGAGGCGGCCCGCGTTCTGCAACGATTGGGCGCCTATGCCGTCGCCACGGGGTCGTTCAAGGATGCCCTGGCCATCCGCCGGGCCGGCATCGGCATCAAGGTACAGATGTTTCCCGGCAACCTGCCGCAGGGGATTGCGGAGCTTCTGCGCCATGACCTGATTCCGTCGGTCTGCAACCTGGAAACGGCGCGGGCGGTATCGGAGGCGGCGGAGAAGCCGGCCCAGGTGTTCATCAAGGTGGATTGCGGATTGGCGCGGCTGGGGGTACCGGTCGACGAGGCCGAGGACTTCGTCAGGGCGGTCACCGCCCTTCCCAACATCATCGTCGAGGGCCTGTTTACCCACCTTCCGTTCGGCGACGCCGCCGGACTGGACTGGGCGCGGTCACGCCTGGACCGCTTCGACGACCTGATCGAGGGGCTGAAGCGGTCGGGCATCGAGATTCCCGTCACTCAATCGCTCGCCAGTTCCGGCGTCGCCTGCCGGTTGCGAACCGCCTGCAATACGGTCTGCACGGGCCATCTTCTGTACGGCGGCTTGGCCCGCGTACCTCCGGAGTTGGGAGACTTGTCGGGCTTTCGACCGGTGCTGAAGGCGGTCAGGTCACGCCTGATCCACATAGAGCAACACCCGACCGACAAGGCGATCGGGTCGGGAGGTGCTCTGTCTCTGAAGGCCGGGAGCACCACCGGTGTCGTCCCCTTCGGACTTTACGATGGCTACCGGCCGGCGGTCTCCGGCCAATCGGCGGCGATGTTGGTACGCGGCCGGCGGGTTCCGGTGCTCTACGTCACCCAGGAGTACGCCACCTTGGATTTGAGCGCGGTCGCCGACGCCGGTTTGGGAGACCAGGTGACGGCGCTGGGCACGGACGGTGCGGAAGACATTACCATCGAGGAGATGGCCAAGTGGTTCGGCGGCATCCCGCTTAACGTCCTCATGTCGCTCAACGAACGCCTTCCCTATCGATACTTCGGAGAGGCGGGAGAGAGTGCGCCGCGGGACGATCTTTATGCGGTGGCGGTCACTTGATTGAGGACCGGTAGTCGCACAAACTCAACCTTGACAGTAATCCGGCCTCGCGAAATAGTCTTCGGACGAATTTATTGAAGGTGCAAGATGGACATAACAATATGTCCGTCAAATAATCTAGAAACAAGGAGGATCCAATGATTAAAACCATGTCTCGAATAGGTCTAGGAGTGGTGCTGACGGCTGCCATGGCAGTTTCGGCTAGTGCTCAGAACCTCGATTTCAAGCCCGTCAGCTTCAAGATTATCAGCGGCACTCTTGGTACGCCGGGTGACATCTTGATGAAGAAAGTTTGGAACGACATGGCGGGCCAGACCGGCGGCAAGGTCTCTGTCCGCGTCCAGAGCCGAACCGAACTGGGTCTCAAGGGGCCGGAGGTCTACCGCATGGCGAAGCTCGGTGTCGCCGAGGTTAGCTCGACAGCCATGCAGTATGCGGGGGGTGACTTACCCTACAACGACGGCGTCGATATTACCGGCCTGATCACCGACATGGAGACGGGGCGCAAGGTCGCCGATGCGTGGCTCCCCTACATCAAGAAGAACACCACCGAGAAGGTCGGCGTCGAGCTCCTCGGACTCTTTCCCATCGTTGCCCAGGTGGTCTGGTGCGCCGTGCCGATCAGCGGCATCGACGACCTCAAAGGCAAGAAGGTCCGCGTCAGCGGCGTGGCGCTCGGCAAGCTTATCAACGGTTTGGGCGCGGTGGCGACGACCATCGGATTCCGCGAGGTCGTGCCTTCGCTGCAGCGAAAGGTCATCGATTGTGCCGTCACCGGCACCACGTCGGGCAACCTGAACAAGTGGCCGGAAGTGGCGACGCACCTTTATCCGCTGGTTACGGGTTGGGCGTTTCAGGGCGTCTACGCGAACAAGAAATGGTGGGCTGGACTCGAAGCCAATGCGCGCAAGTTCATCACCGACACGTTCACTGCCATGTACGAAGAAGGCTGGGAGCGCGCCGGTTTGGAGACCAACCACGGCATCTGGTGCTCGGTCGGCGACAAGCGCTGTGACGTCAACGTGCCGCTCAAGCCGCTGAAAAAGTTCAACCTGAAACTGGTCAAGAAGTCCTCTTCCGACCAGGACAAGGTTAGCCGCGTGGCCGAGAAGGTGGTCCTGCCGGACTTCGCCAAGCGCTGTGGCAAGGCCTGCGCCACCGACTGGAATAACTCGGTCGGCAAAATCCTCGGCGTCAAGGCGGTAGCTCCGTAACAACCCAAGTGAAACCCGCGGAATGCGTCCATTGCGTCGCATTCCGCGCGGTTTTTCTGTGTCGCGGGCGCGTTCTTCCAGGGCCAGGTATTGGACTTTCTTCCGCTTGAGCGCTCGACTCAAAACCCTGGTGAATAATGCGTCCGTGATCTTCGGCAATCGCATGAGGTCACGAGATGGAGCGCCTTCAAACCATCTTTGAGCGCATTTCCCGTGCCGGCGCCCGTGTCGGCGGCGTTCTGCTCCTGGTCGCCGTGGGCTTGGTCACGTTCGAAGTGATCGCGCGAAAATTGTTCAATTTCTCGATGGCCGGCGCCGATGAGTTGGCGGGCTATGCCTATGCCCTCAGTATGACCTGGGGCTATGCCTACGCCCTTCACAAAAGGGCCCACATCAGGGTCGACGTCGTCTACGCCCGTTTGCCGCTCGTTGTTCGTTGCGTGCTCGACGTCGTTGCCTTTTTCGCCTTTACAGGTTTGTTTGCCCTTCTCACCGTCCGCGGTTACTCGGTCCTTGAGCAAACCATCGATCTCAACGGACGGGCGGACACGCCGCTTGCGGTTCCCTTGGTATATCCCCAGGTGCCGTGGCTGCTGGGGCTCGTATTCTTTACCCTTTGCCTGACGCTCCTTTCCTTGCGCTCGTTCAAGGCGCTGGTCACCCGAAACTATGACATGGCACACGAGATAGCCCATGGGCGGCCGGAAGATCAGGTACTCGGCGACGATGGGGTCAACCCCGCCGAGATCGCCGCGGCCGAGGGTCTCGAAAGCGAGGACGAGAAATGCTGATCATAACCATCCTCGCCCTTCTCGCCTTAATCGCGCTCTCGCTCCCCATCTCCGCGGTCCTCGGGGTCATGGGGATATTTCTCGACGTGACGTTCTCTCAGTTGCCGCTAAGCCTGGCTTTCGGCGAGGTGTTGTGGAACCACAGCAGGGACTTCCTCCTGATCATCGTGCCGCTGTTCATTCTGATGGGTGAGATCATCCTGCACGCCGGTATCGCCCATCGCATGTACGCCGCCATCGTACAGTGGCTGTCGTGGCTGCCGGGCGGCCTGATGCACGCCAACATCGGGACCTGCGCGTTGTTTGCCGCCACCTCGGGGTCGAGCACCGCCACCGCGGCGACGATCTCCATGCTGGCGCTACCCGAGGTGGACAAGCGCGGTTACAACGAACGCATCTTTCTCGGCAGCCTGGCGGCGGGGGGTACGCTGGGCATCCTGATTCCGCCGTCGATCAACATGATCGTTTACGCGGCCCTGACCGACACCTCCATCCCGCAGCTTTTCCTGGCCGGCATCATACCGGGCATTATCCTGTCGTTGCTCTACATGCTGGTCATCATCGTGTTATGCCTGTACCGGCGCGATTGGGGCGGCCGTCCCGTGGAAACGAGTTGGGAACTGAGAATCAAGCTGCTGCCCGATCTGGTACCACCGATCCTCTTGTTCATCGTCGTGATCGGCTCCATCTACGCGGGGTTCGCGACACCGACCGAAGCGGCCTCCCTCGGCGTGATCGGCGCGCTGCTTCTGGCGGCGTGGTACAAGTCGCTCAGTTGGCGCATGTTGTGGGACGTCCTGGAGGGCTCTATCCGGACGGGGGCCATGATCACGCTGATCCTCATGTGTTCCTTCGTCCTCAACTTCGCCGTCGCCGCCGTCGGTCTGGTCGAGCAGATCAATGCCTTCATCCTCAGCCTCGGTTGGTCGCCGCTTGGAACCATGCTCTTCATCATCGGCATCTACATTCTCATGGGCATGGTCATGGATGCCTTGCCCATGGTGGTCTTGACCGTCCCCATCCTGGCGCCGGTGGTGTTCTCGCTCGGCTACGACCCGGTGTGGTTCGGAATCATGGTGGTCTTGGTCAGCGAGGCGTCGATCCTGACCCCGCCGGTCGGGATTCTCTGTTACATCATCCAGGGCATCCGCGGGCGCGGATCGCTGAACGATGTCTTCTACGGCGTGGCGCCGTTTATGGTCGCGCTCGGCACAATGATCGGCTTGATCGTGGCCTATCCCCAGCTGGCGCTGTGGATCCCGACCCTGATGTACCGTTAGGTCGTCCCGCGCGGGGCATTGGCGCGCTCCGTTTCGGTGGCCGCCGTGTCGAGGCCGTCCCCATCGATGACGACGCCATAGGCGTCCAACGCGTGGCCCACCGTCAGCTTGCCTTGTCGGACGTCGTCCAGAACCGCCGCCGGGTCGCGCTCCAGCGGATCGCCATAGCCGCCCGCTCCGGCCAGTTCGGCCCTCAGGACGTCGTTCCTTTCCAGACTGCTGACGAACTTGGAGGGAAGGACCTTCTGGGTGGGTCCGGGGTTGCGCAGGATCGCGGGTGGCGTACTGGCCTTGCCGCCGAATAGGCCCCAGGGCTGAACGGTCTGCCGGTCCGAGCGCAACTGGACCGTCGCCCGGTCGGCCAGCAACCGATATTGGCGCACCACGCCGAGGGCGCCGCGGTGCCGCCCGGGTCCGCCGGTGTCGGGCAGGAAGCCGTATTCCTCGATGCGCACCGGGTTCTCGGATTCGAGCACCTCGACGGGGACGTTGGCCACGTTGCCCAGGCAATATGCTCCCCCTTCCTGCCCATCCTGGACGGCGCTGGCGCCGTGGCCCGTGACGATATGGCTTTCGACGAACAGGAAATCCTGCTCGCGATCGTCCTTGCCGGCAAAGACGACGCAGAAATCCGAGCCGCCGGGACAGGCGGTCATCCGCTCGGGCAGGAGCTGGGCCAAGGCGCCGAGCACCACGGTACGGATGCGGTAGCCGCCTTGTCCCCGCGCCCCGAGGGCGGCTGGAAAGCGTATGTTGACGAACGACCCCTCCGGCGCTCGTACCGTAATTGGCCGGTAGAACCCGGCGTTGTTCGGGATGCGCGGATCGAGCGCCGTGCGCACCGCGGCGTAGGTGCACGATGCCGTGAAGGCGTAATTGAGGTTGAGCGCGCCCGTCTTCTGGGGCGAGCTGCCGGCGAAATCGACATCGATGCAATCGCCGGCAATGGTCAGCTTGACCTGGATACGGACCGGCTCGGTGCCCTCGACACCGTAATCGTCTATCCACTCGGTGAATTCGGCCTCGCCGTCGGGCAGGGCGGCGATGCCGGCCCGGGTCAAACGCTCCGAGTAGTCGATCATGTCGGTCATGTAGGCGGCGAATTCGTCGGCGTCGAATTCGGCCAGCAGCTTCTGGACCTCGCGCTCGCCGCTGTCGAGGGCGCTGATCTGGGCCCGGAGATCGGCCAGGACCTGATTGGGTACGCGCACGTTCGTCTCGATCAGGCGATAGAGGGTCTGGTTGATGACGCCGGCCTCGCAGATCTTGCTGGGCGGGATGCGCAACCCCTCCTGAAAGATCTCGGTGCTGTCGGTGGCTTGGCCGCCCGGTACCCGTCCGCCCATGTCGGTGTGGTGCAAGATGAGACTGAGGAAGCCCAACCGTTTGCCGTTGGCGGCGTAGAACGGCTTGAACATGAAGATGTCGTTCAGGTGGCTGGCACCGGCGTAGGGGTCGTTGCTGGCCAGCATGTCGCCGGGATGAATGTCATCGCCAAAATAGTCCAGGCAGCCCTTCAGCGCCGGCATGGTCGAGCCCAGGTGTCCGGGAAGGGCCAAGCCCTGTGCCGTCTGCCGACCGTGCGAATCGCAAATCGACGACGAGAAATCGAGGTTGTTCTTGACGATGGTGGAACGCGACGTACGCATCACCGAGACAATCATATTGTCGGAAATGCCGGCGAGAGCATTCTGAATGAGTTCGCGCGTAAAAGGGTTCAGTTTCATGGGTCCTCCCTCAATCCTTCGGCGCGTTCAAGGACGATGTTGTTCCAGTCGTCCCGCCGGGCGTTCCAGCCTGGCAGCACGACTGTCGTCGTGTCGTACTCCTCAATGATCAACGGCCCCGCGAGCAACTCTCCGGTCAAGTCGCGGCGTGCCATCACGGGGGTCGTCCGCCAACCGTGGTCGGAACCGAAATAGGCATCGCGCTCTCCGCGTTCGGCAAACACCTCACTGGCACGTGACATCCGGTCGGGCACCCGCGGCGCCCGGGCAAGGCCGCGGCCGACAACCTTCAAGGTAACGAAGTGGTGTGGCTCGGTATCCGAACGATGGCCGAACGTCTGCTCGTAGATATCGTCGAAGGCGGCCGCCAGGGCCCCGAGTTCCGCCTGCGTCCGCGGTAGCCGGGGCACTGGCACACTGAGCGTCGAGCCTTGGCCGAAATACTTCATGTCGGCAACAATCTCGATCTCGCGGCTTGCCGGTTCGACGAAGCCCTCGGAGGCGAGAAGGCGCTGGGCCTCGTCGATCATGGGTTCGAGCACGCCGTTGAGGGTCTCGGATTCGGTCTCGTCGAGGCGGCGGTAGAAGGCGCGAATCAACTGGTGCTCGACGTCGGAGAACAAGAGCCCGAGGGCGCTGAACAGGCCGGCGACGGGCGGCACAATGACGCGCGTCATGGAGAACGCCTGGGCCATGCCCGCCGCATGCACCCCGCCGTTGCCGCCGATGGCGACGAGAGTCAGTCGGGACGGATCGCAACCGCGTTCGATGGAAATGCCGCGCATCGCGCGCATCATGTTGGCGTTGACCAATCGGTGAATGCCAAAGGCCGTGTCAACAACATCCTGGTCGAGGTTGCGCGCCAGACTGGTCAGCACTTCGGTCGCCCTTTCAAGGCGGATTGGCAAGTCGCCACCCACCAACTGTGTGGGATTGAGATAACCCAAGACGAGGTTGGCATCGGTTACCGTCGGCTTGTCTCCGCCGCGGTCGTAGCAAGCTGGCCCGGGCATGGCGCCGGCGCTACGCGGCCCAACCTGGATGCCTCCCGCCACGTCGGCCGAGGCGATGGAGCCGCCGCCGGCCCCGACCTCGGCGATGTCGATGGTCGGCACCTGCACCGCATAGCCGGCGCCCTGCACGAGGCGCGTTCCAAGGACGACGCCGCCGCCCACCTCGCCCTCGGGCAGGATGGTGAAGCGGCCGTCTTCGATGATCGCCGCCTTGGCGGTCGTGCCGCCCATGTCGAGGACCATCAGATCGCCGACGCCAAGGCGCCGGCCGAGGCGCTGGCAACCGACGACGCCGGCCGCCGGCCCCGACTCGATAATGTAAACAGGGTTGGCGCCGACCAGGGGCGCCGGCAGGACGCCGCCGCTCGATTGCATGATCAAAAGCGGAACCCCGATGCCGAGCTTCGTCATGCGCTTGCCCAAGGCGCTCAGGTAGCCCTCGACCACGGGCCGGATATAGGCGTTGATGACGGTCGTCGAGGTCCGTTCGTACTCCTGAATCTGGGGCAGGAGTTGAGTCGAAGTGGAGATCGAGACGTCGGGCAGCAGCCGTTGCAGGTGCTCCGCGGCGACCGCCTCGTTATGGGGATTCACGTAGGCATTGATGAAACAGACGGCGAGCGCGGTGATCCCCTCGGCGCGCAGGTACTCGGCGATGCCCTCAAGGGCCTCGAGATCGACGGCCTCGACGATCTCGCCCTTTGCATCAGTCCGCTCCGGGACCTCGAAGCGCAAGCGCCGTTCGACCAGGACCTCGGGCTTGCGGAAATGAAGGTCATAGAGCCTGGGCGCCCGGTATCGGCCGAGTTCCAGGACGTCGCGGAATCCTCGGGTGGTGATCAGGGCAACGCGCACTCCCTGGCGCTCGATGATGGCGTTGGTGGCGATGGTTGTACCGTGGGCGAATTCGGCGATCTCGTCGGCCAAAACCCCCGTTTCGTCCAAGAGGGCGCGGATGCCGTCCTCTATGGCGCGGCTGTAGTCGTCGGGCGTGGAGAGAACTTTCTTGCTCCACAGCGCGCCGTCGGGCCCCAGAAGAACGACGTCGGTGAAGGTGCCCCCGATATCGACTCCCAATCTATGTTCGGCCATTCCCAATGCTCCGCCTGCAATGCTGGCAATCTACGGGGGGGTGAAATCGCCTGTCAATCGAATGACCGGACCCACCGGATGACGGGGCTGGATTTACGTCAATTGTCCTCTCGTCGATGATGTCGGCTAGCGATCGTCCCTGTATTGGATCGGGCGGTTGGGGCCACTTCTCGACGATGCCTCGTACAATATCGAAAAGCATGGGGGAACGATGGTCCAGGTCTCCGGCGATCGCGCCCCCGTCATCATGGCCACCCAGTAGTGGAATACCACCCAGGGCATCCTCCGGCACAAGCTTGGGGAGAATCTCGTAGACTTCGTGATAGGTTGCACCACTGTCGGAGTAGAGGGCGCGATAGACTTCTCCCACGAACCCGCAATTCTTCTTTGGCAAATCGCGAATACCCTTCGGCAACGTCAAGACGCGCCGGCCGTTCCATTGTCTGGGAGGACGCAGAAGGCACACAGGGAAATTCCTTATCCGAGTAGAATTCAGTCAGGAACGAAGTGTGTTCCCTTTCCGGGAACATGCGTGAGATGAGGGCATTGATTACGCAGTCGAAGACGAAGTTCTGGGTTTGAGTGACACACGGAAACAGTCGTGTGTGCCCGAGAAGGACATGGTGGAGTTCGTGCATCACCAGCATCAGAAGTTTTTCTGGAGTTTTCGCGTGGCGTTCCACGAAACCTGGGTTGATCAGCAGGCGCGGTTGAATGCGACACTCGACGGCGGCCGTCGGCACCTTCTCGCTCTCGACCACATCCATGAGACGAAGCAAGGCCGTCAACGCATAGCTACCGCTTGGAAAACAGTCAAGAATGCGCTCAGTTAGAACGGTCATGTTGGGATCCCCTTTGATTTGTCGGTGCAGGCAAACGGAACAAGCAGGGAAATTTGAGAGCGGCCCGATAGAACCGAAAGCCGTGGCGTTTTCGATCGCAACCACACAGCCCCCGAACTCTTGGTCAAAACCGCAAGGGCCGCTAGTACGTCATCCCATATCTGTTCGTGACCAGGACGGGTGGACACAACGGCCACTCCATCAGGCAGGGGTAGCTGCCCCGCACGCTCATCAATCAAACGTATAATCTCCTGTTCAGGGTTCTTCGTTATCGCATCGGGAGCAATTGCCGTCAGAAGCTTCTTAGGATTGCTGGATCTCGCCCCTCGAGGCAGCCGGAAAAGGACCGGCCGGCTTGAACCTATATATTCTTGACAATGTGCTGGTTCGGATTTGGAGACGGGACATCCCCGCCGCTTCCGTGGTCTATTTTTGCTCCGCCGTTCTCAATCCGGAGATTGGAACGAAAGCCGAAACCGGCGTACGAAATCGTTGGCATCGAGCCCCCGATTTGAACCGGCGCTCAACCCGACCAATGGTTTGCAAAGGGTCAAAAGCTTTGGAATCCGTTTGGAAATCCCTAATTTCGGGCCCAGATTGGGCCCTGGGACATGTCATGAACTGTTGGAATTTGCCTTAGTTTAGAATATGTTATTCGTCGCGTGGATGGGTGCCCGAGTGGTTTAAGGGACCGGTCTTGAAAACCGGCAGGGGTTAACCCCCCTCGTGGGTTCGAATCCCACCCCATCCGCCAATACCTTGTTCGTCACTTTTCGCAGATGCTCATCAGACAACAGCTAATCAAAGGGGTTTGCGCCTCTGCCGCTTCGTAGAAGTTCGCTGGCGCTCGCCTCAATCCGCTGCTATGATGTGGGTTGGAACGTGAGTTGAGGTGGATCAATGGCGCGAATGTTGAACCGGTTGTCTTCGCGGACAGTGACGGCGGCTAAGAAGAAGGGCCTACATGCCGATGGCGGTGGGCTGTATTTGCAGGTAGGCCCAAAGGGAAACAAGGCATGGATTTTTCGCTTCACCCTTCACGGTAAGGCCAGGGCCATGGGCCTGGGGGCACTGCACACGATTTCCCTGGCAAATGCCCGCCTGGACGCCGCGAACTGCCGCTTGCTGCTGCGAGACGGCGTTGACCCTATAGCGGCCCGAGATGTGGAACGTGGACGCAACAGAGCCGACGCGGCCAAGGCGATGACCTTTGAGGAATGCGCCAGGGCCTACATCAATGCCCATAGCCCCGCGTGGCGAAGCCTCAAACATGCAAAGCAATGGCAAAGCACTCTAGCGACTTACGTCTACCCGATGTTCGGGGACCTACCAGTCGAGACCGTGGACACACCCCTGGTCATGAAGGCCATTGAGCCGATCTGGACCACCAAGACGGAAACCGCCGGTCGGGTGCGTGGGCGCATCGAGGTGGTGTTGGACTGGGCAGCGGCGCGCAAACTTCGTGGCGGTGAAAATCCGGCCCGCTGGAAGGGACACCTCGACAAGCTCTTGCCCGCCCGCTCCAAGGTCCGCAAGGTCAAGCACCATGCCGCCCTACCCTATGACCAGGTCGGTGCCTTCATCGCCGACCTTCGGCGACAAGACGGGGTCGCCGCCCGTGGACTTGAGTTCCAAATCCTGACAGCCGCTCGAACGGGTGAAATCCTTGGCATGACCTGGGCAGAGTACGATGCGGCAACAGCGGTCTGGACCGTGCCAGCCGACCGGACGAAGACAGGAAAGCCGCACCGGGTTCCCCTGTCTCCGGTCGCCGTCAATGTCCTCGACGCCATGGCAAAGGTGAGGCAGTCGGACTTTGTCTTTCCGGGGGGACGTGCGGCCCGGCCCTTGTCGAGCATGGCGTTCTTGATGACGTTGCGGCGCATGGGGCGGGGCGATCTGACTGCCCATGGGTTCCGCTCGACGTTTCGCGACTGGGCTGCCGAACGCACCGGCTATCCCAATGAGGTAGCCGAGATGGCACTGGCCCATGCTGTGGGTGATAAAGTTGAAGCGGCGTACCGGCGCGGTGACCTGTTTGAGAAGCGGGTGCGGATCATGGCCGACTGGGCCACGTTCTGTTCAACCGTGCAGGATGGCGATGGAACGGTCGTGCCCATCAGGGGGACGGGCCGATGACCGACGGATGCGAGGAGTGAGGGATGGGTCCAAAATTCAGCGAGGAAACACTCCAACGCGCGGCTGACCTTCTTACCGCGAAAGAAATGGCCGGTGAAATTGATGATGATCGCACGATAATATGGATTAAAGCCGCAGAAGGCGAAAATGAAGATGATGAGCCGCATCGAAATTTCATTCGTGTGCGGGCCGAGTGTCTGACGGATGGCTTTTCAGATAGTCGCGTCAAAACCCTTCAACTTGCTGTGGTTAGAGCGCTGGAGAACTATGGTCAACGTGGCGTACCCCTTTCAGATGACATAGCCACTGAGCTTCTTGCTGAGTTTTTCA
>JASLLZ010000038.1 GCA_030746775.1 Rhodospirillales bacterium | reverse complement strand
GCGCAAAACTTTCTCGCCGCCCTATGTCTCGTTGCCCTCATCTGTTATTGGATTTGAATGAGTCTGGACCCTAGTTGTCATTCAATTGCGGAGTCACCATGCCTACCCTGCGAGAATCTTGGCGGGAATTCCGAAAATTCCGGGGATAGTATCCTTATTTGACGATGGTGTCCGATCTCCCCCCTAACCGCCCTTCCCGGCCAGCGCTTGCTTGCGGATTTCGCTCAGCGTCGTGCGCGTCGTGCGCGTCGTGATAGCTTCGGGGTCAATGCGTAGTTCCAGGACCCCGATGCGTCCGGCGTCGAGCGCCCGGTCGAGGGCGGGGGCGAATTGATCGGTTTTCTCCACCACCTCGCCGAAGGCGCCGAAGCTTTGCGCGTGCTGGGCGAAGTCGGGGTTGGTCAGGTCGGTGGCAATGGTGCGGCCCGGGTAGTGGCGCTCCTGGTGCATGCGGGTGGTGCCGTACATGTTGTTGTTCAGAATTCCGGGGAATTCCGGGGACACGGGGAATTCCGGGGACAGGGAATTCCGGGGACAGGGGAATTCCGGGGACAGTATACGCATTTAACAGCGATGTTCGGTCCCCCCTAACCACCCTTCCCGGCCAGCGCCTGGTTGCGGATATCGGTGAGCGTCGTGCGCGTGGTGTTGGCTTCGGGGTCGATGCGCAGTTCCAGGATTGCGATGCGCCCGGCGTCCGGCCTCCATACCTTGACTCCCGGGACAGTGAAGAATATTATCATGTTCGGATATGATATGGTCAGTCAACCACCGGAATACGTGCTTGAGTTCCTGCTGGCTTTCGATGGGCGCATCCATCACCTTGAGGAGGGCTACTGGATCAAGTTTGAGATCAAGCGCGTCAAGGTGACCGGCGAGCGACCGCACGGTCTGTCCTATTCGTTCACGCTGCACGCGCCGGATGACACTCGGTTGGTTGGCTTTGACAACGCCCACGGTGTTTCAGCAACCGGCTCCCGATTCAAGAAGCAACCGGCGGCGAGCGATCACTGGCACCGGACGATGGGCGACCCCGGCAGGCCCTATACGTTCAAGGGCGCCGAAACTCTGATCGATGACTTCTTTGACGAGGTCGAACGTGTGTTGAGCGAACGTGGGATCGGGATGGCCGTGGTCGATGTGAAAGAGACAAGGAGGTCGAAATGACCATGCATAGGATTCAGAGCCTGCGATCGTTGCGCGACGAGATGAAGGCCGTGGTGCGCGGCGAGCGGGCGGCTTCGGCCAATGCGGCCAAGCTTAGCTTCAATTCGGTTGATGCCGTTGTGCGGCTGCTGACCCCGGAGAACCGGCGGCTTCTCGCCCTCATCCGCGATCGCAAGCCGCAATCGATAGCGGCGTTGGTTGACATGAGCGGCCGGGCGCAGCCGAACCTCACGCGCACGCTGGCAAAGCTGGAATCGGCGGGCTTCATCACGATGAAGGCGGCCGGTGGCCGCCGCAAGGCGCCAAACGCAACCATCCGCAAGATTGTCGTCGAGATTGATCCGTATTCGGATCGCGACCGGCTCGACGTCGCGTAGCGTACTGTCCCCCCCTAACCACCCTTCCCGGCCAGCGCCTGGATGCGGATATCGGTGAGCGTCGTGCGCGTCGTGATGGCTTCGGGGTCGATGCGCAGGTCCAGCACCGCGATGCGTCCGGCATCGAGTGCCCGGTCTAGGGCCGGGGCGAATTCTTCGGTTTTCTCCACCACCTCGCCGAAGGCGCCGAAGCTTTGGGCGAATTGGGCGAAGTCGGGGTTGGTCAGGTCGGTGGCGATGGTGCGGCCCGGGTAGTGGCGCTCCTGGTGCATGCGGATGGTGCCGTACATGTTGTTGTTGATGACCAAGATGACCGGCGCGATGCCATAGTGCATGGCGGTCGAGATCTCCTGGGCCGTCATCATGAAGCCGCCGTCGCCGACGAAGCAGACCACCGGCCGGTCGGGCGCCGTCGCCTTGGCGCCGATGGCCGCCGGCACGCCGTAGCCCATGGCGCCGCAGGTTGGGCCGATCTGGCTGCGGTAACGGGTGTAGCGATAGAAGCGGTGCCCCCAACCCGAGAAATTGCCGCCGTCGGTGACGATCAGCGCGTCCGGCCCAAGGCGCTCTTGCAGGATATGAACCGCTTCCGCCATGTCCAAATCGCCAGGCACGGGATCGGGCTTGCACCAGTCCTCGTAGTCCTGGCGCGCCGACTTCGCCCAGTCGCTCCAGGCCGCCGCGTCGACCGGTTCCAGCGCGGCGGCCGCCTGGGCGAACTGGGCCATGCCCGAAGCGATCGGCAGGTCGGCCTGATAGACCCGGTTCAATTCGCCCGACGTGCCGTGGACGTGGACGATGGTTTGGCGCGGGCGCGGCGGCGCCGGCAGGGAATAGCCCTGGGTCGTCATCTCGCCCAGCCGGGCCCCCACCACGACCATGAGGTCGGCGCCGTGAATACGGTCGGCCAGCACCGGATTGATGCCGATGGCAACATCGCCCATGTAGTTCCGGTGATTGTTGTCGAACAGATCCTGACAGCGAAACGATGCGCCGGTGGGAAGGTTGTTGGCCTCGGCAAAGGCAACGATGTCGCGTGATGCCTCGGCGCTCCAACCGCCGCCGCCGACGATCATCAGCGGGCGTTTCGCCGCCGCCAGCATGGCGCGCATCTCTTGCATCTGCCCCGGCGTCGGCGCCGCGCGGACCACCTTATAGTGTCCTGTGTCGGCGACCGTGCTTTCCTCGCGCAGCATGTCTTCGGGCAGGGCCAGGACGACCGGGCCGGGACGGCCGGAAACCGCCAGATGGAAGGCGCGGCTGACGTATTCCGGGATACGATCGGGGCTTTCGATCTGGGCCACCCACTTGGACATCTCACCAAAGACGCGGCGGAAGTCCATTTCCTGGAACGCCTCGCGGTCCTGCTGATCGCGCGCCACCTGTCCGATGAAAAGCACCATCGGCGTCGAATCCTGAAAGGCCGCGTGGGCGGCGATGGAAGCGTTGCACGCCCCGGGACCGCGGGTAACAAAGCACACGCCGGGCCGTCCGGTTAGCTTGCCATAGGCCTCGGCCATGAAACCGGCGCCGCTTTCGTGGCGGCAACTGATCAGGCGAATGGAGTCACGGACGTCGTAAAAGGCGTCCAGCGCCGCGAGGTAACTCTCGCCGGGAACACTGAACACGGTATCGACCCCGTGGACGCCAAGGGCATCGACCAGGATACGGCCACCCGTTCGCGAATTAGAATTCTTCGACATACGTCTTTAACTCCATAGTCCTTGGGCAGAATTCCGGTATTTTTTGACACGCGGGATGCGAAACGGCAAGCCCCGGCGCACCATCATGAATGTTGATTGCCGCCACCGGAGAGTTGTATTCAATGACCGGGAGAGTCAAGGTCGCAACAACGCCCTCCCCTCTCCGTGGAAGATACACCGATGGATTTTGCCCAGCCCGACGAAAGCGCCGCCGCCGCCGAAAGCATGCGCCAGTTCGCCGAGACCGAGATATTGCCGGTCATCAAGGGCTACGAGGAACGCCAGGAGTTCCCCCACCCGATCATCGAGAAGATGGGCGCCGCCGGCTTCTTCGGCGCCGCCTTCCCCGAGGAACTGGGCGGCAGCGACATGGGCTACCTGGCCGTGGCGGCCATCGCCGAGGAGGTGTCGCGCATGGCGCCGGAATTCGGCTACGCCATGAACATGCAGGCCATGACCTGTCCGTTCACCATTTACAACTGGGGCAACGCGGACCAGATCCGGCGCTTCGTCCCTGACCTCATCGCCGGGCGCAAGATCGGCATGTTCGCCCTCACCGAGCCGGGCGGCGGGTCGGACGCGGCGGGGTCGATGAAGACGACCGCGCGCCTGGACGGCGGTGTGTACCGGCTCAACGGCTCCAAACAGTGGATCACCTTCGCCGACGCCTGCGACACGGGCCTTCTGTTTGCCAAGACCGACCCCGAGGCCGGCCATCGCGGCATCACCGCCTTCATCGTCGAGCCCAAGTCGCACCGGGGCTTCACCGCCAATCCGATCGAGATGTCGGGACTGAGCAAGTGCCTGCGCTCGTCGGCCGTCTTCCTCGACGACTTTCCGGTGCCCGTCGAGAACCGCTTGGGCGAAGAAGGCGGCGGCTTCAAGATCGCCATGAACGCCCTTGAATGGGGCCGCCTTACGGTGTCGGCTAGGCTGGTCGGCCTGGCCCAGAGGTGCCTCGACGAAGCCAGCCGCTACGCCACCGAGCGCGTCGTCGGCGGCCAGGCCATCGGGCGCTACCAGATGGTCCAGCACCTGATCGCCGACATGGCGGTCAACGTCGAGGCGGCGCGCCTCATGACGCGGCGCATGGCCTGGACCATGGACCGGGGCGAGGCATCCAACCGCGCCGCCTCCCAGGCCAAGTACTTCGCCGGCATCGCCGCCAAGCACGCCGCCCAATCGGCGGCCGAAATTTTCGCCGGCTACGCCCTGGCCGACGAATACCCGATTTCCAAGATGACCGCCTACGTCAACATGCTGTGTATCGGCGAGGGCACGCCCAACGTCCAGCGTATCCTCATCGCCGAAGATGCGCTGGGCTACAAGGACGCCAACCGCCACCCGGTGCGCAACCCCCGGGCCAAGGGCTGAAGCGGTTCGTGAGCGCATTTTCCGTTCACATGCGTTCACCGAAAATTCTCTAACTCATTGTTTTATCGGCAAATACGTCGTCGCAGATGATTCCATCCGCTCGGGATTTGCTCTACCGCCGCTGGTCGAAGCGGCGCCCGACCAGGGCGGCGGCGATGTTTACCTTCTGGATGTCGATGGTGCCGCCGGCGATGCCCCAGCCCCAGGCGTCGCGCAGGCGCCGTTCCATGGCGTATTCCTTGGAATAACCGTAACCGCCCATGAGTTGAAGCGCGGCGCCGGTGACCTCGCGGGCGATCTCGTTGGCGAAGCACTTGGCGAGGCTCGAATCGAGGACGCTGGGCAGGTCCGACTGCGTGCCGGCGGCGGCGCGCCAGATCAGGAGCCGCGCCGCCTCGACGCGCATCGCCATGTCGGCGAGCTTGAGTTGCACGGCTTGAAACTCAACGATGGGCTTGCCGAACTGGTGGCGTTCCTGGACGTAGGCCAGTACGTCTTCCAAGGCGCCCGCCGCCTGGCCCAGGGCCATGACGGCATTGCCGCAACGCTCCAGGTCGAAAGCCTCCATCAATTGGCGAAAGCCGCCGGCGGGCACGATCAGGTTATCGGCCGGCACCCGGGCGTCTTCGAATATGACGTCGGCCGAGGGGATACCGCGAAAGCCCATCAGGCGCTCGCGCTTGCCGAACGAAACGCCGGGCTGGTCGCGCTCGACGTAAACGGCGCCGATGCCCTTCGCCCCCGGCGCCTCGGATAGACGGCAGTAGACGACGTAGCCGTCGGCGTGACCGCCGCCCGAGCACCAGCGCTTGGTGCCGTTAAGGATGATGTCGCCGCCCTCGATGACGCCGGTTGTCCTGAGATCGGTCAGCGCCGTTCCCGCCTCGGGCTCCGACATGGCGACGGCGACGACGATCTGGCCGGCGCAGACGCGGGGGATGACGCGGCTCTTTAACTCAGGCTGGGCGAAGTGCTCAATGGCGCGGACCGGACCGACCGACGATTCGAACATGGGAAAGGCGACCGCCGAGGAGATCTTGGCAAACTCTTCAAGGACGATCAGCGCTTCCAGGTTGCCCAGGCCCAGGCCGCCCAAGTCGGCGGCCACGTTGATGCCGAGGAAGCCCATCTCGGCATAGCGCCGGCGCCATTCGTCCGACAGCGGCTCGTCCGCCGCCTCGATTTCCTCGGCGACGGCCGCCAATTCGGCGCCGGCGAAACGCCGCGCCGTTTCCTGCAAGCGGCGCTGATCCTCGTTGAGGTTGAAATTCATACTTCTTCCCCTCTTGTCCGGCCACGGGGAGTCCTAAGCGTCCCGGGCACTTCGGGCAAGAGCCTAAGAGGATGGCCGCCGAGGGTCGCCCTTGATATGGTTGCCCCGCCTTCGGCCCCACGGCAGCCAAGACAGGAATGGAAACATGGACGGCGCACTTGCCGGCATCCGCGTCTTTGACATGACCCGCGTTCTGGCCGGCCCCGCCTGCACGCAAATTCTGGGCGATCTGGGGGCCGAGGTGATCAAGGTCGAGCGCCCCGGCGTCGGCGACGATACGCGCAAATGGGGACCGCCGTACCTCAAGGACGCGGGCGGCCGCGAAACCACGGAAAGCGCCTATTACCTGGCCATCAACCGCAACAAGCGCTCGATCACGCTGGATATCACCAAACCCGAGGGCCAGGAACTGGCGCTCGGCCTGATCGAACATTGCGACGTCTTGATCGAGAATTTCAAGGTCGGCGACCTGGCCCGCCGCGGCCTCGCCTATGAACAACTTCGCCAGCGCTTTCCACGCCTGGTCTATTGTTCGATTACCGGCTTCGGGCAAACGGGGCCGTATAAGGAACGTCCCGGCTATGATTATCTGGCCCAGGCCATGGGCGGCATCATGAGCGTCACCGGTGATGTCGACGGCCGGCCGATGAAAGTCGGTGTCGCCATCGCCGATATCATGACCGGCATGTACGCAACGACGGCGATCCTGGCGGCGCTGCGCCACCGCGACGCGACCGGCGCCGGACAGCACATCGACATGGCGCTCTTCGACAGCCAGCTGGCCTGGCTGGCCAATGTCGGACAGGGCTACCTGATCAGCGGCGAGGAGCCGCCCAGGCTTGGCAACGACCACCCCACGGTGGTTCCCTACGGGGTGTTCGGCGCAGCGGATGGTCCCTTCGTTCTAGGCGTCGGGAACGACGCCCAGTTTCGCCGTTTCTGCGAATTTTCCGCGACGCCCGAACTGGCCGACGACAAACGCTTTGCCACCAATGCATCCCGGGTGCGCAACCGCGCCGCCCTGATCCCCCTGATCGAGGGCGCCATTGCCCGCCATCCCATGCGTTATTGGATCGAGGGTCTGAAAAAGGTCGGCGTACCGGCGGCGCCCATCAACACCGTCGCCCAGGCCTTCGCCGATCCCCAGGCCAAGCATCGGGGCATGGTGAGAGAAATCGACCATCCCTTGTCCGACAAGCCGCTGCCCATGACCGCCAATCCCATTCGCATGAGCCGGACACCGGTCGAATACCGCCACGCGCCGCCGACCCTGGGCCAGGATACCGAAGGGGTGTTGGCCGACGTCTTGGGCATAGGGGCCGCCGAGGTCGCGGAACTGCGCAAGCGCAAGATCGTGTGAAGCACATCCCGAGCAAACGGAAAATGTTCTGCAAACAGATCGGCGGGGACCGAACGAGGATTACGGAATCATCCCTTATTTCGGATGCTTGCGCTTCCATTCCCGCGCCATTTCCTGTGCCTTCGCGATTTGTCGCGCCGTCATTTTCCTTTCGACTTCATAGCGGGTGAAGCCCTTGCCTTTCTTGCCGTTGGTCGCCGAGATGCTGAACCAGGCGTGTGCTTGCACCCAATCTTGAGGGACGCCCTTGCCCCTGGCATAGGCCACCCCAAGATTGTATTGCCCGCCCGCGTTTCCTTGCTCCGCCGCCCGCCTGTTCCAATCGACCGCCAGCGCATCGCTTTGAGCGACGCCCGTGCCCAGGAGATACATCTGCCCCAAATTCATCTGCGCCGGCGCATAGTCGCTCTCGGCCGCCCGTCGGAACCACTTCACCGCTTTTTCGTAATCCCGGACCACCCCCTTGCCCTGGACGTAAATCAAGCCAAGTTTGTTTTGTGCCTCAAGGTCTCCTTGTTCCGCCGCTTCGACAAGTTCCCGCGCAACACCGGCGGTGCCGCCATATCGGTCATAGAGCGCTCCCCCGCCATACAGCAGGCCCAGGAACGCCACCACCACGGCCAGATATCCCCCCACCGTTTTGAGATGTTTTCCCATCGTCGGAATTCCCCAACGTCCGCGACAACCCAATCGCGAAGATACGGCCTTAGGCCCCCTGGACTTCGATTTAGACGAGGTCCAGGATTGGGCTATGCGGTCAAGGCGCGCTCGACGGCTTCGGGCTCGCGCTCGATGACCCTCAAAAGCATCCGCGCATGGCGGTCGGGCTGACGACGACCTTGCTCCCAGTCGCGCAATGTCCCAATGGACAGCGAGTAACGCGCCGCGAACTGCGGCTGACTCAACCCGAGCTTACGGCGGATCGCCGGCACGTCGATGGCGACAGGTACAACCACCGTGGCCGCGAACCGGCTTTCGTCGGCCTCGCCACGGGCGTAGGCCAAGCCCTCGCGGGCGCCCTCTAGAATTGCCTGGCCGGTCTTAGTCTTGTAATCCTTACTCTTCTTCCCGTCTTTTTTTACGGTTGCTACCTTCCTATTTCCTGTTGGGTTGGTCATCCATGGTCTCCCCTTAGGTGTGTGGGTGTTATTTCCTCCGTCTCTTATAATCCTTCGCATACTCCGCGAGGATCAATTTCAACCCCGCCCGCTCGGACGGGGATAGATCGACCCGAACGTTCTTGGCAAACGCCGCGAGAAGTAAAATCGGAACCGTCTCGTTGTGATAATAATAGACGGCCCGAAACCCGCTGCGCTTGCCGCCGCCGGGACGCGCGAACCGTACTTTGCGCACGCCGCCCGTGTCCGGGATGAGAACGCCCGCCGTAGGGTTGACCGCGAGATAATCAACCAATGCCTCGCGGGTGCTGTCGGCCATGATCCGACGGGCATCCCTCAAGAACCGAGGAGGTTGAATGACGGTCATGTATGGCGGTGTTTTCACGCCGCCAACACTACGGCACTGCCGTACCGTTGTCAATACGAAAGTACGGCAATGCCGTATGGGTCAGACACAGAGACCCCGCCCAAAGTGCCGAAAGTGTAATTTCTCCGCCACTCATGCGATGGTGGGCGGTGACGGGCTCGAACCGCCGACATCCACGGTGTAAACGTGGCGCTCTACCAACTGAGCTAACCGCCCGGCCCCAAAAGCCGCTGGCCAGGGTACAGGGGCCCGGCGCTAGAGCATTTTCCGTTCACATGCGTTCACCGAAAATGCTCTAGCTCCTTGTATTAACCGCAAATACGTCGTCGCAGATATAACCATCTGCTCGGGATTTGCTCTAGGACACAAGCGGCGCGCGCCCGGAACAACCAGTCGCGAGCGCCCAAACGACGATGCCGGCTGTCCTTGCGGATACAGCCGGCATCGCTCTTGCCTACGAGACCTCAGGCCAATTAGTTGACCAGGCTCTTCAATCCTTTACCGGCCTTGAACTTCGCTTGGTTCGAGGCGGCGATTTGAATCCGCTCACCAGTCCGGGGGTTACGACCCTGAGTCGCCTTCCGGTGTGACACGCTAAAGGTTCCGAAACCCACGAGGCGCACTTCTTCGCCACCCTTCAACGAGTTGCCAATCGCATCGAATACACAATCGACAGCCTTGGCGGCATCGGTTTTCGACAACCCCGAGCTGCTTGCAACGGTAGCAATAAGATCATTCTTGTTCAACTTCTGCCCCCCTCTCCTGTCAGTGAATGAAACCCATTTTGGAGGATATTCCTCCATGCCCGGAAATACCTGGGCGGGTGCCAGTTTAAATCGCCGAAATCACAAACGTCAATCGAAGATGGGGACTTTTCCCCAGATTTTTGCGGTTTTAGGCCCAATTTGGATACTCCGGGCCCTCCCCCGCCGTCCCGACGACCCGGCGGGGGCTGGTTCCACGACTCCGCGCTGTCGAAAAACGCCAATTTTGCTACATGCGGATCGCCGATTCGGTGCGGTCCGCAAGTGCGACGGCCGACGGTTCCGCAAACCCATGATCAGTGGGTGACAATGCCTCCCAGGTCATCATCGTCGCCGTTCGCGCCGGCGACGGCGGCCGCCTCCTCCACCTCCTCGTCCCACTCAATGGGCGTCAGAGGCGTGACCAGGGCATGTTCAAGAACATCGTCCACGGTGGCGACCGTAATAATCTCCAGGCCCCGTTTCACATTGTCTGGGATCTCGGCCAGATCCTTCTCGTTTTCCTTGGGAATCAACACGCGGGCCAGGCCGCCGCGCAGCGCCGCCAGCAACTTCTCCTTGAGGCCGCCGATCGGAAGCACGCGGCCGCGCAAGGTGATTTCGCCGGTCATCGCCACATCCTTGCGAGCGGCGATTCCGGTTAGCACGGAGACGATGGAGGTCACCATGGCGACGCCGGCCGAGGGGCCATCCTTGGGCGTCGCGCCCTCGGGTACGTGGACATGGATATCGCGCTTGACGAAGGTCGTCGGTTTGATGCCGAATTCGACCGATCGCGACTGGACGAAGGACTTCGCGGCCTGAATGGATTCCTGCATGACGTCGCCCAGCTTGCCGGTGATCGTCATCCGGCCCTTGCCGGGCACGATCAAAGCCTCTATCGACAGCAGTTCTCCGCCGACCTCCGTCCACGCCAGACCGGTCGTTATTCCGACCAGGTCCTCTAACTCGACCTCGCCGTAACGGAAACGCCTGACGCCCGCGTACTTATTCAGATTACGCCGCGTGATGGCCAACGTCGTAACGTTGCCCATGAGGATTTCCTTGGTCGCCTTACGGGTCAGGTTGGCGATTTCGCGTTCCAGATTGCGGACCCCCGCCTCGCGGGTGTAGTAGCGGATGATGTCGCGCAACGCGGCGTCGGAAATGGACCATTCCCCCTCCTTGACGCCATGCGCTTTCATCTGCTTGGCGATCAGGTGGCGCTTGGCGATCTCAACTTTTTCATCCTCGGTGTAGCCCGAGAGGCGGATGACTTCCATGCGGTCAAGAAGCGCCGGCGCCATGTTGAGCGTATTGGCCGTGGTCAGGAACATGACCTCCGACAGGTCGTAGTCGACCTCCAGATAGTGGTCGTTGAAGGCACAATTCTGCTCCAGATCGAGGACTTCCAGGAGCGCCGAAGCCGGATCACCCCGCCAGTCGTGTCCCAGCTTATCCACTTCGTCGAGGAGAAACAGCGGGTTGGACGACTTGGCCTTTTTCATTCCCTGGACGACCTTTCCCGGCATGGAACCGATGTAGGTGCGCCGGTGTCCGCGAATTTCCGACTCGTCGCGCACGCCGCCCAGCGACATACGCACGAAGTTGCGGCCCGTGGCCCGCGCCACCGATTTACCCAGCGACGTCTTGCCAACGCCCGGCGGTCCGACCAGGCAGAGGATGGACCCGCCGATCTTTTTGGTGCGCGTGTTGACCGCCAGATACTCGAGAATGCGCTCCTTGACCTTCTCCATGCCGTAGTGATCGGCGTCCAGAATTTCGCGCGCCAACCTGAGGTCTTTCTTGTTTCGGGTGCGTTTTTTCCACGGAATGCTGAGCATCCAATCAAGATAATTGCGCACCACCGTGGCCTCCGCCGACATGGGGCTCATGCCGCGCAGTTTCTTGACCTCGCCCAAGGCTTTCTCGCGCGCCTCCTTGCTCAGCTTGGTCTCCTTGATACGCTCTTCCAACTCGGTCGCTTCGTCGCGGCCATCCTCGGTCTCGCCCAGTTCCTTCTGAATCGCCTTGAGCTGTTCGTTGAGGTAGTATTCGCGTTGGGTCTTCTCCATCTGGCGTTTGACGCGCGAGCGGATTTTCTTTTCCACCTGCAGGATGCCGATCTCTGATTCCATGGACGAATACACGCGCTCCAGCCGATCAGCGATCCTTTCCGCTTCCAGAAGTTCCTGCTTTTCCGAAATCTTGAGCGCCAAGTGGGATGCAACGGTATCCGCCAGCTTGCTCGGATCATCTATCTGATTGATGGACACCAGAACCTCGGGCGGAATCTTTTTGTTCAGCTTGATGTATTGCTCGAACTGAGAAACCACGGTGCGCGACAATGCCTCCAGTTCGCCGCTCTCGCCCGCGTTCTCGGCAATTAATTCGGCCTGGGCCTGGAAGAAGGCGGGGTTGTCGGCAAATGCCGTAATGCGTGCCCGATGGCCGCCTTCGACCAACACCTTTACCGTGCCGTCGGGAAGCTTGAGGAGTTGCAGCACGGTGGAAACGGTTCCGACCTGATAAATGTCGTCAGTGGAAGGATCGTCCTGGCCGGCGTTCTTCTGGGTGACGAGAAGGATTTGCTTGTCATCCTTCATCACGTCTTCCAGCGCATGAACCGATTTTTCCCGCCCCACGAACAGCGGAACGATCATGTGGGGAAATACCACGATATCGCGGAGCGGAAGAACGGGGTACAAGGCGCCACTGGTGCTCACTGATAGGATCCCTCTCGCTCAGGATTGCCCGGCCGCTGGGTGCGGTCCGGCGAAGTCGGTCGAACGTCCGTGTCAAAAGTGGGTTGCGCCGGCCGCCCGGTCAAGTCCCGGTGCGCCATTAGGCACTGGTTCCCACGTCGTCCCGCCGATCGGCATAGATATAAAGCGGTTTGGAGCGCCCTTCCGAGACCTCGCGGTTAATGACAATCTCCTCGACGCTTTCCAGGCTGGGCAACTCGAACATGGTGTCCAAAAGGATGCTTTCCATGATCGAACGCAGTCCACGCGCACCCGTCTTTCGTTCGATGGCCCGCTTCGAGATCGCCACCAGGGCGTCCTCTGAAAATGTCAGGCGAACGTCCTCCATCTCGAACAATCGCTCGTATTGCTTGACCAGGGCGTTCTTGGGTGTCGTCAGAATCTCGATCAACGACTTCTCGTCCAGGTCGTCGAGGGTGGCGATGACGGGAAGCCGCCCGACGAATTCAGGGATGAGGCCGAATTTCAACAGGTCCTCGGGCTCAACGTCGCGCAGGATGTCGCCGGTCTGGCGCTCGTCGGCGCCGCGCACGTCGGCGCCGAAGCCCATCGAGGCCCCCTTGCCGCGCGCCGTGATGATCTTGTCCAGGCCCGAGAAGGCGCCGCCGCAAATGAACAAGATGTTGGTCGTGTCGACCTGCAGGAATTCCTGTTGGGGATGCTTGCGCCCGCCTTGCGGCGGGACGCTGGCCACGGTGCCTTCCATGATTTTCAAGAGCGCCTGCTGGACGCCTTCGCCAGAGACGTCGCGGGTGATGGAAGGATTGTCCGACTTGCGAGAAATCTTATCCACCTCGTCGATATAGACGATGCCGCGCTGGGCGCGCTCGACGTTGTAATCGGCCGACTGCAACAGTTTGAGGATGATGTTTTCGACGTCCTCGCCAACGTAGCCGGCTTCGGTCAGGGTCGTCGCGTCGGCCATGGTGAAGGGTACGTCGAGAATGCGCGCCAGGGTCTGGGCGAGCAGGGTCTTGCCACAGCCGGTGGGACCGATGAGGAGAATGTTTGACTTGGCCAACTCCACGTCGTTGTTCTTCGATTCGTGGTTGAGGCGCTTGTAGTGATTGTGAACAGCCACCGACAGCACGCGCTTGGCGTGATCCTGACCGACCACGTAATCGTTGAGCACCGTGCAGATATCGAGCGGATTGGGGACGCCGTCGCGGGATTTGACGAGGCTCGTCTTGTGCTCCTCGCGGATGATGTCCATGCACAATTCGACGCATTCGTCGCAGATGAACACCGTCGGCCCGGCGATAAGCTTGCGGACCTCATGCTGGCTTTTGCCACAGAACGAGCAATAAAGGGTGTTTTTTGTATCGTCGCCGGTGGTCGTGCTCATGGGAACTCCGTTGCTGCGGACCGCCCGCGCCGGTTCATGTTACCCGGATGCGCGACGCGCGCACAATGTAAATATCTGATTCATCGTTGACATAAGCTTAACGCTCTTACTGGTCCTTTCCACCGCTGTCCGCCCCGTTTTCATCGTCTAGCGGAGGGCGGTGAGACACCACTTCATCGACGATACCGAAATCCTTCGCCTCCTCCGGCGTCATGAAATTATCGCGCTCGACCGCCGCCTCGATATCCGACAAGGGCTGGCCCGTGTGGTTTACATATATTTGGTTCAACCGTGATCGCAACGCCAAGATTTCGCGCGCCTGAATTTCGATGTCGGTCGCCTGGCCTTGCACGCCGCCGGACGGCTGGTGAACCATGATGCGGGCATTGGGTAGCGCGTAGCGCTTGCCCGGAGCGCCGGCGGCGAGCAACAACGAGCCCATCGACGCCGCCTGACCGATGCAAACCGTGGAGATGTCGGGGCGGATGTACTGCATGGTATCGTAAATGGCGAGACCCGAGGTGACCATGCCGCCCGGAGAGTTGATGTAGAACGCGATATCCTTGGCCGGGTTCTCCGATTCGAGGAACAGGAGCTGCGCCGAGACCAGGCTGGCGATCCCATCGTCGACACCGCCGGTAAGGAAGATGATGCGCTCCTTCAACAGCCGCGAATAGATGTCATAGGCACGCTCGCCCCGGTTGGTGGTCTCGACGACCATGGGGACCAGCGAGTTCATATAAGTTCGGGTCCGTTCGTTCATGGGGGGATTTGTCCTTTGTCCCTATGCTTGATACACCTCGGCTGGGCACCTCACGGTCATTCGGCTTTCTTGGCGGCCTTTTTTTTCGGCGCCGCCTTCTTCTTCCGCCCGGCGGGCTTTTCGGCGACGGCCTTTTCTTCGTCCGGATCCTTCATCAGTTCTTCGACGGAAACCGTCTTTTCAGTGATATTGGCCATCTCAAGGATGAAGTCCACCACCTTTTCCTCGTAAAGCGGCGCCCGCAACGATTGCAGGGCCTCAGGGTTCTTGCTGAAGTGATCGAGAACGGCCTGCTCCTGGCCCGGATAGCGTTGGGCCTCGGCGTTCATCGCCCGATTCAGGTCTTCTTCGCTCACCTCGATATTGTTCTGGTGGCCGATCTCGGCCAGCAACAAGCCCAGGCGCACCCGGCGGTCGGCCATGGTGCGCAATTCTTCCTTGATTTCGTCCTCGCTCTTACCGGCGAATTCGTCTTCCTCATGATCGTGGTCGTGGTCGTGGTCGTGATCTTGGTCTCGGGCCTTGCGGTGTTCTTCGTAGTGCTGCCAGATTTGCTCGAACTCGTGCTCGGCCATGGCCGGCGGCACCTCGAAATCGTAAGTCTCGGCGAAAGTGTCCAAAAGGTCGCGCTTGAGCCGGGAGCGCGCGACGGTCCTGAATTCGCGTTCGTGCTTCTCTTGGATCGACCGCTTGAGGTCGTCGAGTCCGCCCAAGCCCATTTTCTTGCCCAGTTCGTCGTCGATCGCGGCCGGCCGGGGCTCGCGCAGCTCGCGCACGTGGACGTCGAACACGGCGTCCTTGCCGGCCAGGTCCGACGCGCCGTAGGACTCTGGGAAGGTGATCTCGACCTTCACCTTGTCGCCCGCCTTGGTCCCCACCAGTTGATCTTCAAAACCGGGGATAAAACTGCCCGAGCCCAGTTCGAGAAGATAGCTTTCCGCCTTGCCGCCGGCGAACTCTTCGTCGCCGATCTTGCCGACGAAATCAATCATGAGGACGTCATTATTCTTGGATTTACGCTTCGTCTCGATGGTCTCGGTCGTTCCATGTCCCTTGGACAGACGCTCAAGCACCTTGCCGATCTCGCCTTGGTCGGCTTCGACGACCATCCGTTGCAGCTTTATATCGGAGAAATCGACGGTCCCGATATCGGGCATCAGCTCGACGGCCATGGTGTATTCCAGGTCGGAGCCGTCCTCGAACGAAGTGATCTCGATCTTGGGCTGCATGGCGGGTCTGAGGCCGCGATCCGACATGGCCTTTTGGGAACTGTCGTTGACCGTGCGTTCCAATACCTCGCCCATGACCGACGGCCCGTAGCGTTTCCTGAGCAGCGACACGGGCACCTTGCCGGGCCGAAAGCCGGGCAGTTGGACGGTATGGACCAGTTCCTGAAGCCGGGTGCTCACTTGGCCTTCGATGGCGTCCGCCGGGACGACGATCTTGAATTCCCGTGTCAGGCCCTCGGCCTTGGTTTCCGTAATCTCCATGCCCACTCCCATCGAAGGTCGACGCCGGTTCGAACCTGAATTTTCCATGTCCCGGCAGGCGGTCGTGCCCCGGCGGGCGGCCGTCAACCGTTTGTCGGAAGGGCGGTGGTGCGGGCGGAGGGACTCGAACCCCCACGACTTTCGTCACAGGTACCTAAAACCTGCGCGTCTACCGGTTCCGCCACGCCCGCGCCCATTGCGGGATCCGCTACCAGCCGGCGACCGAACATCCTGACCACCAGACGAGTTGGCGAACTTATACGATTGGCGAACCCTGTCAATCACGTCCCGGGACGGGGTCGCATTCCCTATGGACTTCATGACCCAAAAAACTACACTGCATAGCACTTGTTCAAAAATTAATGAGGGGGACGATCTCCCGATCCGTGCCGGGAAGTCCTGGACCGCCGCCAAGGCGGCTTTAGCCAACATTACAAAACGGAAGGAAAATTGATGCCTGTTTTCAAAGGGGGCCGAACCATCTATGGCGAAGCCATCGGAATTTTGTTGCTCGATACCGCCTTCCCGCGCCTTCCGGGCGACATCGGGAATGCCTCGACCTTCGATTTCCCGGTGCGCTATAGCGTCGTGAGGGGAGCGACGGCCAAGCAGATCGTTCTCGAAAACGACGAATCATCGATCACCGGCTTCGTCGCCGCGGCCAAGGAACTGGCCGACGACGGAGTCCGCGCCATCACCACCAGTTGCGGCTACCTCACGACCTATCAGGACGCCATCACCAGGGCGGTGGGCGTTCCGGTGTTCTGCTCAAGCCTGATGCAGGTCCCCATGGTCTCGAAAATGCTGCCCCCGGGCAAGAAGGTCGGCATTCTGACCATCCATTCCAAGCGCCTTGAAGAACGGACGCTGAGTGCGGCCGGAATTACCGACGAGCCGATCGCCATTATGGGCTCCGAGGACGTGCCGGAGTTCTATAACACCTACCCCCGCGGCGCCATGGAGATCGATCCCGACGTGGTCGGCGGCGCCGTCGTCGGCATGGTGCAAAAGCTGCTTGAGGAAAACCCCGAGGTCGGCGCCATCGTCTGCGAGGCCATCAACTACGCCCCCTACGCCTACGCCGTCCAGCAGGCGACCGGCCTGCCGTGGTTCGATATCATCGACCTGACCAAGCTGGTCTACGGCGCCGTCGTCAAGCAGCCCTACTCCGGCTTTCTATGAGTTGGACCGGCCGGTGCGTGCCCGTCAACAAAGGAGAACAGGCCAATGACGGTCTATCACGGAGGCCGGACCATCTATGGCGAGGCCATCGGGATTCTGTTGCTGGAAACCCAGTTTCCCCGCATGCCGGGCGATATCGGCAATGCCTCGACATTTGACTTTCCGGTCAACATCAAGGTGGTCAAGGGGGCGACGGTTCAAAAAATCATCATGGACGGCGACGATTCGTCCCTCAACGACTTCATCGCCGCGGCGCGCGAACTCGAAGCCGACGGCGTCAGGGCGATCACCACCAGTTGCGGCTATCTGACCACCATCCAACAGCCGCTTATCGAGGCCCTTAAGATCCCGGTATTCTGCTCGGGCCTCATGTTGGTGCCCATGGTGGCGCGTATGATGCCGGTGGGCCAAAAGGTGGCCATCTTGACCCTCGATTCGGGCAAGCTCACCAAGCACCACCTGGAACTGGCCGGCATTACCGACGAGGACCTGGTGTTCATCGGCGCCGAAACGGTGCCCGAGTTCTATAACAACTGCGTCAAAAACGTCTTGGAATACGACCCCGCCGACGTCGAGCGCGGCGTCGTCGGTCTGGTCAAGAAACACCTGTCCGAGAACCCCGACATCGGCGCCATCGTCTGCGAAGGGGTCAACTTCGCGCCCTATGGCGGCGGCGTCCAGGAGGCCACAGGCTTGCCGTGGTTCGATATCGTCGATCTGACCAACATGGTCTACGCGGCGGTGGTCAAGCGGCGCCACACGGGCTTTTTGTGATTCGACGTTTGGACAACCGGTATTATCACAGGACGGCCCGGTAGTGACCGCCGGGGCACGGCAATCAAGACGCGGGCGCGCTTGATACGCCGGTGTGCCCCGGGGAAGGCCCGGGCGGTCCCCGTTAGGGGATAGGGGACCGCCCGACGTTGGCGTCTCTACTTCTTCGTAACGTACATGCCCATGGTGCGTTCGTCGGTCCGCGCCACGTAAGTGAGATCGGGGCGGTGGGCCCAAACGTTCACTTGATAGTGAAGCGGGATCAACGACACATCTTTGGCAACCACCCGGGCGACGTCTTGCAGCAGACCCTCGCGGTTCTTGTTGTCCAGGGTTTGCAGGGCTTTGTCGAGAGGTCTGTCGAACTCAGGATTCGAATAACCGACCTTGTTGAACCCGCCGTAGTTCTTTTCCTTGACCTGGGTGTGGAGCAGCGACAGCAGGGCCGCCGACGCCTCGCCGGTGTCGGAGCCGTAACCGAGCAAGTGCAAGCTGTAATCCTTGATATTCGAGAAGAACGTTGCCTTGGGCTCGGTATGGACCTGGGACTTGATCCCTACCCTGGTCAGCATTCCGGCGACCGTCTCGGTGATTTTTGCGTCGTTGACATAGCGGTCATTGGGGCCATGGACCATCAACGTGAAGCCATCGGGATAACCCGCTTCGGCCAGAAGCTTCTTGGACCGCTCGGGATCGTAATCGTCGGCCCCGATGCTCGGTTCGTAGCCGAACATCCCCTTGGCGGCAACCTGGCCGGAAGGAGCGCCGGCTCCGTCCATGACCCGATCAACGATCGCCTTGCGGTTGATGGCGAGGGAAATAGCCTTGCGCACCTTAAGCTTGATGAAGGGGTTGGGCATCTCTTTGCCGTCGTTGGTCTTGGCGTAGGGCGTCGGTCTCTTCCTTTGGTCCAGATTCAGGAAGATGACCCGGTTGCCGGCGATCTCGCTGATCGCCAACTTGGGATTTTTCTTGATCAACTTGTAATCAGTGGTCGGAACGTAGTCGATCAGGTCCACGTCGCCACTCAACAGCGCGGCCAGGCGAGACGGATCTTTTATAATCGTTTTATAGACGATCTTGTCCCACACCGGCTTGTCGCCCCAATAATCGGGATTCCTGGCTAAAACCACCCGGTCGCCCTTGATCCACTCGACAAACTTGTAGGGACCGGTGCCCACGGCCACCTTGCCGGTGTTGTAGTCCGCCGTCGGCGCCATGGCGAATTTGGCCGGGATCATCGGCGCCACCGAAAGGTAGCGCGCCATCAGGGGAAATACGGCCCCGTTGGTCGTGTGGATGGTGTGGTCGTCGATCATCTTGTGCTTAATGCCAAGAATGAAGCGGTTTGCCGGCGATGCCGACTTGACGCGGCCCGCTTCGGCGCGCTCGGCGTTGGCAATGACGTCGGCGGCGGTGAAGGGCGAGCCGTCCGACCACTTGACGCCCTTGCGCAGCTTTATTTCCCATACCTTGTCGCTAATCGGCTTCCAAGAGACGGCAAGGGCAGTCTTCAAGTTTTGATGCTCGTCCTTTTCGATCAGATACTCAAACGTATGAGAGTTGATCTGTTGATTGGACGAGGTCTGGAAGAAATGCGGGTCGATGGATGTCGTCTCGTTACGCGTACCGATGGTCAGGGTATCCGCCGAAACGGTTCCGGCGAACGACGCCGCCGCAAGAATTACGGTCAAGCCGGTCCATAGGTTCTTCATCAATGTATCCTCCCGATTGATTTTGTCTGGCAAGCCTTCAAGGAATTATTGCCCATTGTGCTAGCCATTCGAACGAAATCCCGGTCGGGAATTCGCCAATACAGCACCGACCTATCGGGACACGCGAAGTGGCCCGAAAGGAACGATCCCTTTCTTGAGAACCATTATGTTGCGGCCCCTGAAGCAAGGGAGTCAAGCTATCTCTCTCAATCACTATGCGCCCGGACAACTGGTCCGGCTGCTGGAACTTGAAAGAAATGGACCCGCTTCGGCTGGCTACGAAAGCGCCTTGTCGTCAAACGCCTGGGCCATGGCCTGCTTGAGACGACGGCGTGCCCCATCCGCATCGATGAGAACGTCGGCCAGCGAGCCTTTCCCGGCAAGCGGCAGATCGGGCACCGCCCGTTCGATGATCCAGCGCCGTTTGTCCTGGCGGATGGATTTCGGCAGTTCGAATAGACGGCGGTTGAGTTCGCACATGGTCTCGTCGTCGAAGACTCGCTCCCAGGCCTCGCGCTCGGGTCCGAAGTCGAAATCGGCGCGGATGTCGCCCTTGACCCAACGGGCGCGAATCTTCGCCGTCGCCGCCTCGTCGACGGCGCCGTGGTCGTCGATCGCGACACCGTAGTCACGGCGCGCCGCCTCTCGGCTGACGAAGCCCAACTCGACGTCCCTTCGCACCCTTTCGGCGTCGCGATCAAAGGGATCACCATATCCGCCGCCGCCCGCCATCATGAAGGTAAGGGTGTCACCAGCGTTGACCGACAGCTGGTCGAACTTGGTCAGTTCCCTCTCGTTAACCTGCCCCCAGTTCAGAATGGCGCGCATGTGACCGCCCGGCTTGCCGCCGCAAACGCCGTAGGGCGGGAAGCGCAGGCGCTCCATGCCGCGCGCCAGAAAGCTACCGCCGTCGCGCAGGACCTCGACGGTGATCAACTGCCCGACGCCGCCCCGCCACTTACCTGGCCCCCCCGAATCCGCCAAAATATCGTAGTTGCGGAAGACAATGCCCATGTCGCCTTCCACCGTCTCGACAGGGTGGTTGCGCATGTTGTTGAGACTGGTATCGCGGCCGTTGACGCCGTCTTGACCCTTCATGGCGCCCGTGCCGCCCTTCATCGGCTCGATCACCTGCACCGAGCGTTTGATCCCCAGGGCGTCGTATTCGGCGAGGGCAAAGGGGATTAGGTCGCCGGCGCTGGGCGCCGGAATGAGATCCGGTCGGGCCTTGACGATGGCGCCGTTGATGGCGCCGCTGACCCGGAGCGAGGGGCTGTGACGCACCCCGCACGCATCGGGGAATTCGGCGTTCATCATTATCCCCGGCGGGACGACGGCGTTGATGGCGCGGTAAAGCCCTGCGTTCTTGGCCATGCTTTGGTCATAGGTGGTGAGAAAGTTGGTCAACCGGATGGTGATCCAATAGCTGCGCTTGCCGTCTGTCGGCACGTTGTAGGCGGCGCGCACCTGGGGGTCGGTGCCGCTGAGGTCAATGCCGATCTTGCCGTCCTCAACGGTCAACTTGACGCGCACGCGGAGCGGAATACGAGTCACCTTGTCGTCGTCCATGAAGTCCCAGAACTCATAGGTCCCGTCGGGGATGCGGCGCAGTACGTCGCGCGCTTTCGTGGCGGTATAGTCCAGGAGGTCCGTCTGCGCGTCGAGGAACGCCTGCGCGCCGTGGCGCTCGACAAGCTCGCCGACTCGGCGCTTGCCGGTTTCCAGAGAACCCAACATGGCCTTGATGTCGCCCATATTGACCTCGGGCTCTCGGATATTGGCCATAATGATGCCGAGAAGGTCGGCGTTCATCTTGCCCCGCTTGACGAATTTCATCGGCGGGACGCGCAGGCCTTCTTGAAATATTTCGTTGAGCGACGGCGCGATAGAGCTCGGAACGGCGCCGCCCATGTCCGTCGAATGGACCATGCACCAACCGTAGGCAACGATTTTCTTGCCGTGAAAATAAGGCCGAATCAGGTGAATGTCCGGCAGATGGGTGGACAGACCATGGGACAGGTAGGGATCGTTGGTAATGATGACATCGCCGGGTTCGAGGTCGGGAACCGCCTCGATGGTCGGAACGAAGGGGGTGTCGATGAGAAAGTTCATCGACGCCGAGGCGGCATGGCCAAACAGATCGCCGGCCGTATCCAAAAGCGCCACGTCGAAGTCGTCGGCTTCCTTGACATAGATCGAGCGTGATGCGCGCTTGAGGGCGAAGTACATCTCCTCGGCGATCGCGACGACTTTATTGCTCAGAATCTCAATCGTGACCGGATCAAGTTTCATAACGTATTCTTGATCATCCCTTTTTTCGACATTTCCCCAATCTACCGATAATCAATGGAAATGGTATCCACATTCCACGGCAAAGGATACGCCATCGCCTCCGCCGCCGTCCGATGGCCGACGCCTTGCCGGGGAATCCGGTTCCTTGGCGGGCCGATCATGGACTGGATACCCTCGGATTCGCGGTATTGGTCGGTTACCGGTACGGCGCGGCTTCGAATGCCGCGTGATACGCCGTGCTTCTCCCCTCTAAAGTCCTCATCCCACATTGGCGCGATCGCGAAATGCCAGGGCCGCGTCTTCCATGGTCGCGAAGCGCGCGCCGCGTTCGCGCAACGCCGTGATCAGTCCCTCTAACATCATCATACGGTGGCCGCGCCCGATGACAAAGGGATGCAGGGTAAAGGTCAATATCCCCCCGGGTTCGGTCCGTTGCATGTACTCAAAATCCCGGATCCAGTTATCCAGAACATGGCCCGCGTTGGCCAGGCCAGGCGCCACGGAATTGGGCAATCTCAGATACTCAAAATGGGCAAAGTCGGAAAGGCTCCAGCTGACCGGCATCTCGATCAGAGAGGTGACAGGACCGAACGCGAAGGGCTCGTCGTCGGAAACGATATCGTCGCGGCGGGCATAATACGGCAGGCAGTCGTGCCCCATCATGGAGCTGTCATAGAGAAAGCCATGTTTGATCAGCAGATCCACGGTGACGGGACTGAGGTCCCACGAGGTTGAACGATAGCCCCGCGTGGCTTTGCCGGAAATTTCGAACAAAGCCTGATTGGCGCGTTCCAACCCCTCGTCCTCCTGCTCAGGCGTCAGGTCCGTCGGCGGAACATGGGTCCAACCATGATTGCCCACCTCGTGGCCGCCGTCGACGATGCGCCGGCACTGGTCGGGATATGTCTTTATGACCGTGCCGGGAATAAACCAGCTTGTTGGGATATCGTTTACTTCGAGCAGCGGCAGGATACGGTCCACGGCGACGGCGCCGAACTCGCCGCGCGAGATTGCCGTTGGGCTCTTCAACCCTTTCGCCACCATGCCCGACATGGCGTCGAAATCGAAGGTCAGGCAAACCAAACTCTCCGCCATGCTCCCTTGCCTGTTCACGCAATTCTCCTTTGCTTGCGCTTCCGCACCGAGCGATGTTTCTGTTCCCGTACGCTGTTCCCCGACATTTCCCGTCGCATTTTCACCGCCGTGGATCGGCACGGGGAGCGGTCTGGCGCCGAGGCATCAAGGCTTGGCCAGTCCCCTGACGGCCGAATTGGCGATGATCTTGCCCTTCGAGGTATAGGCCTCGTGGTTGTCCTCGATCTCGGCCAGCTTGTAGACGTAATTGATCATCATGCCGGCCGATTGGTGGAGTCCCTTCGGCGAGCGGTCGGCCATCCAGCATAAACGCCCGATTCGCGCGCCGTTGCTGAGATGGAAATGGGTGACGGGATCGACCGCGCGCCCATTCTCCCTCTGCTCACGGGTCAGAAATCGGGCGCACAGGCGCATCAACGGTCCGCGCATGGCCTCCGACAGGGCATCGTCGCGGTGCCAGTCGGAATTGGCGAGGACCGCCTTGAGGCCGCCGTTCTTGGCGCCGGCGGCGGTGATCGCTTTTTGCTCCGCCGCCGTCAGCAGTTCCTCTTCACCGGCATTCAATTGGCCATCCAGCCAAGACCGGAAACCGGGCGCCGGCGACAAGGTGGCGAAGGTCTTGAGGCCCTTGAACTCGGCCGCCAGATTGTCCACGACCCGCTTGATAAGAAAGTTACCGAAGCTGATGCCGGCCAATCCCTTCTGGGCGTTGGATATGGAATAGAAGATGGCCGTATCGGTGTCCTCGGGGTCGAGCAGCGGCGCCCCGGTGTCAAGCAGGTCTTGAATGTTGCCCGCCATGCCGTCGACCAGGGCGACCTCGACGAAGATCAACGGCTCGTCGGGCATGCGCGGATGAAAATAGGCAAAGCAGCGGCGGTCCTTGGCCAACCGGTTCTTAAGATCGTCCCAATTGGCGATGGCATGCACCGCTTCATAGGCGATCAGCTTTTCCAGGAGTTTGGCCGACGATGTTTCCCAGGTGATCCTTCTCAGTTCGAGGAAATCGACGTCGAACCAGGTCCCGAGCAGGGACTTGAGATCGGCTTCCACAAACCCGAGATGGGGGTTGCCGCGCGCCAGCTCCATGAGTTCGGCGCGCATGTCGACAAGGAACTTGACCCCTTCGGGCAGGGCGTTGAATTGGGTCAAAAGCTTGACCCGGGGCGCCTTGAGGGTCTTGCGCAAGGCCTGTCCGGCGCCGTGGCGCTGCTCGACCCCGTCGGCCCGGACGAGTTCCGCGACGGCCCGGTCCACGGCGTCGCTGTCGACACCGAAGTCGCGTGCCAGGATGGTCAGAAACCGCTCGCGCCCGGTGGCGTCAAGGGCAAGGTAGGCGTGTCCAAGAGCCGCCGCCCGGGCGCGCGCCGAAACCTCGCCGCCACGGGTTTCCAGGCAGGCGCGCATCTGTTCGCGAAGACGCTCGGCATGCCCTTCCGGCAGGTCGGGGTGCGAACTGGCGGCGGCGGCGTCATAGGCCGATCCGGCAATCCCCCGCCAGGCATCGCGCAGGTTGCCGAGCGCGCGGTCGAGGAAACCGGTTTTGCTGTTCTGGGTCATCATGGCACCACGCTTCGTCCCGCCATTCCAAGAATTGGCTCGCCAAGGCGGGCTTTCAACCTTTTGTTTCGCCCGCTTCGGCGAGACGGGCGAGGACGCGTGGCAAAATTTCGGGCAAATCCTCGGCGATCAGTCCGGGTCCGAAGGCCGTTGCCGCGGCGCCGTGCAGCCAAACGGCCGCGGCGGCGGCCTCAAAGATTTCCATGCCCTGGGCCAGCAGACCGAGGGCCATTCCGGCCAGCACGTCGCCCGACCCCGCCGTCGCCAATTCGGGCGGCGCGGTGTCATTGACGATGGCGCGGCCGTCGGGCGCCGCGATCACCGTGTCGGCGCCTTTGAGCACGATCACGGCGCCGCTGGTGCGGGACGCCTGGCGGGTCCAGGCGAGCTTGTCTCCGGCACCCGGGAATAACCGTTGGAATTCCCCTTCGTGGGGGGTCAGCAGCCAGGACGGCGGGCGGGCGCGGAAGAGCGCAGCCGGGTCATTTTCAAAGACGCTCAGTGCGTCGGCGTCCAGCACGCAGGCCTTGCCCGCGCCGAGGGCCGCCAATACGCGCTCCTTCGTTGTCCCGTTTACCCCGGCGCCGGGGCCGATAAGGAAGGCGTTCTTGCGCTCGTCGCCAAGGAGATCGGCGAAGGCGGTCTCGTCGGCGACCGGCTTGACCAGGGTCCCCGGCCAGTCGCCGGCATAGATGGAGAACGCCTCGGGCGGCGCCGCGATGGTTACCATACCGGCACCGATGCGCCGGGCGCCGCGTGCCGCCAAACGGGCGGCGCCGGTCATCTCGGCGCCCCCCACCACCACCGCGTGGCCCCGGCTGTATTTGTGATCCGTCGCGGAGGGCCGGGGAAAGCGGCCCTGCCAAAGGCCCGGTCCGTTGGCGAAGGTGCGGGGCGCGATCTCAGCCAGAACCGATGCGGGAATTCCGATGTCGGCGACCGTCACGTCGCCGCACAATTGACGGCCGGGGAGCAACAAGTGTCCCGGCTTGCGCCGGAAGAAGGTCACGGTGGAGGCGGCCGTGGGCGCGGTCCCCATGACCTCGCCCGTATCGCCGTTGACGCCGCTTGGCATATCGACGGCGACACAGATCATGGCGCGCCGGTTGACGGCTTCGATGGCGGCCCCGGCGGCGCCGTCGAGGGGACGCGTCAGGCCGGCCCCGAACAGGGCATCGACGACCAGCCGGCAATCGCCGGGCAGGCTTTCGCCGAGGGGGGCGACGACGCCGTGCCAACGCTCGGCGTTGACTCGGGCGTCGCCCTTGAGCGCTCCGCGCTCGCCAAGAAGAAAGACGCGAACCGGCCAGCCCGACCGGTCGAGCAGGCGCGCCACGACAAAGCCGTCGCCGCCGTTGTTGCCGGGCCCGCAGAGGATGGCCACCGGCTGCTTGGGCCAGCGCCGCACGATGTGGCGCGCGATGGCGCTGCCCGCCGCTTCCATCAGGTCGAGGCTGGGGATGCCGCCGGCCGCCGCCGCGGCATCGGCGCGGTACATCTCGTCAACCGTCAGAAGCGCGTCGTCGTGCATTGCGGCCCCGCCATCACTCTCCCCCTTCCATCATAAAGGGGGTTGAGGCCCGCCGGAAGGCCGTCGGGCACCGGGGCTACTTGTCCGGCAACGTCTGCGCGTAGGCCAGGATATCGACCAGCGTCTGCAAGAGCAGGAACCTGAGGGCCGGCATGGGAACACCCGGGTGCCCGTTGCGAATCTTGTGCAGGGCTTCCCACGGATTGACACCGGCCACCGTGCCGACAAATTCGGGGTTTTCCTCGCTCTTGAAATTGAGGGCCCTGCCGTCAAACCCATGACAGGCGGCACAGACGTTCTGGAAGATGCGCTCGCCAAGGCCGGCGTCACCAAAGGACCTGAGCGATTTCGGGTCAATGAAGTGGTCCACTTCCTGCTGGCCGCGAGTAACGAAAAGGGCGAGCCGCTTGCCGACCTCGTCGGAAATCTGGCCGGGGGCATATCCGTGGATCGAATCGCGCAGGGCCTCCTCCACGATGGCGGGATTCTTACCCACCAGGTGACGCAGGCCGTTTATGCCGGTGTAGTGGGGTCCACTGCTATAGGCGCCGTCCTTGCCCTTGTAGTCCCAGCCGTGACATTCCTTGCAGCGCTAGGTCGTGTATCCCTTCTGCTTTCCCCACGGAGGATAGGATGGATGGACCTTGCGCGGTTCGGCGACGTCGGCGGCCACCGCCCAGTTGTCGTAGAGCCGGCCGCCGAAGGCCACCTCCCAATCCTCCGTCGGCGCTTCCGGAATGCCGCCGAGCCAGTCGCGGCTGGTCTCCACGGTTATGGGATGCTTCTCTTCATCGGCCCCGGCGGGAACCGATAGGGACAGGCCGAGGCCGAGCGCGATCGCCACGATCGCTCCGCGTCCCATTCGCCGCAACATAATGTGTTTCATCGCAATGACCTCCCGTTTCAATTCGGGGTTCGTGAAAGGGAGCCACCCGCGCTTTACCGTTCGCGTAATCCTCCTTATTTCCGCGGCGCCAGGCAAACGCCCCGCTCAGGCCTTCTCGCTCGACGCCGTCTTCCCTTCCGTACCCTCCAGGATGGGAATGAAGAGGTTGATGATGGCGTAGGTGACGAAGGGTGCCGCCAAAATGACCAACGCGGTAAGAATCCCTTCCTTGGCAAAAAACTCCCAATGGTAGTCGACGAATCCGCGCTCGGACTTGGAGATGAGCTGACCGCCAACAACCACGTTGAAGCGCATCGCCAGAACCTGCAGGACGAGAGCCAAGCTGCCCAGGGCGGAAAGCATCATCATCACCTTTCCCTTGACGTTGGACAGCACGACATAGCCCAGCACCAACAAGGGCATGATCGAGAGAATTCCCATCTGACCCAGGACATATGTTTCGAACAAGGGCCCGTGCAGAAGCGGTCCGACCGATTCCCAATGGAGACCCTTTGCAACCGCTCAGGCGCCTGAGCCGAATGCTGTCGGACATTCGCGCCGGCCGCGCCACCCGGCTCGAGGACCCTCTGCCGGTCGAGGTGGCGCCCCTGGCCGGAGAGGTCAATGCCCTGCTCGACCACAACGCCACGGCGATCGAGCGCGCCCGTACCCAGGCCGACGACTTGGCGCACGCGCTGAAAACGCCGCTCACGGTGCTGACCAACGAAGCGGCACGGATCAAGGGGGGAACCGGCGACGTCATTCGCCAACAAACGGCCCTCATGAACGAACGGGTCGGCCATCACCTGTCGCGCGCCCGGGCGGCGGGGCCCCGTGTCCTTGGCGCCCGCACCAAGGTCGGGCCGGTGGTCGAGCGCCTGAGCCGCACGCTGAGGCGTATTTTCGCGCACCGGCGCATCGACATCGCCTTGAACGGCACCGAAGAACTCGACTTCCAGGGCGAGCACCAGGACCTGGAGGAAATGTTGGGCAACCTGATGGAAAACGGTTGTAAGTGGTCGCGCCAAAGGGTTCGTGTCGGCGCCGAGCGCCGCAATGGCGCTTTAACCTTGATTGTTGAAGACGACGGACCCGGCATCCCGGAAGCCCTGCGTTCCCGAGTCCTGGATCGCGGCCAGCGGCTCGACGAATCGGCGCCAGGAAACGGCATCGGCCTTTCCATCGTTCGCGAGATGGCCGAAATGTACGGCGGAGAATTGGTTCTCGGCTGTTCCCCCCTCGGCGGTCTTGAGGCGCGCCTGCGCCTTCCGGCGGCCCCAAAATCGCCTACCGCCGGCGGACTTTAGAGCAAACCCCGAGCCGATGGAATCATCTGCGACGACGAATTTTCGTCATATCATAATGTTTGAGCATTCTCCGTGGGCGCGAGCGATCAAGAAATGCTCTAACGCGCCGGCAAGGTCTGGGTGTAGGCAAGGATATCGGCCAGGATGGCGGGTTCGAGAACGCGTAGCGCCGGCATCGATTCGTCGGGGTGGCCGTTGAGAATTTTATGGAGCGATTCCCAAGGGTTGGACTTGGCCACTCGGCCCAGGGACGGCATGGTCCTCATTCGCTGGCCGTCGATGCCGTGGCAAGTGGCACAGATGCTCTTGTAATAGGCGGCACTGCGGGCGACCTCACCCTTGGCCTTCTTCGTCGCCCGGTCGATGTACCAGTCCATGTCCACCTGGCCTTCGACGACGAAAATGGCCAGGTCACGCAGGTCACCCTCGCCTAGGACCTGGGTGTAGCCGTGGGTATCATCCTTGAGGATGGCGACGACGCGCTCTGGATCGGCGCCGGCCAGGGCGCGAATCCCCTTGATACCGGTGGCGTGGGAGCCTTTGGAATAGGCGCCATCGGCTCCGCGATAGTCCCAGCCATGGCATTCCTTGCAGCGCCAAGTGGCTCCCGGTTCATAGGCGTAGGCCGTGACGGCAGGATAGGCGGGATGGCGTGTCGCCGGTGGCGGCGACATGGTTTCGGTGTACCAGTTGTCGTAGAGCCGCCCCCCGCGCACGATGGAG
>JASLLZ010000037.1 GCA_030746775.1 Rhodospirillales bacterium | reverse complement strand
GACCGGGTCGGCGGGCGCGAGAAGGCGGGCTCATGGACGGCGCGGGTGCCCATACGCCCGGTCGCACTCGACGATCTTACCTCGGATCTGACCTACGAAGAGATTTGGGACTCGCCGGTGGCCAAGCTGGCGGCCAAGATCCTGCCGCCCGAGAACGTCAGCCACCCGTCCCGGGTGCGCCGGCAAGAGGAATGATTTCTAGAGACCGTAGCCGTTGACGGCGGTGGCCTCACCGTCTTCGTATGTGGGCGGGTCGAAGAGCGGCAAGTCGGGCTCTAAGCCCAAAATCAGGTCGCCGAGAAGCTGGCCCAGGCAGGGGCCGACCTCCCAGCCGCCGCGCACGGCGCCGATGATGAAGGCGTCCTCGACCCCCGGGACAGGACCGATGACCGGGTTGTAGTCGGGCATCAGGGCTTCCATGCCGAGCCAGGAGCGCACCAGACGCGCCCCGATGAGGGCCGGAATGACATAACGCCCCAGTTGCAGGTTGCCGGCGACGCTATCGGACACGATGCCGGTGCCGCCCTGGTCGAGATCGCCCGTACCCTGCCAGCCGCCGCCCATGACGACGGTGCCGTTTTCCGCCTGTTTGAGGGTCAGCATGCCGTTCGAAACGCCGAGCACGGTGCGCACCACGGGCGGCAGACGCTCGGTGACGACAAGCTGGTTGATCTTGTAGCGGACATCGAGGGGATAGCCCAGCCAGCGCGCCATGCGGCCGAGCCAGGCGCCGCCGGCGAGAACGACGCGCTTGGCCGCCGCCGTCCCAGCATCGCTGTGAATGGCAAAGCCGCCGTCGGTCCGCTCCACGTTTTCGACCGCCGTGTGGTCGCGCACCGCGACCCCGGCGGCGACCAGGGCCTGGCGGAAGACGAGCCCGCTGCGCGCGCTGTCGCCGTGACCGTCGAGGGGACAATAGGCGGCCAACACGACCTGATCGGAGAGCCCGGGCTCGATCTCCTTGGCCCGGTTGGGGCCGATCATCTCGATCGGACAGCCGGCGTCGCGGCGCTCGATCATGATGGTCTCAAGTTCCTCCGCCTCGTCCTTGGTGTAGGCAAGGATCAGCCCTTCCATGGCGTGGGCGTCGATATCGAGGCCGAGGTGCTTTCTTGAATTCTGCCATATCTCATATCCCCGCATGGCGTGGGGGATGAGGATGGCGCGCTTGATCATCGGCGACAGCGAACCGGCGTTGACGCCCGAGGCCTCCATGCACAGCCCCCGGCGCTCGAACACGACGACGCGCATGCCGCCCCGCGCCAGCCGGAGCGCGGTGGCCGAGCCCATGACGCCGCCGCCGATGACGGCGGCGTCGAAGGGGTCGGTGGACATGGCCTTACTACCCGGCCGGCGGCGCCGCCACCGCGCCTACTGGTCCATGATTCCGGCGTGCTCGCACATCAACTCCATCATGCGCACGAAGCAGCGGATCATGAGCCTTACCGGCTCTTCCTTCAACTGGCCGTTCTCGTCGGTGGTGCCGAGGCCGGGCGACATCTTGATGTTGCCGTCATAGGCGACGCAGGGCGCGATGCCCATGGCCTTGGTGGCGTTCATGGTCAGTCCGGTGCCGGCGTAGAGGTCCTCGACCGAGAAGATGGGGATGCCCATCTTGCCGTCCGACCAGGTCTTCTCGTAGTCGACCGCGACGCAATTGGCGCTGTAGTCCTTGTCGAATTCGAGGCCCTTCCTGAGGCCCGAATCCAGGCTCTTGAACTCGTCGACCACGATGTCGTACCACAGGTCGATCTGCTTCTTGTAGTCCTCGCCCTGCTCCATCAGGAGCCGCATGGTGGCGATCATGCCGAGGAGCGCCTCCTTGCCCGGATCCATGGCGACGTGCGACGACTTGCCGTGCGCCATGGGGTTGCCGTTGCGGTGGCCGTGAACGCCGAGCGCCCGGGCGATGGGCACCATGTACTCCTCCTTGCCGATGGCCAGGCCCGAGGTCGGGCCGCCCGAGGCCTTGTCCATGCTGAACAGGGAGACGTCGGCGCCGACCTTGCGGATGTCGGTGCAGACGAAGGGCAGTCCGACGGCATTGTCGAGGATGTAGGGCACATGATGGCGCTTGGCGATCTTGGCGATTTCCTTCTGCAGGATCGGGGTGCCTTCCTTGTCCTGCTCACCGTAGCCGTATCCCGGATGGGTATAGCCGAGCGAGGTGAAACCGCTCAGCGAGGCCACGTGGTCGGCTGCCACCTGGGCGATGACCTTGGCCGATTCCTTCGCCTTGACGCCGCCCAAGAGCGTGCACGGATGGTACTTGATGCCGTGGCAATCGTACTTGGCGCCGACCAGGGGGACGATGACGGTGTCCAGGTTGGCCAGGCGCTTGCCCAGTTGCCCGAACTCGCCGGCCGAGACGCCGCGGTCCCCGAACAGGTCCTTGAAGCGCGGCGGGAAGGGCCGGCCATAGCCCGCCTGGTGATGGCCGTGCTTCTCGTAGGGTGCGATGTAGCGCGCCCGATAACAGTCGCCGCGGCCCGCCCAGGGCGGTGAGAAGAGGGCGTCGAAGCTGACGTTGAGCAGGGCCTCGCAGGTGTTGGCCGCGACCGCGTCGTACTCGTCGCCGTAGTGGAGCTTGACCAGGTGGCGGACCTCCTTGTCGAGCACCGAGTTGTTGGTCACCTTGCGCGCCCCTTCGCTCATCGTCTTGATGATTTCCTTGCGCAGGAGGCCATGGTTCTCGGAAATCGTTCCGGTCAGGCCGATCTTGCCCAGATACTTATCGGGCAGGCCGACCTCCTTGGGGATCTTCCTCACCTTTTCGTAGAACTCGGCCTGGGTCGCGGCCAGGTGCTGGTACATCTCGTATTTGAAGGTCCAGCGTTGCTTCTTTTTCCTTGCGACTTTTTTCTTTGCCGTAGGTTTCTTTGCCATGTCCGTTAACTCCTCTGGTTGGATTTAGGGTTGGTCAGTGTTGGTGTCGGGGCTCTCACCCGATCATGGTTTTCTTTTCTTCCGGTCCCGGTTCGATGATGACGGTGTCGCCGCCCTTGAGGCCAAGTTGCTGGCCGGTGCGGCGCTCAGGCCCGTAAAGCAGGATATTGAGGTGGTTGGGCATGTGGGTCTCGTCGAAGCCGACCAGGGTGCCGATCTCCTGGCCGCCGATGATTACCTTGTCGCCGCCGACCAGGAGGCCGCCTTCTTCAAACTCGAAAAAGGCGATGGCGGCGCAGCGGTTGGCGACGGTGCCGGGCCGGGCGTCGGCCTCGTCGGTCAGCTGAAGTTCGTGCACCTCGGTCGCCCGGATGCAGCGCGTCCAGGGATGGATGAGTTGCAGGCCCCGTTTTTCCTGGGTGCTGGTAAGCACGGCGACGACCCGCCCCTTCAACGCGGGACGCGATACGATATAGGGCTTGGAGCCGGCCCATTTTCCACTGGCATAGGGGTCGGCGCCGCGCTTGGATTGCTTGTCGTCGCTCATTTCATTCTCCTCAGTATCGTCTCTAGGCCGCGCTGGCGGGCGACCAGCCGAGATTCCGCGAAAGCTCTTGCGCCGCCTCGGTGACGGCTTGCACGGTTTGCCTTCGCACTTGTTGGGTCAGGCGGTTGATGGGTCCGGCGACGCCGATGGCGGCCTGGGCCCGGCCGTCATGGCCGAAGATAGGCGCCGCCACGCCCCAGGCGTCGGCCACCCGGTCGCCCTTCGAGAAGGCCCAGCCCTGGCGGCGAATGGTCTTCAATTGTGCTTTCAGGCGGGCCGGATCGACGACGGTGCCCGGGGTCAGGCGGCGCATCACGCCGCCATTCAGGACGCCCGCCACCACATCGGGCGCCGCGTGGGCGAGAAGAACCTTGCCGGCGGCGCCGGCAAAAAGTTCGGAGCGGCCGCCCTCGGTGACCGTGAAGCGCACCTCGTGGGTGCCGTGCTCGCGGGCCAGAGCAACCCGTTCGAAGCCGTCGATGGCATACAGCGTGGCCGATTCGCCGGTCTCCTGGACCAGCCGCTTCAAGGCCGGCCGAGCGAGGGAAATGGGGGTGTTGTTCTGCTCGAAGAGTTTGCCCAGCGTCAGCAGCCGCGAACCCAGCCGGTAGTGGCCGGTGTCGGGCTCCAGGCTCAAATATCCGCGCGCCTCCAGGGTGCCGGCGAGGCGCATCACGCGGCTGCGGGTGAGGCCGCTGATATCGATCAGTTCCTTCAAACTCAGGGTCGGCCGGGCCTGGAAGGACTCCAGGAGGTCGAGGGCCTTCAGTACCGCCCCCACGTGGCGTCCGGATTCCTTGGTTCTCTGTCTCATCGTGTCCTGCCGCCCTGGCGCCGGCAGTGCGGAGCCTCCAGTCGTCGGCGCCGGCAAACTATATCTACTTATTAGACATTATGTCTATTAATTAATCTCCAAAAAATCATCAACCCTGTCCGGCTCTCCTCATGCGCGGCCCAAGAAGGTTGGGCCAAAGGGCTTGGAAACAGGGATCAGCCGCCCAGCAGCGACTTGGGCAGCATGGCGTGGATGCCCTTGTTCTGGTTGACCAGTTGGGTGACGCGCAGGTCGGCGGCCAGGCTGCACAGGCTGTAGGCCTCCTCGCGGGTGATGCCGGACTTGTCGTGAACCAGGGCGATCATGGCGCGGAGCGCCTGGCGGGCGGCCTTGTCCAGGTCCTCGTTCATGCCCAGCGTGATGTGGTGGCTCGGCGTTTCCGCCTGCGGTCCGTCGAGGGTCATATCGGTGCGCAGGTGAAGCTCGAAGGTGCCGCTCAGCGAGGTCTCGATGGCCGTCGAACAGACCTCGCCGTCGCCCTGGGCGGCGTGCCCGTCGCCGGCCGAGAAAAGCGCCGCGTCGTTGAACACCGGCAGATAGAGCGTCGTGCCGGCGACCAGCTCCTTGAGGTCCAGGTTGCCGCCGTGTTGGCGCGGGATGATCGACGTTATCATACCCCAGTGCTTGGGCGGCGCCACGCCGAGGACGCCGAAAAAGGGCTTGAGCGGCAGTTCCATGCCCCACGGCGTGATGCCGGTCATGCGCTCCGCGTCAAGGCGGATGTGGCGCAGCCAATAGACGTCGAAGTCGTCGGGCAGGGTGCCGCCGAGCGGCCGGATGCGCGAGTAGCCCCAGTCCTGGCGCAATGCGACGTCGAGGATGCGGACCTCCAGCACGTCGCCCGGCTTGGCGCCCTTGACCGCCACCGGTCCCGTCATCAGGTGGCCGGGCAGCGGTCTTTCGACCTCGCGGTAGACCTCCAGAAGCTCGGGCAGGACGTGGAAGTCAGCGTCGTCGGGCAGCACCGACGGCTCGCCGCACAGGCAGTCCAGCGTCACCCGGTCGCCGGACTCGACCTCGATGACGGGCGCCAGGGCGGCGTCGAAGGCGCCCCAGTGCATGGTCTTGGGCGTCGACGGAACGTGGTGATGGGTCGCCATGAATTCGGTCCTCTCTGGCAATGACTTTTAAACGGGGAGGCGCAGGCGCGCCCGCAATCCGCCGCTCGGCGACCGGCCGAGCTCGATTTCGCCGCCGTGGCCGCGCACCACGTCGCGCGCGATGGTCAGCCCCAGGCCGACGCCGCCGGTCACCGGATTGCGCGAGCTCTCGAGCCGGAAGAAAGGTTTGAAAACGTCGTCGAAGCGATCCTCGGGGATGCCCGGGCCGTCGTCATCGATGGTGATCTCGACGGCGTCGCCGCGCCGCCCGGCGCGCACCGAGACGTGGTCGGCGTAGCGCAGGGCGTTGTCTATCAGATTTGTCACACAGCGCTTTATGGCGGCCGGCCTGATGGGCACCGTGATTTCGCCTTCCGTGTGCAGGTCGATGGCCTCGCCGCCCTTGCGCCGCGCCTGGGTCACCACCTCGCCGAGAAGGGCGGTCAGACTGGTCGGCGTCGGTGTTTCGCTGCCCTCGCCACGGGCGAAGGCAAGGTAGCCTTCGAGCATGTATTCCATCTCCTCGACGTCGCCCTTGAGTTCACTCGCGCCTTCGCGGTCCCCGATCAGTTCGAGTTGCAGCTTCATCCGGGTCAGGGGCGTGCGCAGATCGTGGGAGACGCCGGCCAGCATCTCGGTGCGCTGGGTGATCTGGCGCTGGATGCGGTCGCGCATGGCGATGAATGCGGTCGCCGCCTGGCGTACCTCCTGGGCCCCTTCGGGCTTGAAGCTGGGGGCGTCGCGGCCCTTGCCGAAGGTGTCGGCGGCGAAGGCCAGGCGGCGGATCGGCTTGACCTGGTTGCGCATGAAGATGACGGCGACGCCGAACAGGATCATCGCCGTTCCCGCCATCCACAGGACGAAGATGTAAGTGGTCGAACTGAACAACCGCTTGCGCGTGGTGACCACTTCCAGAACGCCGTCCGTCATCTGGATTCGAACGACCACATGACGGTCGAGGGAACGGGTGTCGATCTCAAAAGGCTTGCCGACGTATTCACGCATGGCGCGCACCAGCATCTTTTCCATGAGGCCGCTTTCGCCGGGCGGCGTGTTGGGCAGGATATCGCCCTTTATCATGCGCAGCCTCATTTCCATGTGCTCTTCGGCCATGTCGAAGATGGGCGCCGGGTTGTCCGGGTTTTGACGCAGGAGCGTGATGGCGCCGGCGATGTCGCCGGCCAAATTGCGGGCCAGCCGCAAGGTCACCTTGTCCCAGTGGGATTCGTAGAAGATGAACCCCGACACCACCTGCAACAACACCAGCGGCGTGACGATGATCATCAGCGAGCGGCCGAGGAGGCTGCGCGGCAGAAAGCGCTTGATCAGGGGTTGGCGGGTCATCGGGCCACCCTCTTAATCGGGGCGCAGAACGTAACCGCGGCCGCGCACGGTCTGCAGGTAGCGGGGCAGGCGGGGGTCGGCCTCGATCTTGCGGCGCAGCCGGGTCACCTGGACGTCGACGGTGCGCCCGCCGGCCTCGGCGCCGGTCGCCGCGATCAGTTCCTCGCGGCTGAGGACGGTTCCGGCGCGCTCGGCCAGGGCCTTGAGGAGCGTCGCTTCGACCGAGGTCAGATGGATCGGCTCGCCGCCGCGGTCCAATTGCTGGCGCCCCAGGTCGAAGGCCACGGTGCCCATGTTGATCCGCGCCGGCGGCTCCGGCGGTGTCGGGACGCGGCGCAGAATGGCGTGCAGGCGCAGCAACAGCTCGCGCGGCTCGAAGGGCTTGGTAAGGTAGTCGTCGGCGCCGCGCTCGAAGCCGGCGATGCGGTCCTCGATCTCGCCCATGGCGGTCAGCATGAGCAGCGGAACCGTGCTTTCGCGGCGCAGGTGGCGGGCGAAATCGAGACCGCTTTCGCCCGGCATCATCAGATCGAGGACGATGACGTCGAAGGCAAGACCTTTGAGGCGCGCCCGCGCGTCCCCGGCGTCGCTCGCCGTCGAGACCAGGAAGCCGTTCTCGCTCAGATACTTGCGCAAAAGTTCGCGCAGCCGGTCGTCGTCGTCGACGACCAGGACATGGGGGGTGTCGTCGCCCATCTCCTCCTCCGTTTATACCAAGGATCATTGTCGCTGATCCTTGGTATTAGGCCGTATAGCCTTGGCCTTATGATCGGACCCTTAGACTACCACAACAGCGCAACCGCAGTGCATGGGGTCTTCTCAGTCAATTTCGAAATCGGAATCGTCGACGCGCCGGCGGTCTTCTTCGTTGATGATGCCCCTCAGCACGGTGCGAAAGCCGGCCACCGCCTCGGCCCCGGCCTCGCGATAGGCCCTGGCGATGCGTTCGCTCTGGCGCTCGGTAAGAAGACGCTCAAGATCGGCGCCCTTGGGGGTCAGCGAAAGAAGGCGCCGGCGCCGGTCCTTGCCGCGCTTCTGGACGACAAAATCGTCGCGCATCAAATGGCTCAATACCCGCGACAGACTCTGCTTGGTGATCTTGAGGATGGCCAAAAGCTCGCTGACCGCGATATCGGGATTGCGCCCGACAAAGTAAATCACCCGATGATGGGCGCGGCCGAACCCATATTGGGCCAGGATGGCGTCGGGTTCGGCGGTAAAGTCGCGATAGGCATAGAACAGAAGCTCCATCGCCTGGCGCAACTCTTCCTCGCGCAGGAACAAAGGATTGATGCGGGATTTGAAGGGAGTCATGGGGCGCGGCGGTCCCTGCCGATCTTTTACGTCAGTGATATTGACATATATGCCCGATAATGGTACCCAACGCAACATCCTTCTGGGAGGCCATAAACTTAAGAAAGAATGTTTCATGACCAGCACTTCATTCGAAGACCGTGACGGACAGATCTGGCACAACGGCAAGTTGGGGCCGTGGCGCGACGCCCGGCTTCACGTGCTCAGCCACGCCCTGCATTATGCGTCGTGCGTGTTTGAGGGCGAGCGCGCCTACGCGGGCAAGATCTTCAAGCTGACCGAGCACTCGGAACGCTTCGCCGTCTCGGCCAGGACCCTGGGCTTCGAATTGCCCTATTCGGTGGCCGAAATCGACGCCGCGTGCAACGAGACCTGCGAGGCCAACGGCATCGTCGACGGCTATGTCAGGCCGGTGGCCTGGCGCGGCAGCGAGATGATGGGCGTCTCGGCGCAGGACACGCGCATCCACGTCGCCATCGCCACCTGGCCCTGGCCGTCCTATTTCTCGCCCGAGGCGCGCATGAAGGGCATCCGCCTCAAGACGTCGTCGTGGCGCCGCCCGACGCCCGAGACGGCGCCGGTCCACGCCAAGGCGGCCGGTCTCTACATGATCTGCACCCTGTCGCGCCACGAGGTCGAGAGCCAGGGCTACGACGATGCCCTGATGCTGGACTGGCGCGGCCAGGTCGCCGAGACGACGGGCGCCAACATCTTTATGCTCATGGGCGACGGCAAGCTGCATACGCCGACGCCGGACTGCTTTCTCAACGGCATCACCCGGCGCACGGTCATCGATCTGGCCAAGGCGCGCGGCATCGAGGTCGTCGAGCGCGTCATCATGCCCGGCGAGCTGGCCCAGGCGAGCGAGGTTTTCATCACCGGCACGGCGGTCGAGGTCACGCCGGTCGGCGAGATCGACGACCACCGCTACACGCCGGGCGACGTCACCCTCGCCATGATGGAAGACTACGAAAAGGCGGTCGGCAAACAGCCCGAAAGCGCCGCCTCGGCCGCCTGAACCGACAAAAACGGAGCAGCCTACTTTTCATTCTTGGTATGGCGCCCTGACATCGTGGAGCGGCGATGGATGGTAGAAGCGGATGATGGAAGGCCACGGCAACCATTGGGGATGCCTGGGTGACAAGAAAGAGGTATTCCCTCATTTCCTGGGGTTGATCTACGGAGACGGTAAGACCGAGATCTTCAAGGCCGCAAAACATTCATTCAAGGATCCGGAAACCGGCCGGTCACGGGATGAAACCGTCCTTTCGATGGTGGCCCCGGACACCGATCTCGCGGCGCTCGTCTTGAGCGTCACCAACCAAGAAGAAAAAGAGATCAAATTCCAGTCCACCTACCCCTTCGCGAGAGTCGGAGCTCGCTATCCCATCACAATCGCCAAAATTCAGGAATGGGAGAACGGTATCGAGGCGCGGATCGACGGCGTCTTTGGTGACAAAGCCAGCCTGGGTTTCTTCGACACCCTCTATCACGTCAACAAGGACAAGTATGAGGAAGGCAAGACCTACGAATTCGACCTCGCCGGAGTGGCCTATCGCTTGAAGGTGATCGAGCCCGAACCCATCGTGATCACCGATCCCGAGGTCATCGCGCGGCATAGGAAATCATGGGCCGAAATAGGGGAGGAACTGATAACCAACAAGGATGGCGCCATAGAAATCTCCATGGACGGCGCGGCAATCCTCGACTCCTTAGAGGGGTGTGCCATCAGCGACTTTGCTTTCCGGGCTCGGGTCCGCGCGGTGTCATCCTTTCGACTGGGGGGGGCAGACGGTCCACGTTGTAAGAGGGACCCTGATAATTATAGACGATCAGGAGTTCGAGGTGCCCATCTATGTGACTGATCACGCGCTCGAAGGGCCGCCGCCCAAACCCGGCGACAACATCTCGGGTCGGCTGTGGCTACAGGGATACCTCGCGTCCGAGGAAACCTCGTAATGCCCCATTGAGCCGTCGATGACGCCGGACGAAAGAACCCGACGGAGGATCCGACCGCGCGTCCCACGGGGCGCCCAGATGTCCAGCCTGTGGTCGGCTCCGTGATCGGCCATCCGGCGCTACGCGATCGTGACTTCCACAAGCTATGCGGTGGCTCCGCCGGTAGCAGCTTCGGCATGGCCGGCTGGCTCGTGATCGTGGGAATGCTGGTCTTCGAGATCACGCGGTCTTCGGCCTGGGTGGGGATGGCGCTGGCCCTTTATTTTCTGCCCAATTTGGTCTTCGGCATGCTGTCCGGCGCCGTCGCCGACTGGTCGGATCGCCGGGCCTTGCTGCGCCGTGTCGAACTGGCGATGCTTTTCAGTTTCGGGGTGTTTTCCGCCGTGATCGCGATGTGGAGCGCCCATCTCTGGCTGATCTTGTCCTTTTCCTTCATCTACGGCTGCGTGCACGCCACGGGCCAACCGGCGCGCATCAGTTACGCCTATGACGTCGTCGGCGGCGAGCATATCGTCGCCGGTCTCGGTCTGCTGAATGTCGGCTCCCGCGTTGGGCAATTGGCGGGCGCGCTGGTCGGCGGGGCCGCCATGCAAAGGTATGGCGCGCCGGTTGCGATCCTATGTATGGCGGCGGCCCATGGGATTGCGTTTACCTTTATGTCCCGGCTGCGTTCAGCCGGTCTGGCCGAGACGATCGGACAGGTTCCCATCGGACAAAACCTGCGCCAGTGCATCGGCGAGATGGGCACCAACCCGGTCTTGCTGGCGCTGGTATTGGTAACGGCGGTGGTTGAGGTTTTCGGCTTCTCGTTCGTAACGGCATTGCCGGAACTGGCGAGCACGCATTTCGGCGAGGGCGCCGAAGGTTTGGGGCGGATGCATGCCGCGCGCGCCGTCGGCGGCATCGTGGTCGGCGTGATGTTGGCCGGCATGGCGGGCCTGCGACGACGCGGGGCGATCTATCTCGCCGTCGTTTGCGCCTTCGGCGGCAGCTTGGTGTTGCTTTCGGCTTTGGACCGATTCGTCCTGGCGCTCGTGGCCCTTGTCATCGTTGCCGGATTGGCGACGGCAACCGATGTCCTCAGCCAGAGCATGATGCAGCTGAGCGTCCCCAATCATCTTCGCGGCAGGGCAATGGGATTTTGGGTGTTTGCCATCGGCTCGGCGCCGCTTGGACATCTGGAGATGGGCGCCCTCGCCGTCATGCTGGGGGCTGACGGCGCACTTTTGGTCAACGGCGCAATTCTTATTTTGGTTGGCGTTCTGGCAACCGTTGCCGTTCCGCGCCTGCGAAAATTATAGCGGCCGGTTGATATTACGAGTCCATGACCAAGCACGCTCCCTACATCCGCCCGCCCGGGTCGGCGAGGGCGTATTCCAAGAGCTCCGCGGTGATGTAGCGGAAGGCCTCGTCGACCGAATTGGCCCGGAAGATACGGTCCGGGTCCTGATCGTCGATCATGCCGTTTTCGACCAGGGCGTCGAGGTTGAGGACGCGGTCCCAATAGTCGGTGCCGTAGAGCACCAGGGGCAACTTCTTTTCCAGCTTGCCGGTTTGCACCAGGGTCAGGGTTTCGAAGAACTCGTCCAGCGTCCCGAAACCGCCGGGGAAAAAGACGATCGCCTTGGCCAGATAGATGAACCAAAACTTGCGCATGAAGAAATAGTGGAAATCGAAGGACAGGTTGTGGGTGATGTAAGGGTTGCCGTGGGCCTCCTTGGGCAGTGAGATGCCAAGCCCGACGTTCAGGCCGCGCGCCTCCGAGGCGCCGCGGTTGGCGGCCTCCATGGCGCCCGGGCCGCCGCCCGTGCAGACGACGAAGCGGCGCCGGTTGCCTTCCAGGGTCTTCGACCATTCGGTGAGGCGCCGGGCCAGCTCGCGGGCGTCTTCGTAGTAATGCGCCATGGCCAGGCGCATGCGGGCGGTCTTGAGGCCCTTACCGCTTCGCTCGGCCTTTGCCACCCGGCGTTCCGCCTCGTCCAGGGGCAGCAGACGGGCCGAGCCCATGAAGACGATGGTGTCGCTCAGCTCGGCGTCCTCGAAGCGGGCCTGAGGCTCCATATATTCGGCCAGGATGCGCAAGGGCCGGGCATCGAAGCCGTCGAGGAATTTGCGGTTGCGGTACGCCTTGGCGGGACCGGCCGGTTTCTTGCTCATGGTCTGTTGCACTGCTTCCGGCGCCAAATCAGCCGGTTGCCTTGCCCTTTTCCCAACGCGCCGCCTGTGAGTCGTCGGCCGCGCGCGCGTTCACCCAGCGATGGCCGGCCGCCGTTTCTTCGCGCTTCCAGAACGGCGCCTTGGTCTTCAGCCAGTCGACCAGGAACTGACAGGCCTCGAAGGCCGCCTGGCGGTGGGCCGACGCCGTTGCCACCAAGACAATGCGATCGCCGGGTTCCAGGGTGCCGTGGCGATGGATAATCAGGCTTGCCTCCAGAGGCCAGCGCCGCTTGGCTTCGGCCTCGATGTCGGCCAGGGCCTTCTCAGTCATGCCCGGATAGTGCTCAAGCTCCATCGCCGTCAGGGCCTCGCCCTCGGCCATGTCGCGCACCACGCCGACGAAGGCGGCGACGCCGCCGACGGCGAAATTGCCGGCGCTCAAGCGCGCCAACTCGGCGCCGGTATCGAAATCCTCGCGCTGCACCTTGATCACGGTGTGTCCTCAGCCTCCGGTAACGGGCGGGAAGAACGCCACCTCGTCGTCCGGTTCCACGGCCTGATCCATTGTAACATGTTCGAGATTGACGGCGACGCGCACCGGTCCCAGGTCGGCGAAGGCCTCGGCGTAACCGCCGCCCCGGCGGCGCAGCCATTCGACCAGGCCGCGCACGTCGGTCACGCTGTCGGGCGGGCTCACTTCTTCCTCGGCGACGCCGGTCTTTTCGCGCAGCCAGGCAAAATAGACGATTTTCATCGCGTGACCTCGTTGAAAGGCAGGAAATCGACCAGCGTGCCCTTGACCAGCGGCCCTTGGTCCTCGCTCAGCTCGACCAGTCCGTCCGCCTCGACCATGGAGGTCAGGATGCCGGAACCCTGGGCGGCGAATTTTTCGGCGATCGGCCCGGCGGCATCGGCGATCAGGCGGGCGCGCAGCCACTCGCGCCGGCCCGGCTTCTTGGCCCTGAAATCGAACCCGGCGCGTACCTTGTATAGCGGCGGCGTGATGTCGCAACCGCCGGAAAGCAAGATGATCACCGGGCGCGCGATGCGCATGAAGGTGACCATCACCGCCACCGGATTGCCGGGCAGGCCGAGAAAGGTGGCGCCGCCCACCTCGCCGAAGGCCAGCGGCCGCCCCGGCTTGATCGCCAGGCGCCAGAAATGGATGCGGCCCAGGGCTTCGACGGCGGTCCGCACGTGGTCTTCCTCGCCCATCGAGACGCCGCCCGTGGTGATCAGAAGCGGGTGTTCCCGGGCCGCCTCGGCAAGGGCGTCCCGGACGATATCCAGGCGGTCCCCAAGGATACCGAGGTCGGTCACCTCGCAGCCCAGTCCCTCCAACAAGGCGATGACCGAGTAGCGGTTGGAATCGTATATGCATCCCCGGGCGAGGCCTTCGCCCGTCGCCGGGTCGCGGACCTCGTCGCCGGTCGAGAACACCGCCGCCCGCAAGGGCTCGAAGACCCGCAGCCGGGCCCTGCCGACCGATGCCGCCAGCCCGACCTCCTGGGCGCGAAGGCGCCGCCCGGCGCGCAAGACGGTGGCACCCGCACGGATGTCCTCGCCGGCCTGGCGGCGGTTGGCGCCGCGCCGGATGGCGCCGCTCCCACCGGCATTACCCAAAATCACGTGATCGCCGTCGGTCCGGCAGTCCTCGACCAAGAAAACGGTATCCGGGCCGGCCGGCAGGGGGGCGCCGGTGAAGACCTGCAACGCCTCGCCCGGCCGCGCCGCGCGGCCCAGGGGATGGCCCGCGGCGATGCGCGCTGTTACCGGTAGCCGGGTTTCGCCGGTGGCTTCCAGGTCGTCGAAAAAGACGGCATAGCCGTCGACGGCGGCGTTGTCGTGGCCCGGCACGTCGCCGGGCGCGACCACGTCCTCGGCCAGGATGCGGCCCAGGGCTTGGCGCAGGGAGACGTCTTCGCGGCCGGTTACCGGCGTCACCTGGTCGGCCAACAGGGCAAGGGCGCGGTCGAGGGCCATCAACTCGCCGTCCGCCGAAACGGTTCGCGGTTCAGGTTCCGCCATTTCCGGCGCCTACTTTGAGTCCGCAATATGAAACGATGAAATCGGCGATGGCCGGGATGTCGTTGAGGTCGAGGACCGGCAGATCGATATCGGGCAACAATTGGTCCGAGGCCACCGCCACCACGTCCGGGTCGTCGCGGCAAATGAGGGGCTTGCCCTCGGCGGGTCGGTGAATCTCCAACTTGACGTGGCGGTGGGTCTTGAACCCTTCGATGAGCAGAAGATCGACCGGGGTCATGTGGCTGATCAGGTTCTCGATGGAACGCTCGGGCGCCCCGCGAAGCTCGTGCATCAGGGCCCATCGGCTGGCCGAGGTGAGCAGAACCTCGGTGGCGCCGGCTTCGCGGTGGCGAAAGGAATCCTTGCCCGCCCTGTCGATGTCGAAGTCGTGGTGGCCGTGTTTCATGGTCGACACCTTGATGCCGCGGCCGATCAGTTCAGGCAGCAGATTGATCATCAGCGTCGTCTTGCCGGCGTTGCTCCACCCTATGAGTCCGAATACCTTCATCGTCTGAGCCCCTGTCAGCTCTCGGCGCGGTGAATGTGTTTAAGCCCCGCCAACAGATAATCGAAGCCGGTGACCAGGGTCAAAAGGGCCGCCGCCCACAATCCATACAGGCCGACCTCGAGGGTCGTCAGCGGCCCAAAATCGGGACCCGACTCGGCGGTTACCAAAAAGCCGATGGCAACCATCTGGATCGTCGTCTTCCATTTCGCCAGCCGGTTGACCGGGACCCCGACCCGCACCTCGGCGAGAAACTCACGCAGCCCCGAAACCAGTATCTCGCGGCACAGGATGACCACCGCCGGCAGAAGGGCGACGCCGGTGATGCGGTCGATGCCGACCAAGATGAGGAGGATCGCGGCGATAAACAGTTTGTCGGCAACGGGATCGAGGAAGCGGCCGAGGCTGGACTGCTGTTTCCATGCCCGGGCCAGATAGCCGTCCAGGAAGTCGGTGACACAGGCGTATATGTAGACGCCCAGCGCCGTCCAATTGCCGACGTCGCTGCCGATGAAAAGGAGGCCGACGACGACGGGTATGGCGGCGATGCGCGAAAAGGTCAGGATATTGGGCAGTCTGCTCATCATGGAATGTACCGCATGGCGGCGGAAGGAGGGGCCGACGGATGCATATTACCCATCGGGGTGGAACCAGTCATAGATTTTGTTGGCCATTGCCGTCGAGACCCCGGCGACGGCTTCGAGATCGGCGCGACCGGCCTGGGCCACCGCCGGCGCCGATCCGAAGTGGTGCAACAGCGCCTTTTTTCGCTTGGCGCCGATTCCGGGAACGGCGTCGAGGGCCGAGCGCGACATGCCCTTGGCCCGTTTGGCCCGATGGGCGCCGATGGCGAAGCGGTGCGCTTCATCGCGCAGGCGCTGGAGGAAGTAGAGGACGGGGTCGCGGACCGGCAAGGTGAAGGGCTCGCGGCCGGGAAGGAACAATCGCTCGCGTCCGGCGTGGCGGTCGGGTCCCTTGGCGATGGCGGCGACGGCCACGTCGTCGATGCCAAGCTCGGCGAAGACCTCCCGCGCCACGCCGAGCTGTCCGGCGCCGCCGTCGATCAGGACCAGGTCGGGCCACTGGTCACGGTCCGGGTTCTCTTTCAGGGCGCGGGCGAAGCGCCGCGTCAGCACCTCGCGCATCATGGCGGTATCGTCTCCGCCGCCCGGGGGAATATCGGAGTGGCCGCGCCTCGACCCGCCGCCGATGTTGAATTTGCGATAGGCGCCCTTGAGGAAGCCTTCGGCGCCGGCGACGATCATCGCGCCGACCGCTTGGGATCCCGAAATGTGGCTGTTGTCGTAGACCTCGATGCGTTCGGGCGCGCCGTCCAGGTCGAGGACCCGCCCCAGGCCGTCGAGGAGGCGGCGCTGAGAGGCGCTTTGCGACATTCGCCGGCCCAGGGCCTCGCGGGCGTTGACCAGGGCATGGGCGACCAGGTTGCGCTTGTCGCCGCGTTTGGGGGTATGCACGGTAACCTTGCGACCGGCCCGCACGCCCAGGGCCTCGGCGACCAGCGCCTGGTCTTGCACGGCGTGGCTGAGCAGGATCAGGCGAGGCGGCGGCATGGCGTCGTAGAACTGGCCGATGAAGGCGGCCAGGACCTTGGGCGCGTCGTCGTCGCGGGCGTGGCTGGGATAGTAAGCGCGATTGCCGTAATTGCGGCCCGAGCGGAAGAAAAAGACCTGAATGCAGGTCTGGCCGCCGTTCTGATGGGCGGCGATGATATCCGCCGTGCCGATGCCGTGAAGGTTGATGTCCTGATGGGCCTGGATGCGGCTCAGGGCCCGGATGCGGTCGCGGTACTGGGCCGCCTGTTCGAAGGCCAGGGCCTGGCTGGCGTCTTCCATGCGCCGCGCCAGCCGGCGCTGGATGTCGTGACTGCCGCCGGCCAGAAAGGCGCGCGCCTGATCGACCAGGGCGGCGTAATCGCCGTCCTCTATGCGTCCGACACAGGGCGCGCTGCAGCGCTTGATCTGATAGAGCAGGCAGGGCCGGGTGCGCCCGGCGAAGATCGAGTCCGAGCACGAACGGAGAAGGAAGGCACGCTGCAGGATGGTCAGGGTTTCGTTGACCGCCCAGACCGAGGCGAAGGGGCCGAAGTACTCGCCCTTGCGGCGCCGCGCTCCGCGATGCTTGAGGACACGCGGGTAAGCGTGATCGCGGGTAAGAAGGATCGACGGGAACGATTTGTCGTCACGCAGGAGAATGTTATAGCGCGGCTGGAAGCGCTTGATCAGGTTGGCTTCCAACAGCAGGGCTTCGGCCTCGGTGTGGGTGGTGACGAATTCCATCGACGCCGTCTCGGCGACCATGCGCCCGAGGCGAATGGAAAGACGGGCCAGGTTGGTGTAGCTCGACACCCGTTTCCTGAGGCTCTTGGCCTTGCCCACGTAAAGGACGTCGCCGGCGCCGTTGATCATCCGATAGACACCGGCGCCGCCGGGTATCGTCGCCAGGGCGGAAGTAATCACCGCGGCCCCGGCGGTAAAGCGGGCGTGGGCCGCCGATTGGGGAACCGTTTCTCTTTTCTGGTTGGCTGAATCGCCCATGAGTTGCTATGTGGTGAAAAGCCCGGTCGCCGTCAATGCACCGCGTGGCGCCTTGTTTTCAAAGCGGAATTCGGAACGTCCCCGGGGGCACCATAAAAAGTATCCACGCATTCTGTGGATAAATCTGTTGAAAATGACCCCTCTGCCATCCCGACCCTACAAATACCATGGCCTTCTTCACATTGCTCATATTTTAGGCAATGCCGTAACCCATTGAAATTATGGCTGAAAACGAATTTTTGATGATCGAATGAGACATGGCAAGTATTCACGGAATAGTGACATAGCATTGATTCAAGATAAGGACGCCTGTGCACAACTTACCACCGGCAGGTCTCGGCAATTCCCATTCCACGACCCGGAATTCCACCCAGTGTAGCGGGGCTTCTATACTGTTTTGTTCACTCTTTCGATCTCCACACCGACGCTGGCGGCATCGGCGAAGACGTCCAGTTTTTCCACCCGTACACGCAGCGAGCGAATATACTTGTCTCTCAGGCAGGCGGCGGCGATATCCTCGGCCAGGGTCTCGACCAGATTGACGTGGCCCCGGGCCACGATGGCGCGGACCGTGTTCGCGACGTCCTCATAACACACCACGTTCCTCAGGTCGTCGTCGAGCCCGAGGTCGGCCTCTTGGACGGCGAGGTCAAGGTTGATGCGGACCCGCTGGTCGGTCTGGCGCTCGTGTCCATGCACGCCGATCGAGCACTTGAGCACCAGATCGCGGATGAAGACGTGGCGTACCGCCCGACGGGCGTCGGCAATGGGCAAAGGGTGGACAACGTTCAACTTGGTGGTCGTCATGGGGTCGTCTCGCCGATTCGAAAAGAGGGAGTCATTCGTCTTGCGCGTCGGGAACGGCGGCTTGCCGCCAGCCGAGATGCTGGCCTGCGTCCAAGGCGATCATCTGCCCGGTCATTGCCGGCGCGTCAAGGATAAAGCTGACGGTTTCGGCAATTTCCTCGGCTTCGGCGGGCCGGCCCAACGGCAGCGCCGCCCATTGGCGGATGAATTGCTCTTGCGTTTGACGCGGGCTGGGTAGGGTCGGACCCGGGCCCACGGCATTGACGCGGATGCCGGGCGCCAGGGCCATGGCCATCGTCTGGGTCAGGGTCCACAGCGCCGCCTTGCTCAGGGTATAGGATGTAAAATGGGGCGTCAGGTTGAGGACCCGTTGGTCGATGAGGTTGACGATATTGCCCTCGATGCTCCTCGGCAGTTGCTCGGCGAAGGCCTGCGAGAGGACAAACGGGGCGCGCAGGTTGACCTGCATGTGGGTGTCCCAGAGGTCGCGCGAGGCGGTATCGGACGTGTCTTCTTCGAACACCGAGGCGTTGTTGATCAGACAGGTAAGGGGACCGACGCCTTCGACCGCCCGCGCGATCAGGGCGCGCGCCGCCCCATCGTCCATGAGATCGGCCTGGACGGCCACCGCCTTGCCGCCGTTGTCGTTGATCCGTTCGACGACCTCGGCGGCGGCATCGCCCGAGGTATTGTAGTGAACCGCCACCGCCCTGCCGTGGGCCGCCAGTTCCAAAGCGATGTTGCGCCCGACCCGCAGGGCGGCGCCAGTGACCAGGGCGGCACGGGGAAATTCGTCCAACATGACCGAAGGATGACCGATGGTGGCGTTCTTCTCAAGCGGTTTTCTCGAACCAGCCCAAGGCGTCGGTGACCTGGAAGAAACCGCGCCACGTCATATCCGCCCCGACATAGATGATGAGCGCGATGCCGACATAGATGATCCACGGATAGCGGGTCAGGACGCGTGCGATGTAATTGGCCGCCACGCCCATCAGGGCGATTGACAGGGCCAACCCGAAAACAAGAATCTCGAAATGATCACGCGCCGCGCCGACCACACCCAAGACGTTGTCGAGCGACATCGACACGTCGGCCACGACAATGATGAGCAAGGCGCGGCGAAAGGAATGTTCGGCGTCGAGCTTGGTCGTGGCGTCATCGTCCGTCGACGGGTCGCCGGTCGCCGCCCCACCGCTGATTTCGCGCCACATGCTCCACGCGACCCAAAACAACAATAGCCCGCCGATCAAAAGCAGGCCGACAATCTTGAGCAAATAAAACGCGATAAGGGCGAACACCATGCGCGTCACCGCCGCGATGACGATGCCGATGGTGATGGCGCGCTGGCGGTACTTCGGCGGCAGGCGCGCCGCCGCCGTTCCGATGACGATCGCATTGTCGCCCGACAGAACAAGGTCGATGCCGATGACGGTCAGTAAGACGGCAAATTCCTCGCCAGAGCCCATTTCACATCGACCGGTTTGAGAGTGGAATATCTAAAGGGAATGAAGCACGAAAGATTTTCGACCGAAACTCCAAGGCATTATCGGGTCCCGATACCCGACCGAACGGGCGCCATACTAACGCCTTCGTCCGCTCAAGAGTAGTCGATATGTCGCGGCTTCGCCAAATGGCGGAATTCGGCCACGACGTCTTCGTAGAGGCGCCGTTTGAATGCGACGATGAGGTCGGGCAGACGGTCGATCGCCACCCACTTCCATTGGCTGAACTCTGGGTGGCGGCTGGCATTCAGGTCGATATCGCCGTCGATGCCGGTGAACCTGAGGGCGAACCATTTCTGTTCCTGGCCCCGGTAGCGTCCCTTCCACACCCGCGCCGACAGATCGCGGGGCAGGTCATAGCGCAGCCAGCCGGCGCTTTCGGCGACGATGCGGGCCGTCTCGATGCCGGTTTCCTCGGCCAACTCCCTTTTCACCGCCAGGCGCGGCGCCTCGCCGGCGTCGATGCCGCCCTGGGGCATTTGCCAGGCCTCGCCCGGCGTGTCGATGCGCCGCCCGACGAAGACTTCGCCGCGGTGGTTGAGCACCATCGCTCCGACGCCCCGGCGATAGGGACGGACTTCGGCTTTCTTCGCCACTACGGTTTGGCGGGTTTCGGCGCGGCCGGCGGCGCCGCGGACGGCACCGGAAGCGACGACACGGGCGCCACGACAAGGCCCTTCTTGTCCAGGGTCCCGATCCAAGCCGCCAGGCGCTCGAGAACCACCGGATAGGGCGAGGCCATGACCACGGCGGTCTTGTTCTTGCGCGCCGTTTCCTCCAGCTTGGCAAGCCGGGAATCGAGGGCTGGGCGGGATAAATCAAAATCCAGGTTTACGTTGCTGACGGTGCTGGGCAGGCCGATTTCGGACGCGATGGGGGTAGCCAGCGACTTTTTGGTCGACCCGTTATCGACGTACATCAAACCGCGTTGCTTGAGAAATTCAAGGACCGGGAGGAAGTGCATCTTCTCGGTGGTAAACTTCGATCCGTGGGCCGAAACGACACCGACGTAACCCGAAATCCGGCCGAGCAGGAAAGCAAGACGCCCCAGATTGGCCTCCGGCGCCAAGCTGGTCAGAAGGGCCAGGGGGCCGGGATCGTAGAGGGGAAAGGCGGCGGGTTCCATGGGCAGGGACAGCAGGACCTCGTGCCCCGCCTGGCGGGCCCGGGAGACCCAGTCCTGCAGCCCCTTGGCGTAGGGATCGAAGGCCAGGGTGACGGCGCCCGGCAAGCGGCCCACCGCGGCTTCGGTGGCGGCCCGGCTCAGACCCAGCCCGCCAATGATGACGACGATGCGCGGACGCTGGCCGTTGTCCTCGAAGGGCCGGGCATAGACCTGCCAGGCCATGCGGCCGTCCTCGCCGATCTTGGGCAGGGTCCCTTGGGCAGTCTGCTCGATCAGGGCCGGATCGGGAACGGCGGCCAGGGGTTGGCCCGGCGCGGCGGCGGGGACGTTGGCGAAGGCCACTTGGCTGACGGCGGGGACGACGATGCCCGCGCCGGGCTCGCGAATCGACGACGAAACGGCATTGAGGCTGCCCGGAGCGGCGCCGGCAACGGCCCCGGCTTGGCCAACGGCGCCGCCCGGTGCCGGCGACTGGGCGGCCGCCGGGTCCTGGCCGGGTCTGGGCGCCGTAAGGGCCTTCCCGGCCGGCGGGGTCAGCAATCCGCCGTCCGGCGCGCGCCTTTTCGGCGGCACGTCGACGACCACCCGGGGACCCTCGGGCGTGGCCCTGGCGGCCCCTGTTTGCGGGGCGGCATCGTTGCTCAGGAACCACCACGCCCCACCGCCCGCCGCGCCAAGCAATACCAGGGCACCGGCGCCGATGGCGATCAGCCGAAACTTGCCGGCTCCCCGGCCTCCCTCACCATCGTCGTCTTCGTCGTCTTCGTCCCAATCGTCTTCTTCGTCTTCTTCTTCGTCGTCGATTTCGTCTTCGGAAATGTCCTCTTCGGCGTCGTCCGACGGCGCGTCCTCGGCGGCGCCCTCTTGTCTGTCATCGGCCCTGGGGTCGTCGCCCCCTGCCGCGCCGGCCCTCGGGCTTTCTTCGTCTTCTTCCTCGTCGTCTTCTTCCTCGTCTTCTTCTTCGTCTTCTTCTTCGTCTTCTTCGTCTTCTTCGTCCTCTTCGTCGTCGTCGTCGCCGCCGCCCTTTTTCTTGCCGAAGCTGATTCCGAACAGTTTCACGCCGTCACCCGGTGGTTATTCCGCCAGCCTGGTGGAGAACATGGCGACCCCGTTGATGAGATCGAGCGCCCGCGCCAACTGATAGTCCTCGGGTTTGACGGGCGGTTGCGCATCGGCCGCGCCAGGTTTCTCGGGGCTGTCTTTATCCACGTCGTTGGGGAGGGCGCCGCGCAGGTCCGATTCGCGGCGCCGCGAGGCCGGCTCGATGGCCTCGATGCGCGCCTGCTTGACCTCGATGTCGGGCTCGATACCGACCGACTGGATGGAACGCCCCGACGGTGTGTAGTAACGTGCCGTCGTAAGACGCATGGCGCCGTGGCCGGGCAGCGGAATGATGGTCTGTACCGAGCCCTTGCCGAACGACTTGGTGCCGAGAATGATGGCGCGGCGGTGATCTTGAAGGGCGCCGGCGACGATTTCGGATGCCGAGGCCGAGCCGCCATTGGTCAGGACCACGATGGGCAGTCCCTTGGCCAGGTCCCCGGGCCGGGCATTGTAGCGTTGGGTGTCTTCGTTGCGCCGGGCGCGGGTAGAGACGATTTCGCCCTTGTCCAGAAAAGCGTCGGAGACCGAGATGGCCTGGTCCAAGAGACCGCCCGGGTTGTTGCGCAGGTCGAGAACGATGCCCCTCAGCTTTTCGCCCAATTCCTTGTCGAAGGCATCCATCGCCTTGGTGACGCCCGTATCCGTGCGTTCGTTGAACGAAGTGATGCGCAGGTATCCGATGTCGCCCTCAAGGCGCGAGCGCACCGAAGTGATCTTGATGACGGCGCGGGTGATGGAGACGTCGAACGGATCGCGCCCTTGGCGGCGGATTGTGATCTTGAGATCGCTGCCGACGGGACCGCGCATTTTTTCGACGGCCTCCGACAGGGCGAGCCCAAGGACCGGTTCGCCGTTCAGGTGGGTGATCAGGTCGCCGGGCTCGATGCCGGCGCGAAAGGCCGGCGTGTCGTCGATCGGCGAGACCACCTTGACCAGGCCGTTCTCCATCGTGACCTCGATGCCCAGGCCGCCGAATTCGCCCCGGGTCTGTACCTGCATCTCGCGGAAACTCTTGGCGTTGAGATAGCTGGAATGGGGATCGAGCGATACCAGCATGCCGGTGATGGCCGACTCGATCAGTTCCTGATCGGTGGGGTCCTCGACGTAATCGGCCCGTACCCGCTCGAAGACGTCGCCCAACAGATTCAATAGACGGTACGTGTCGGTTCCGTTTTCGACCGCCCGCGCCACCTTCGCCGGCGCCGAGAGGATCAAGCCGGCCACGGCGACAGCGATGAATAAACGATACCTCATCCGCTTACCTTCCCTTTCTTTGCTGCCAACCATGGCAGGGGATTGATGGGTTGTCCTTTGCGTCTGAACTCCACGTAGAGCTCCAGCGCGTTGCCGCTGGCCGATCCCATGAGGCCAATCGGTTCACCAGCTACCACCGATTGTCCCAGGGTCGCGTCGATGCGGCCAAGTCCGGCGAGAAGGCTATGATATCCCTCGCCGTGTTCGATGATCAAGAGGTGCCCGTAACCGCGAAACGGCCCGGCAAACATGACCCGGCCGCCGTGCGGCGCCACGACTTGGGCCGAGCGGCGGGTTCGAATTAGGATTCCCTTGCGCGTCATTCCGGTATCCATCGCCTGACCGTAGAGTCCGACCACACGCCCGGCGACGGGAAACGGCAGGGTGCCGCGCGCCTGGCTGATGGGTGGCGGGGCGCTTTCGGGCGCCGGTTCGACTACGGCGGCCGTTTGCGGGGCCGGTTTCGACGCGCCGGACTTTTCCCGCGCCGCCATCTCGCTTGCGGCCTTCCGGCGCGCCGCTTTTTCTCGTTCGGCCTTCTCGCGCGCCGCTTTTTCGCGCGCCAGACGATCGCTTTCCAGGCGCCGCAACAGTTCGCGCATGTCTCCCGCCTTGCGGGCCAGGGCCTTGACGCGGCCTTCCGCCTCGGTGCTGCGGGCGACGGCTCGGCGATAAAGGGTCTGTTTGTCTTTCATAAGAGCCGCGAGGCGCGATCGTTGCTCTTTCAGTGTCCCGGTGACGGCGGCCAACTGGCCGCGTCGTTCGTCCATCTCGCGCCGCGTCTGGGCGAGCAGAAGGAGGCCGCGGCGCAGATGTCCGGCGCGTTGTTCGATTTCGGGCACGGCGGCGCGCAGCAGAATGGCGCTGCGCACCATCTGGGATGGCGTCAGAGGTTGGACGATCATGGCTTCGGGCGGGTTGCGGGCGATCTTCTGGAGGGCCATGAGAACTTGCGAGAACTGCTCGCGGCTGTGGCCAAGGGCCTTCGTTTTCTCCAACTCGCCCTGTTCCAGCCGGGCCAGATCGGCTTCCAGGCGTGACACCTCGGACTCGTTCTCTTGGATGCTGCGCGCGATCGCCACCGATTGGCGGCGGGTCAGGCGCAACTGATCGCCCAGGTTCCTGGCCTTCCGTTTCAGGGCCTTGTCCGTCTTGCGCCCGGCCTTGATGGCGCGCTCGACCTCTTTCAGTTGCTCATCGACGCCTTCGGCGGCCCGGGGCGAGGTCGCGGCAACGCCCGACAGCAAGGCGGCCGCCACAAGCGACGACAGCAACGTTTTGGGAAAAGCGATCGGGTTCACCCTATTGCGCGGCGCCGGTGGCGGCGCTTCCCTCTTCGAGGAGCGCCCGGCCGGTCATTTCGGCGGGCTGGGCAAGTCCCATGAGACGCAGCACCGTCGGCGCCACGTCGGCCAGGCGGCCGTCGGCGAGCCCGGACCCGGGCGGACCGTTGACCAGGACCAGGGGCACCGGGCTCAGGGTATGGGCGGTATGGGGCTGGTCGCTTTCGCCATCGACCATCATCTCGGCGTTGCCGTGGTCGGCGGTGACGAGCAGCATGCCGCCGGCCGCCGTCACCGCCTCTTGCAATCGTCCGAGGCACGCATCGACGGCCTCGGCAGCCTTGATGGCGGCGTCCAGCTTGCCCGTATGGCCGACCATGTCGCCGTTGGCGTAGTTGACGACGATGAGGTGGAAGCGCCGCTCGCCGATCGCCGCCACCAGTTTGTCGGTCAGCTCGAAGGCCGACATCTCGGGCTTCTCATCGTAGGTCGCGACCTTGGGCGAGGGCACCATGATGCGCTCCTCGCCCGCAAAGACCGCTTCGCGTCCGCCGTTGAGGAAGAAGGTGACGTGGGCGTATTTCTCGGTCTCGGCGATGCGCAACTGGGCCAGGCCGGCATCGGCGACGAGCTCGCCCAGGATATTGTCCAGGGGCTCGGGCGCGAACAGCGCGGTGAAAGCGCGGGCCAGGGAGTCGGAATATTCCACCATGCCCAGAAGGGGGCCGAAAGCGACCTTGCGCCGGCGCGCAAAATCGGTGAAGGCGTCGTCGGTCAGGGCATCGAGGATCTGGCGCGCCCGGTCGGCGCGGAAGTTGGCCATCAACAGGCCGTCGCCGTCCTTCATGCCGGCATAGCCGCCGATTACCGTCGGCAGCACGAATTCGTCGGTGACCCCGGCGGCGTAGCTTGCCTCGATGGCGGCGACGGGATCGGCGGCGGCCTCGCCCCGGCCCTCGACGAGGGCGGCGTGGGCCTTGTCCGTGCGCTCCCAGCGCTGGTCCCGGTCCATGGCGTAATAGCGCCCGCTGACGGTGGCGACGGCGGCGGCGGGGATGTCGGCGACGTCGCCCTGGAAGCGTCTTATGCATTCGGCGGCGCTGGCCGGAGGCGTGTCGCGGCCGTCCAGGAAGGCGTGTATTGCGACCTCCACTCCGGCTTCGCCCACCAGGCGCGCCAGGGCCGCCATCTGGTCTTGGTGCGAATGGACGCCGCCCGGCGACAACAATCCCATCAGGTGGCAGGTGCCGCCCCTGTCGGCGAGGCGGGCGATGAAGTCGGTCAGGGCCGGGTTGCGGGCCAGGGATCCATCGGCGATGGCGGCGTCGATGCGCGGCAGGTCCTGCACGACGACGCGCCCACCGCCCAGGTTCATGTGGCCGACCTCTGAGTTGCCCATCTGGCCCTCGGGCAATCCGACGTCCGTGGCCGAGGCTTGCAGGCGCGCCGTCGGGCAGGTTGCCCGCAAGCGGTCCCAGGTCGGGGTTTGGGCCAGCGCGATGGCGTTGTGGTCGCGCGCCCGGCGTTCGCCCCAACCGTCCAGGATGCAAAGGACGAACGGCTTCGCGGCGCCGCCGGGCGGCGGGGATTGGGAATTCGACATGGCCTTAATATAAGAGAAATCGGCGCCGATGCGATAGCCGGCGGTTTTTCACCGCCGGTGATAGGGATGGCCGGCCTGAATGCACTGGGCGCGGTAGAGCTGCTCGGCCAGCAGGACGCGCACGAGAAGATGGGGCCAGGTCATGGCGCCCAGCGAAAGCACCAGGTCGGCGCGCTCCAGCACGGCGGCGTCCAGGCCCTCGGCGCCGCCGATCAGGAAGGCCAGGTCACGGATGCCGGCGCTTTGCCATTGGTCCAGGCGTTTGGCCAGCGCCGGGCTGCTCAGCACCCGACCGCCGGCGTCCAAGGCCACCACCGGCGCGCCCTTGGGCACCTGGGCCAACAGCAGGGTTCCTTCGCGCTGGCGCAACTGCGCCGCCGGCAAGCGGCGCTTTTCGGTGACTTCCCTGAGCTCGAAAGGCTGGGAGAGGCGCTTGACGTAATCGTCGAACAAGGTCCGTTCCACGGCCCCGCGCCCGGTCCCGAAGCGGCCGACGGCGGCCACCGTCAGGCGCACGGCGCGCCCCGCGCCGGCGGGGCGGTTCGAATCAGGCGATCAGTCCGGTCTTTTGGCCGGCGACGGGCGCCGGCGGCGCGATGCCCCACAGTTTCTCCAGATTGTAAAACGTCCGCACCTCGGGTTTGAACAGGTGAACAACGACGTCGCCGGCATCGATCAGGACCCAGTCGCAATGGGTCTCCCCTTCGATGGCAATTCCGGTAAGACCGGCGGCCTTCAGATTTTCCTTCAGGTGTTCGGCCATGGCGCCGACGTGGCGCTGCGAGGTGCCGCTGGCGACGACCATGAAATCGGCGATTTCGGTCTTGCCGGCGAGGTCGATGACGACGGTGTCGTCCGCCTTGTCGTCATCGAGAGAGGCTTCCACCAGCCCAAGCAGGTCGGCTCTGGCCGGCGGCGTTTTTTTTCGGCGTCTTATGGTTTGCTCCTCCTATCCTTTATCCGTTCCGCTTCCCTGGGTGTTCCCGGCGCGGTCGCGGATGCGCGTCGACGAGGCGCCGACCAGCGGCGTATGCAAGAACACCCACGCCGGCGGCCTCATCGTCGCCAGGGCGCCGGCGCGGGATTCGCGCTTGCGCGCCCGGGCAAAGCGCCCGGCCGCCCGGCCGGACAGCGCCCTTAAAGAATAAGAGGGACGGGCGAAAACCGCAATGGGCACCGCCTTGAACAACGCGGTCCAGCGTCTCCAGCGCGGAATCTGGATCAGGTTGTCGGCCCCCATGATCCACACGAATCGCGTATCGGGATGGTTTTGCGCCAGGGCATCGAGGGTATCGGCGGTGTAGCGCGTGCCGAGACGGCGTTCCACGTCGGTAACCCGGATGCGGGAATCGTCGGCCACCGTGCGCGCCGACGCCAGGCGCTCGTCGAGGGGCGCCATGTCGCGGCACGGCTTGAGCGGGTTTTGGGGCGAGACCAGCCACCACACCTGATCGAGGGCCAGACGTTCGAGGGCCATGCGCGAGATGTGCAGATGGCCCCGGTGGGCCGGATTGAAGGATCCGCCCAGCAGACCGATCCGCGGCTTGTGGTTCCTCATGGCGCTTCGGCCTCGGCTTCCTGGCGTTCGGCGACGCGGCACGCCGCGACGGCGGCGTAAGCCTGGCGCAGCAGGGCCTGGATGCCGTCGCCGCTGACACCCGAGACGGCGAGGACCCGGCCATCGCTCGCCGCCGCCAGGGCGCGCCGCTTTTCGGCCGTGGCCTTGCGGGTCAAGGCATCGCATTTGTTGAGGGCGACGATTTCAGGTTTGCCTTGCAGCCCGGCGCCGTAGGACGCCAGCTCGCGGTGCACCGTGGCGTAGGCCGCGGCGACGTCGTCTTGCGTGCCGTCGACCAGGTGGATAAGCAAGCGGCAGCGCTCGACGTGGCCCAGAAACCGCGTCCCCAGCCCGGCCCCGCCGTGGGCGCCTTCGATAAGGCCGGGAATGTCGGCCAGCACCAAGGCATCGTCGTCGACGCGGACCACGCCCAGGCCGGGGTGAAGCGTGGTGAAGGGATAATCGGCGATCTTGGGCCGGGCCCCCGAGACCGCCGCCAACAGGGTCGACTTGCCGGCGTTGGGCAGGCCGATCAGTCCGGCGTCGGCGATCAGCTTGAGGCGCAGCCACAGCCAGTGCTCCTCGCCCGGCCAGCCGGCATCGGCGCGCCGCGGCGCGCGGTTGGTCGACGACTTGTAATGAGCATTGCCGAACCCGCCGTCGCCGCCCCGGGCCAGCACCAGCCGCTGGCCGGGTGTGGTCAGGTCTGCAATCAGGGTGGCGCGGTCCTGGTCCAGGATCTGGGTACCGACCGGCACCTTGATGATGACGGTGCGCCCCTTGGCGCCGCTGCGGTTGCGCCCGGCACCGTGGCCTCCGCGGCCGGCCTTGAAGTGCTGGGCGTAGCGGAAGTCGATCAGGGTGTTAAGGTCGGCGACGGCCTCGGCCACGACATCGCCGCCGCGCCCGCCGTCGCCGCCGTCGGGGCCGCCGAAGGCAATGTACTTCTCGCGCCGAAAGGCCACCGACCCGGCGCCCCCGTCACCGCTTTTGACGAAAATCTTGGCTTCGTCGAGAAACTTCATCGGTCGCGGTCCGTGCGCCCTCCGTCAAAGGGACAGGCGAGCGGCGCCGGTGTTCAAATGTTGAGGGCCGGGTGCGGGCCGCTTCCATGCGCCGCGGGGGAAATCGGTCTAGGCCGGCTGGCTGGGCTCCACCGCGACGAAGACCTTGTCGTCCCGTTTGCGGCGAAACGTGACCCGGCCGCTGACCAGGGCGAACAGGGTATGATCCTTGCCCATGCCGACCCCGGCGCCGGGGTTGTATTTGGTGCCGCGCTGGCGAACGATGATGTTGCCCGGCGCGACACTTTCGTCGCCAAACTTTTTGACGCCCAAGCGCCGTCCCGCCGAATCTCGGCCGTTGCGTGAGCTGCCGCCTGCTTTCTTGTGGGCCATCGCGGTCTACTCCTTGGGTTTGGCCGGCGTCTTCGCCTTGGGCTTGGCCGGTGCTTTCGGCTTGGCCGCCGCTTTCGGCTTCGCCGCCGCCTTGGGTTTGGTCGCTGTCTTCGCCTTGGCCGGTGCCTTCGCCGCCGGCTTGGACTTGGCCGCTGTCTTCGCCTTGGCTGGTGCCTTCGCCGCCGTCTTGGGTTTGGCCGCCGCTTTCGGCTTGGCCGCCGCCTTGGGCTTGGCCGCCGCCTTTGGCTTGCTGCCGGTGGGGCTGATGTCGGTGATGCGCAGCACCGTCTGATCCTGGCGATGTCCGTGGGTGCGGCGGTACTTCTTGCGCCGTTGTTTCTTGAACACGATGATCTTGTCGCCGCGGCCCTGTTTGACGACCTCGGCGTAGACGGCGGCCTTGTCGAGGCTGGGTGCGCCGACGCTCGGCGCCTCGCCGGCGCCGCCGACCATCAAGACGTCGGTGATGGCGAGGGTGGCGCCGGGATCGCCGGCCAGTTTCTCGACGGTAATGACGTCGTTTTTGGCGACCCGGTACTGTTTCCCGCCGGTCCGGATGACTGCGAACATGGTGGCCCCGCATTGCCCCGGTAAAAGGACCTTAATTCAAGAGGGCCTCGCCAGCATCCGCGAGGCCCGAAGGGAAGAGGCGGCACTATACCCCCAATCGCCCCGTTGTCAACGCTCGACGGCCTCTCCCGGACGCCGCCGCCGGCTTGCGGGGCGGGGGTCGTTGGTCTAAGGTCCGCCCGTCCTTGGAGACCGCAAGGAGGGGTGCCGGAGTGGTCGAACGGGGCGGTCTCGAAAACCGCTAAAGGCCATCCCCCTCTATCCCATTTTGTCCTTTAGTGCATTGATTAGTAGGGCTTTCTGCTCGGGGCGGTACTAGCGCGTCCC